>NZ_JAWDIY010000002.1:0-355438 GCF_032380655.1 Diplocloster hominis | reverse complement strand
TTTGTATAACTATCGTCGCGCACCCGCATAGCGGGTGGTTTTATGTTGAGTACATTTCCGTTCCTCTGTTGAGAAACTCCAATGCACTCAACAGGGTCTATCCGACCCTTAAAATAAAATACCCCTGGGTGCCTGGGCACTCAGGGGTTCTGCACATTTAATTGTATTTACGTTTTCTAGCCGCTTCTGATTTTTTCTTACGCTTCACGCTGGGTTTTTCGTAATGTTCTCTTTTACGAATTTCCTGCTGGATCCCAGCCTTTGCACAGTTTCTCTTAAATCTACGTAAAGCGCTATCTAAGGTCTCGTTCTCTTTTACGATTACGTTCGACATAGTATCACACCTAACCTCCCTCCAGCCTTGTATTGTGCATCATACGACCGACTGTCTGGGTATTTTATTGCACTAACAGTAATTATAGCATAATTTTCAGATTCGTCAACTATATTTGATGGAAAAATCGGAACTTATGCGGATTTTTCTGCAAAGAGCGGTCTGCACCCTCTCATAGTTATTTGACTTGTCCTTCCAAAACCTTGGCTGCCTCCTGGATAGCGGCTTCGATGCCGGCCGGGTTTTTACCGCCGGCCTGGGCCATGTTCGGACGTCCGCCGCCGCCGCCGCCCACCAGGGCTGCGATGCCTTTGATCAGGTTGCCTGCGTGTGCTCCCCGGGAAAGGGCTGTGTCGGTAGCCATGGCTACCAGGTTTACTTTGCTTTCTTTGGCTGAGGCTAATACGATCACACCTTCGCCCAGTTTGTCTTTTAACTGGTCTCCCAGATCGCGCAGCCCGTTCATGTCTACGTCGTCCACTTTTACAGCCAGGAGCTTGACGCCGTTGATCTGCTGTACCTGGTCCATGACATCTCCTAAGGAGTCCTGGGCAAGCTTGGCTTTTAAGGATTCGTTTTCACTCTGGAGCGCTTTCATTTCCGCCATCAGGTGGTTTAACTTGACGGTAAGGGACGCGGGTGTTGTTTTTACTATTTTTGCCGCTTCCGCCAGATTTTCTTCCAGCTCATCGTAGTAACGGAATACACCGTTTGCCGTCAGAGCCTCGATCCTGCGGACACCGGCCGCGATTCCTGTTTCAGACAGGATCTTGAACGCGCTGATGGTGCCTGTGCTGGCGACATGGGTTCCTCCGCACAGCTCTGTTGAAAAATCTCCCATACGCACAACTCTCACGTTATCTCCGTATTTTTCTCCGAACAGAGCCATGGCCCCTGTCTTTTTCGCTTCTTCCAATGTCATGATCTGTGTCTGTACCGGCAGATTCTCCGCTATTTTTTCATTGACAATCGCTTCTACTTTAGAAAGCTCTTCGGGTGTCAGCGCGGAAAAATGGGTGAAGTCAAAGCGAAGCCGGTCGCCGTTAACGAAGGAGCCCGCCTGCTCCACATGGGTCCCCAGGACCGTCCGCAGGGCTTTCTGCAGCAGATGGGTGGCGCTGTGGTTTTTGGCTGTCGCCTGCCGCTTGTCCGCATCTACACACAGTTCTACCAAATCTCCTGTTTTAAACATTCCCTTGGTTACTTTTCCGATGTGGCCGATCTTGCCGCCCAGTAGTTTGACGGTGTCTTCCACCGCAAATTCATTACTGCCCTGGCGGATGATACCGGTGTCGGCTACTTGTCCGCCGCTGGTGGCGTAGAAGGGGGTTTCCTCTACGATAATCGTGCCCGCTTCCCCGTCTGCCAATGCCTCCACAATCTCTTCCTCCGTGGTCAGCACCGTGATCTTAGAGCTGTGGTTCAGCGTCTCGTATCCCACGAATCTGGATGTGACGGCAGGATCGATGGATTCATACACCGTGACATCGGCGCCCATGTAGTTGGTCACCTTTCTGGCTTTACGGGCCATCTGGCGCTGTTCCTCCATGGAAGCCTTAAATCCTTCTTCGTCGACGTTAAATCCTTCTTCCTCCAGTATTTCCTTCGTCAGGTCCAGAGGAAAACCATAGGTGTCGTATAATTTGAACGCATGCTCACCGGCCAGGGTTTTCTCATTGCCAGCCTTCATCTCCCGCATCATTTCTTCCAGAATATGAAGCCCCTGATCGATGGTTTTGCTGAATTTGTCCTCTTCCTGGGCCAGTACCTTTATAATGAAGTCCCGCTTCTCTTCCAGCTCCGGATAGCCGTCTCTGGAGCCCTCGATCACCGATTCACAGAGCTTCGCAAGGAAACCGTCCTGGATTCCAAGAAGCCGTCCGTGACGGGCCGCACGGCGGATCAGCCGGCGCAGCACATAACCGCGGCCTTCATTGGTGGGCATGATGCCGTCGGAGATCATGAACGTGGCGGAACGGATGTGGTCGGTAATCAGACGGATGGATACGTCTGTTTCCTCACTCTCTTTGTATGTGACGCCGGCAAATTCGCAGACCTTATTGCGCAGCGCCTGCAGCGTGTCCACGTCGAAGATCGAATCCACTCCCTGGACAACCACGGCCAGCCGTTCCAGACCCATACCGGTATCAATATTTTTGTGCTCCAGCTCTTCGTAGTTCCCTTTTCCGTCGCTCTCGAACTGGGTAAATACATCGTTCCAGACTTCCATATACCGGTCACAGTCACATCCCACAGTACATCCCGGTTTACCGCAGCCGTATTCCTCTCCGCGGTCATAATACACCTCGGAACAGGGACCGCAGGGACCTGCGCCATGCTCCCAGAAGTTGTCCTCTTTGCCAAAACGGAAAATACGGTCCGCAGGGATGCCGATCTCTTTTTCCCAGATCTCGAATGCTTCGTCATCATCCAGGTATACAGACGGGTACAGGCGGTCCGGATCCAGCCCCACCACCTGAGTCAGGAATTCCCAGGTCCATGCGATCGCATCCTGTTTAAAATAATCGCCGAATGAGAAGTTTCCAAGCATTTCAAAAAACGTACCGTGACGGGCTGTTTTTCCCACATTTTCTATGTCACCGGTTCTGATGCACTTCTGGCACGTGGTTACCCTGTTTCTGGGCGGGATCTCCTGACCGGTAAAATAGGGTTTCAGGGGAGCCATACCGGAATTGATGAGAAGCAGGCTGTTATCGTTATGAGGCACCAGCGAAAAACTTTTCATTGCCAGATGCCCTTTGCTCTCAAAAAACTCCAAAAACATTTTACGCAATTCATTTACTCCATATTGTTTCACGATCTCTTCCTCCTGGGTAATTCATTTATCCTTGCATATATTTACTACGGCCCTGCTGCTCCCGCTTGTGCGCTCTTTCCACCGGGCCATAAAATCAGTAGGACATAATAAAACACCAGCGTTTATGCCAGTGTTTTTATTATATGGATATTTCAAATCTTTGTCAATCAGTTCTATGGCCGCCTTTGCGATCTTTCCCGATCCGCCATCCATATCAGCCGTTTTTTTCATTTGCCGGCTAATTTCGCATTTTTGCGGTCGCGCAGAAATTTTCCGAACCGGATACCGCCGAAAGCAACCGCCGCGATAAACACCATACTCAGAACCGTCTTTACAAACTCCGCCCAAAAAGCCATCTCACTCACCTAACCTTCCTTGATTTGATGATACCCTTTTTTGCCCTTCTTTATAAGTAAAACTCCATCCGAGTCAAAATCATCGCCGGTAAACTTCCTGTCGAATTCCGTAATCTTCACGTCATTGACGGTCACACCGCCCTGTTGGATCAGCCTGCGCGCTTCCGAACGGGTCGGAGCCAGCTTTGTGTCCACCAGAAGCGTGATCAGATCAATTCCCTCTGCCAGCTGTTCTTTGGAATAAGTGGTGGTGGGAATGTCATCACTCTTCCCTCCGTTAGCGAACAGTGCCCTGGCGGCATCCTGCGCTTTCTTCGCTTCTTCTTCCCCATGCACGATCTTGGTGATCTCAAAGGCCAGGACTTCCTTCGCATGATTGATCTCAGCGTCTTTTAGCGCCCCCAGCCTGCGGACCTCGTCCATCGGCAGGAATGTCAGCAGGGAAAGGCACTCCTGTACTTTTACATCTTCAATATTCCGCCAGTACTGATAGAATTCGTACGGAGAGGTCTTCTCAGGATCCAACCATACGGCGCCCTTCATGGTCTTACCCATCTTGATTCCCTCACTGGTGGTCAGCAGCTTAAAAGTCAGGCCGTAAGCCGGCTTCTGTTCCTTTCTGCGGATCAGTTCCACGCCCCCGATAATGTTGGACCACTGATCATTACCGCCCAGCTCCATCGTACATCCGTACTCCTTATTCAGCTTCCAGAAATCATAGGACTGCATGAGCATATAGTTAAACTCAAAGAAGGTCAGTCCCTTTTCCATTCTCTGCTTATAGCACTCAGCGGTCAGCATCTTATTGACCGAGAAATGGACCCCGATCTCCCGAAGAAACTCCACATAATTCAGATCCAGCAGCCAGTCCGCGTTATTGGCGATGACCGCGTGATCCTCGTCAAAATCGATAAACCTTCCTAACTGCTCCGCGAACCTTTTGGCATTATAATCGATCTTTTCTTTCGTCATCATATTACGCATATCGGATTTCCCGGAAGGATCCCCGATCATAGTCGTTCCGCCTCCCAGCAGAGCGATGGGACGATGTCCGGCCCGCTGCATATGCATCATAGCCATGATCGTCAGAAAATGGCCAGCCGTAAGGCTGTCCGCCGTGGCATCAAACCCTATATAAAAGGTAACACTTTCCTTACCCAGCAATTCCCTGATTTCATCCGGATGAGTCGCCTGTTCAATAAAGCCCCTCTCCATCAGCACATCATAAACATTTCCCTGTGTAGACATTTTAGTCCCTCCTTCGTTTCTTATGGGTTATCTTACCATATTGATTCAGGTGTTTCAAGAGGGGCGGGGGATTTCTGTTTAGGGCTTTCGGGTTGTTTGGGGCCGGGATGAGCGGGAAGGGGCGCGGCCTGCTACACCGGGGGCACCTCCCGTGGGGCCGGTGTAGCAGGCCGCGCCCCTTCCCGCTCATCCCGGCTCTGCTTCAAGCCTTTTTCCATGTTCTGACAGATGGCGTACCCATATGTTTCTACAGTCTTTCCGGCGTTGAAAAAAAACTTATATTTTTCATACAGATGGTGTCTCCATATATGTCTACAGATCGTATCAGTATCTAACATAGGCAGATACACCGGCCCAGCGGACTTAACTGCTCAGCCTATACCAACGCAGGGAAGAATCCTGGAAGGCGGGCGGAGAATTCCTGTTTGGGGATGCGGGGCGGGTACCTGTCCTTTGACGGGCATAGGGCGGCTGTGCAGCAGCTTAGTGAATTCAGGCGGCAGACTCAGGATGCACGGCGGACTTCACGTCCGACGGGCAAGGGCCTCTGAACCGGAAACACATCATGTGTTTCTGGTGAATAGGCCCGGTTCCTGAGTCTGCCGCCTGAATTCACTTAGCTGCTGCCAGCGGACAGCCCGTCGCCGTCAAAGGACAGGTACCCGCCCCGCATCCCCAAACAGGAATACTCCGCCCGCCTTCCAGGATTCTTCCCGGCCCTTTGCCTCCCCCATCAGCTGTCCAGGATCAGGTTTTTCACTCCGTTTTCGCGGGCAATACCGGCGAAGGTTTCCATCTGATCCGGGGTGTAGAGTTTGGGATTTTCGGTAAAGCAGTAGGTGCGGTCTACCAGATCGTATTTCCCGGCGGCCAGGGGATTATAGTTTAGGATCTCATAGGCTGTGCCGGGGTACAGGCTGGTGAGGAAACGGGCGATTTGTGCGATGTTTTCCGGGTGGGTTGTGTATCCCGGGATCATGGGCGTGCGTATGATGACGCGGCTTCTGTAGTACGGGTGGGTTAACAGGTAACGCAGGTTTTCCCGGATGATCTCGTTGGAAACCCCGGTATGCTGCCGGTGGGCTTCGGTGTCGTATATCTTGAAGTCGGCATAGATGGTATCCAGGTATGGGAGGACGCCTTTCAGTGTGGTCAGGGGAACATAGAGGGAGGTTTCTATGGCGGTGTCTATATGGTGTTCTTTTAAAGCGATGAGAAGGGCTTTGAGGAACTCGGGCTGGAGGAAGGGTTCTCCACCGGATAGGGTGATACCCCCTCCCTGTTCAAAGAATATTTTGTCTTTGAGGGCTTCTTCCAGTGTTTCTTCGACTGTCAGGTCCCGGGAATCCATCTGGAGGGCCGTTCCCGGACAGGCATCGATGATTTCATCCCAGTCCTCCCTGCGGGTAATATCCAAATGAATCCGGTTTCCCTGCTGGGTCACTCCCAGATCCCGGGAGAGATCCAGGCAGATTCCACAGCCGATGCAGCGGTTCTGGAACCAGAGGGGGCGCTTTTCATAGCTCAGCCCTTCCGGATTCTGACACCAGACGCAGCGTAACGGGCATCCTTTCAGAAATATCGTGGTACGGATACCGCTGCCGTCATGGGTGGAAAATCTTCTGATGTCGAATATTCTGCCTGTCATATCATGGCCCTCCTGCGAGGCGGGTTTGCCCTGCCTGTTTACTGAATTCCTTCTGTCATAGGATAAATTCCCGGGATAACTACCCGGGTTATATTCCTGCATGTGCCCGGTAATTCTGCTTATACTGCTTTTTTAAATGTCTGCGTAGCTGGTGCGGGCGATGATCTCGTCCTGCAGCTTATCAGCCAGTTCTACGAAATAGGCTGTGTAACCGGCTACCCGGACGGTTAAGCCCCGATAGGCCTCCGGATTTTCTTTCGCGGCAATCAGGTCTTCTTTTCGCACTACGTTAAACTGGACATGGGGGATTTCCAGCTCCACGAAGGTTCTGAGCATGCGGGCAAATTTATCAATTCCTGACTGGGTGCGGAAAAATTCCGGAAGGAATTTCATGTTCAGCAGCCCTCCATTGCTGGTCAGGAGCTTATCTAATTTTGATACGGATTTCAGGACTGCAGTGGGCCCATTTACGTCTCTGCCGTATACCGGCGACATGCCGCCGTCGGCCAGCGGGTCCTGGGACTTTCTTCCGTCCGCGGACGCGCCCACATTCTCTCCCATGGGCACATGAGCGGATACCGTATACAGGCCGGTATGATATTTGCCTCCGCGGTAGTTTTTATATTCGGACAGCCGTTTGCGGAAATAGCTGACCCATTTGACTCCCAGCTGGTCCACCCAGTCCACATCATTGCCGTATTTGGGCACTTTGTTAAGGAGCATGCTGCGGATCACCTCATAGCCCTCGAAGTTATGCGTCAGAGCGTCCAACAGTTCCCGGGGCGTTATTTTCTTTTCCTCATAGACCAGCTGCTTGATGGCAGCCAGGCTGTCGGCCAGATTAGCCACCTGGATGACCTGAATTCCGGAGAAATTATATTTGGCTCCTCCGTTCGTCACATCCACACCATTTTTCATGCAATTGTCTATCACTGAGGACAAAAATGGTGACGGAAGCAGGTCTATATGTGCCTTCTCTACCTGTTCACAGGCCAGAACCATCTTCTCCAGGTAGGTATCCAGATATTTTCTGAAGGATGCTTCTAATTCATCAAAATTCCGGTAAGTGGTCAGATCTCCGTGATTTTCCGCGATCTGACGGCCGCTCAGCAGGCATTTTCCTCCTGTCAGGGTCAGCTCCAGCGCTTTGTTCATATTGAACATGGCCGCGTCGCTCCAGCCCAGATTGTTTCCCTGTGTGGACAGTTCCACACATCCTACTACCGCATAGTTTCTGGCATCCGCCTCTTCCACTCCCAGTTCCGTAAGTGCGGGGATGACGGCTGCGTCGTTAAAGAACTGAGGCATTCCGCTTCCTTTTGACACCACATGGATGGCCTCCTTTAACAACGCATCCTTCGTTCCCCTGTGAAGACGCACCGACAGGTTTGGCTGCGGCAGGCCCAGATGTTCCTGGGCCTTCAGGCACAGGAACGATATTTCGTTGCTGAAATCATTCCCTTCCTCATCCTGTCCGCCGATCGCAATATTAAATCCGATGGGGAAACCGGCAAAATATTTGGCTCCGTTGGAGTTTCGCATATACACGATCTGATTGAATTTCAGCCAGAGCGCTTCGATAATCTCCAAAGCCTGCTGGTCATCCAGTCTCCCTTCTTCCACATCTTTTTTATAATAGGGGTAGAGATACCGGTCCATTCTCCCAGGTGAAAAGGAGGAGGCGTTGGATTCCATCTGAAGGATGACAAATAAAAACCAGAGCAGTTGAACCGCTTCATGAAATGTCTCTGCCGGCCTCTCACTGATATTTTTACAGTTAGCCGCAACCTTTTTAAGAGATTCCCGGATGCCGGGGTCGGATTCCTGCTCCGCCATCTCCAGGATCAGATCATGATAACGGACCATAAAATGCCTGCTTCCCTCCATCACAATCCGCACACTCTCATAAAAATCCTTCCGCTCTCCCTGGGCCTGCTCCAATTCGGCAGCCGCTTCCCGTTCCAGCACAGCCGGCCCTTTTTGCAGCCATTCCTCACAGTTAGGACAAATATGCCCCTGCGCATGATCCTTCTGATTAATCTTAACCACCATGGAAATATCATCGATCTGCGAGCCGTACCGCTGTCTTAACACATCCTCCAGGGATTTTCCCTCCCAATATGGCTTGATCTCTTCCCGGAAGGTTCTGATATCCTCTTCCCTCACCTGAAAACGGTCCTGGGGCCTGGTGGGGAGGGTCTCAAATTCCTTATCCACCCAGGTGCTTCCGCTCTCCGGGGACACCACTCCATAACGGACCCCTGCCGTGCGGTTGCCCACGATCAGCTCTTCCTTTTCCACTTTGATCTGCATCTGTTCCAAAGCCGCTTTCAGCGCCAGTGCCCGCTTTATGATTCTTGGTTTATCTTCATTTTTCTTGTATGTATTTGTGATAATCAACGCCTGCTCAATCGATGCAAATCTCGGCTCAGATAACATTTTTTCTTTTAAAGACCGGATTCGGTCGGTCATAATTACATCCTTCATATCAGCCCGCCTTTTTTCTTGTTATATATTGTTTTATATTATTATTTATTGTTTCATCTTGATAATACCATTTTATATCGCAATTATCAAGGTGTATTTCTTATATTTAATATATTTATTTCCAGGGAACAAAATGGGAGGGGACTGGCATCTTTCGGCAGTAACGCTAAATTTTCCAAGCGGCTTCGTAGAGAAAGGGGCCTGTCCCCGGATGCCGGCCCATTCAAAAAATAAGGAGCCCGCTTCCGGAGGCGGGAGTATTCCAGTCAACCTCCGGGGACAGGCCCCTTTCTCCACGTATTTACTTGAAAAGCTGGTGTTACTGCCGAAAGATGCCAGTCCCCTCCCATCCGCCCATCAGCAGACATTCTGGCCGGTCTGTTCAAAAGGTACCTTGTAGAACTTATAGCAGGACCTCCCGGAACGTTTTGCCTCGTACAAAGCCTGATCTGCTTTCTGATACAGTTCCTCGAACCAGATTCCATCCTTGGGGTAAAAGGTGATTCCCATACTGCAGGATACTGTGCCATATCCTTCATAACAGTGGGTCAGCGACCTGCAGATCTGCGCGATTCTCGGTTCCAGTTCTTTTTGGGATGGAACATTATGCAAAAATACCATAAACTCATCCCCGCCAATCCGGCCGCACAAATCATCTTTTCGTAGTTCTCTCTTCAGAATCGCAGCGCTGTCTCCCAATACCTGATCCCCAAACTGGTGTCCGAGACTGTCGTTAATTCCCTTAAAATGGTCGATATCGAGAATCAGCAGCGCATGTTGTCCATAAAAGTCATTCTTACTTAAAACTTCCCTCACTTTGTCGTGAAAGGTTACCCGGTTCAGGACTCCGGTCAGCATGTCTTCCTCCAGCCGGCACCGGATCTCCTCCTCATGCCTTTTCTCGTCGGTTATGTCATGGATAACAATAAATAGCTTTACATCGGACGTATACTGTTCTTTCAGAAGCTGTATGGTAGCCCGGGCCCAGAGGATGTCTCCCCGGATGCTTATCCACCGGTATTCCAGCCGCATATGGCACTGTCCTTCTGTGTAGCGCTGCAGAAGCCTTTCACGGTCGAAAAAACGGCTGAACATAATTCTGTCTTCGGCTGTTACCAGATACTCGGCAATATAAGTCATAGTTTCCGTGTAGGAATTGCCGTATCTGCTCAGAGGCGGCTCGGAACTGCCTGCCTCATCAAAAGAATTCTGGGTCAGATTATATTCATAACAGCCGATTCTGTTTTTCTTCTGAGACGCAAAATACTGGCACCACTTTTGATAGGCCAGTTCCTTTTCATATTGTTCGGAAATGTCTTCACAGGCGATTATTCCCCGCTCTGGCTCTCCCTCCCAGTTACAGATCAGCGCGAATTTGGCGGAAAACCATCCGAAGCTTCCGTCTTTTCTTCTCTTTCTGACTGTCGCCTGCCCATTTGGTTTTCCCTTGATCATGTCTTCATAAAAATCTATGTAGGTTTTTTGGGATTCCGCAGCAATCAGGTCTTCTTCCACAATGGAATAGGGAACATCCTGTATAACTGTGGGAAGGCCAAATTCATCGGCGGCTTTTTGCGGCAGGCACAGCCTCCTGTCTTTCACATAATAGGTGTACATCATCTTATCGGTAAGCTGGAACGCCAGTCTGGTCTCTTCCAGGCTCACTCTGAGCTGTTCATTGGCCCCCCGCTGTCCTCCGGCATCTGTTATGACTCCGATCAGGCTGTCCGGCTTTTCCGCGAGCCATACGCATCTCACAGTCATCCAGAATATTTCACCGGAACCATACAGGCAGCGGAACGCCACATCGAAACTGTACTGCTGCCGCTTTATATAATCACGGATTTGACCTGAGAGCTTGACGAAATCCTCCGGAAGAACCAACAGCCGCAGCTGCTGATAACGATTTTCACCTTCCTCTTTCTGTTCCGCTCCAAACCAATGATAAAAATAGCGGTTTGCATACTGAAGAGTCAGGTCGTCATCCAGCTTCATCAGAAAAATCCCACAGGGCAGGCACTCAAAAATTTTCTCTAAGTATTTGTCATGATCTTCCGTACACATAGCCGTCCTCCATATTCCGACAAAGCGGTATTTTTTCCATACTATTATTCTATGCTTGGATTTTCATGAATATTCCAACTTTTTACATTCATAAAATATTTAAAAAATATTCCAACTTTTTTACATAATAAAATATTTAAAGACGGAACATAAAAATTTTTAAAAATATTTAAATGGTAAATCAAGAATTTAATATTACATTTTAGGAAAACTTTATAAAAATGTATTGACCCTTACGTATCGTAATAGTGTAATGTAATCCTTAGAGATGTTATAAATAATCCTCTGCCGGCCGGAAAGACATTCTCTGAACTGATTAAAGAAGGTGATTTGAAATGATGACGATCAAACAAGTATCCAAATTAGCGGGTGTCAGCGTGAGAACTCTGCAGTTTTATGACGGGATCGGTCTTTTGAAACCCACTGATACCACCGCTGCCGGATACCGGCTGTACGATGAGGAGGCTTTGGAAACACTTCAGCAGATTCTGTTTTTCAAAGAACTCGATTTCACATTAAAAGAAATACAAATCATTATGAAAGACCCCGCGTTCAACAAAGACGCCGCGTTTAAAAAGCAGCGGGAATTGATCGCGATGAAACGCGACCGCTTAAATGATTTATTGGGATTGCTGGACAAACTTATAAAAGGAGAAAAATGTATGGATTTTGAAGATTTTGATATGAGTGAATATTTTCGTGTTTTAAATCATTTTAAAGAGACGCACACCGGCGAAATCATCAAACGGCTGGGAAGTATGGAAGCGTTCGATGAGATGTTTTCAGATCTGAAATCCAATGAGAAAGATATTGCGGATATGGCTGAAAAACAATACGGCAGTATAGAAGCTTTCACAAGTGCCATGGAAAAAAACTTTCAGGATTATCTGTCCAATGGTCCGGCCGTTTCCCCATCCGAGGCAGACGATCTAATAGTGAAAACAGATGAGATTACCAGAAGGCTTACGGCTGATCCGTCAAAAGACGTCTCCTCCACCGAAATCCAGGAAATTGTCCGTGAACTGGTCGATTTTACAAATGAATGCGCAAACGGCATGGAGATGGGAGAAAATTATTGGCCTCTTATGGCTGAGGCTTATCTGTCAACTCCTTTATATATCGAAGTGACAGATAAAAAATATGGGAAAGGCGCGTCAAACTTTATCGGCCGGGCATTGAAGTTTTATCTCGGCGGGAAGTAATGTTCCCGGGAAAGCAGGAGCGGTCTGCCGGAAACTTCATCCCGTCAGACCACTCCCCTCCCCTTCTCCCATTCCATCCTGATCTGCGTATGGCCCGTATTCTCATCGGGCCGTTCATTGAAAGCAGAGAAGCCTTCCCTTAAATAAAATTTAACCGCCCGGCTATTCTCTTTATAGACATAAAGGAAAAGCGTGTCATTTCGCTCTTTTGCATAGTTTAGCAATGCTTTTCCAACCCCTTTTGACCGGCACGTCTTGTCGACAAACAGCCCCGCAACATAGTTGTCCGTCAGACCCACGAAGCCCCGTATGGTTCCCTCCTCTTCGCAGACATATACAGTGGATTCCGGAAGCATTTTCTTTACCATGCCATAACAATTTTCCCAGTAATCAGAGGGAATAAAATCATGTACGGTTCTATTTGTGTCAAGCCACAAATCCAGGATGACATCTAAATCATCTTTTTGATACTCCCGTATCATGAGATACCTCCCATAAATTTTCTTTTATTCTTCATTCTTCCTATGTACCTTCCGCTGACATTCACTGCACTCCTGATCATGAATAGAAATAATCCCTCCGCACTGCGGGCAGGTATAGTTCTCTTTTTGCTGTTCCATAAACGCCTTCAGCCCTTTTTCCTTCACAAACCGGCTGTTATCCATAAGGCTTGCTCCGTATCTTGTGCGATAACTTTTTTCCAGATATTTGATCTGTCTGCAGGGATATTCCGTACATTCGAAGCAATAGGACAGACCCTTTTCCCGTATGCAGTCTTTGATTCCGCATTTGCGGCAATGCTCCGGCTTTCCTCTGTCGCTTTTCAGGCAGCCGTCACATGGTTTTTTGTGATAACAATGTTTATAGCATACTATACAGTTCATCCCGCATGGAGCGAACATCTCAGGTTCGATCGGTTCATCCTGCATTCTCATTTATATAATCTCCAGACTATAATCTTTCAGCGCCTCCAGAACATCCTCCGCCGGCTTCTCCTCCACGATAAAACCGTTAAAATCATCTGCCCTGGCATATTTAAACGTGCCGTCCGTATTAAATTTCCTGGTTTCCAGCATCAGATAAATGACCTTGCTGACCGCGATCGCGCTCTGCTTCGTCATCCCGTCTTCCGCCGCGTAAGTGGAGACGCTGTTATCAAACAGATCCACGCCAACCGCACCCAGAAACGCCTTATCGAATTTAAAATGGGAAATCTCTTCCATGGACATACACCCCATAAACCCATCTTTCCCCGGTCCAAAAGTCCCGCCGATAAATACCGTATGAATCTTCGTGTCAGGCACAGCCAAAGTGAGCATTACGTCGATCATATTCGTCACCACCGTCACTTTTAGCCCTGAACTCACCAACAGCTTAGCCAATTCCGTATTCGCCGTGGAGACATCCATATAAATCATTTCATCATTGCGGATCAGACGCATTGCCTTCTCCGCGATCCTGCGTTTCGCTTCTATATTCTTATCCTTCCGCTGTACCACATTCACCTCATGAGGTGTAATTCTATTCCGAACCGCTCCGCCGTAAGCCCTTTTGAGCATTCCCGCCTTTTCCAATGCCGCCAGATCCTTCCTGATACAATCCTCTGTCACCTGGAACAGCTCACTTAGATCCTTAACCCTGACTTTCCCCTTTTCGTTCACCATAGAAACAATCGTGTTCTGCCTCTCCTCTACAAACATCAAAACTCTCCTTTGGACTTTTTCCTTAAACTTACCGTTCTCATGTCAGTTAGAATAAGTATACCATGTCCACGACTTTTCTGACAATCTTAATTAGCGAACCGGGTGGACCAAAAGTCCATGGGTTGACATCACCAAACCCATTCCAAACGCTCGATGTCCTCCTCTACCAGAGTTTTTCCGATCTGTACTTCGATGAATTCAAGATCCGTGACAGCCCGCATGGCATGTTTCTGCCCTTTCGTGATATAGGCGACATCTCCGCGCCGGACGTTTCGGACATGGCCGTCGATGACCAGGTCGCCGGTGCCGTCGATGACGGTCCAGATTTCATCACGCATCAGATGGCGCTGGTAACTGATGGCCTGGCCTTCTTTGATTGCCAAATGCTTGGTCAGGGATTTGATGCCGTCTTCGTGGGTCATGTAGTCCAGGACTTTATATTCCCCCCAGCGGCGTTCTTCATACATAGGACGGTCATTGAGGCCGTCTACATAGGGTTTCAGATAAGAGCTTTTGTGTTTGTTCGATACCAGGATGCCGTCAGGGCTGGCCGCCACCACAAGGTCGGCAGTTCCTAACACTACCATCGGAATATCCAGCTCGTTGATGACATGGGTGTTTATAGCGCCTTCCCCGATCGTCACCGGACCGATCGCCGCTTCTTGCATTTCTTCCGTCAGCGTATTCCAGGTCCCCAGATCTTTCCACTTCTCCTGGTAGGGTACCATGGCTACGGAATTGGCCTTTTCTACCACCTCATAGTCAAAGCTGATCTTTTTTAAGCGCCCGTAATTCTGCCGGATTCCTTCGAAGGTGCTGCCCGCCTGGTATTTTTCCACGAGATTCATAAGATAGCCCAGTTTATATGCGAAGGCTCCCCCGTTCCAGAAAGCGCCTTCGGCAATTAACCTGCCGGCCTCTTCCTCTGACGGTTTTTCCGTGAACCGCTCTACCAGGTAAAGAGACCGGTTTTCCCCGTCCCCGGCGGCTTCCTGACCGCATGCGGGAATGATATATCCGTATTTGGCTGAAGGGTAGGTAGGCTTGATTCCCATCAGTACGATGTCCGCCGCATTTTGCTGTACGGCCTCTTCCATTCTTTGGATTACGTGGAAATATTCCAGCTCCGCGTAAGGGTCTACAGGAAGGACAAGTACCGATTCTTCGGGGTCCACCTTCTTTTCCAATGCCAGATAGGCACTGGAGAGCGCGATGGCGGGAAAGGTATCCCTGCGCTCGGGCTCTACTACAATATCGACGTTCTCTCCCAGCTGGGTCTTGATGAAATCCACCTGAGAATTATTGGTGGCTATGACGATATTTGCCTTGATGCCGGCTTCTTGGATCTGGCGGTAGACCCGCTGAACCATGGATTCATAGCTGCCGTCTTCTTTTTTTAATAATTTCAGAAATTGTTTGGATCTGTGGTCATTGGATAAGGGCCACAGTCTTTTTCCGGAACCTCCGGATAATAAGATAATATTCATGGAATGTCTTTCCTTTCTGTCTGGCAGTTCTCACATGATGTTACAGTTCTAATAATTCCTGTACCTGCTGCTGTATGGTCCGGAGCCTTTTTTTTGACTGGTCCCGGCCGCTGCCGCAGATAGAATAGTAAAATTTGATTTTGGGTTCCGTTCCGGAAGGCCTGGCGGCCATCCAGGAGCCGTCGGCCCAGAAAAATTTTAACACATCGGATTTGGGCAGCCCTTCCGTTTCCTGCAGATAGTCTGTCATTTTTATGGTACCCGGTATCGCGCGGATCCCTTCTTTCCGGAGCTTTGCCATGCTGTTTCGGATCTGTTCCACCCCTTTGGCTCCTTCCAGGGTATAGGAGGACAAGGCATCCAGAAAATATCCGTATTTCTCATACAACCGCTCCAGCTCATCGATCAGGGTACTGCCTTTTGCTTTGCAGGCGGCCGCCATCTCACTGATCAGCAGGGAAGCCACTACCGCATCCTTGTCTCTGGCATGGGTACCCACCAGATAACCATAGCTTTCCTCATAGCCTATGACAAATTTCTTTTCTCCTGTCCGTTCATATTCCGTGATCTTGTCTCCGATAAATTTGAACCCGGTCAGAGTATTTACCACCTGAAGGCCATAATCCGCAGCGATGCGGGCTCCCAGATCATTGGTCACAATGGTTTTGACCAGTGTACTGCGCGCCGACAGGGCGGAGGCATTCTTTTCACATACATAGGCCACCAGGAGCGCGCCGATCTGGTTTCCTGTGAGCAGGCGGTATTCTCCCTGGTGGAGCACTCCCACTCCGACTCTGTCGCAGTCAGGGTCGGTTCCCAGCACCAGATCCGCCCCTTCCCGCTCCGCCTGTGCAAGGGCCAGATTAAGCGCGTCCCTTTCCTCCGGATTCGGAGACCGCACAGTGGAAAAGTCACCATCCGGTTCTTCCTGGGCGTCCACTACAGAAACCTGCGTAAAACCTGCTTTTTTCAGAACTTTTCGGACAGGCCGGTTTCCGGTTCCATGCAGCGGCGTATATACGATGCGAAGAGCCGCCTTCGCTTCTCTATCTTTCAGACCGGATTGTTTCAGCACAGCTTCCAGGAAGGCTTCCAAAACCTCTTCACCCAACAGTTCGATCCGTCCGTCCTGAAGCGCTGTCCGGTAATCCGCATAGGGTATATTCTGCAGCTCCCTCACTTCTTCCACATAGCGGATCACATATTCGGCCTTCTCCGGAACCAACTGGCATCCTTTTTCGTCATAGATCTTGTAACCGTTGTATTCTTTTGGATTATGGCTGGCCGTGATTACGATGCCCATCTGACTGTTCAGATAGGGAACTGCGAAGGATAACACAGGGGTAGGCATCAGGGTGTTGAACAGGGTCACGTGTATTTTGCATGCAGCCAGCACTCCGGCTGCTTCCATTGCAAACTCCTCGGAATGGTTTCTGGAATCGTAGGCGATCACTGCCCGAAGAGGTGACCGGGCGTCTGCATAGCGGGCTTTCAACGCGTTTGCCGCGCCGCAGGTCGCCTTGCGGACCGTATAGCGGTTCATCCGGTTTGTCCCCGCTCCCATTTTTCCCCGCAGGCCGCCTGTTCCAAAGGCCAGGTCTTTATAGAAACGATCCTGTATTTCTTCTTCCGTCAGATTCTTCAGCTCCGTTTTTGTGTTCTCGTCGATGTAGGAGGCTTTCAGCCACTCTTCATAGATATTTTTGTAATCTCTCATTTTTACCTCCATGCTGATAAGGTATGGGGGAACACTTTTTTACCGTTCCGCCCTGACTTTACTATTTTTGAAATCTTCATAAGCCAGCCGGATTCCCTCTTCCAGTTCGGTCTGGTAGGTCCAGCCCAGCGCCTTGAGCTTGCTGACATCCAGAAGCTTTCTGGGTGTCCCGTCGGGTTTGGAGGGATCATAGGTAATCTTTCCTTTATATCCTACCGCTTCCTTCACCAGTTCGGCCAGCTGGGCAATCGTCACTTCTTTTCCGGTTCCCAGGTTGACCGTCTCATTGCCTGAATATGTGTTCATCAGGTAAACGCAGGCATCTGCCAGATCATCCACGTACAGGAATTCCCGCAGCGGTTCACCGCTCCCCCAGATTACCACCTCTTCTCTTCCCGCCTCCCTGGCTTCATGGAAACGCCGGATCAGGGCCGGAAGTACATGGGAATGCTCCGGATGGTAATTATCATTAGGACCGTACAGATTGGTAGGCATGACGGAAATGTAATCCGTTTTGCACTGCCGGTTCAGATACTCACAATATTTTAATCCTGATATTTTCGCCAGAGCGTAAGCTTCATTGGTCTGCTCCAGGGAACTGGTCAGCAGACAGCTTTCCGGCATAGGCTGGGGGGCCAGCCTGGGATAAATGCAGGAGCTCCCCAGAAACATCAGTTTTTTCACTCCACTTTCGTAGGCGCTGTGGATCACATTCATTTCCATGATCATATTATCGTACATAAAATCGGCGGGATAGCTTTGGTTGGCCATAATGCCGCCTACCTTTGCCGCAGCCAGAAATACATATTCCGGCTTTTCTTCTTCAAAAAAGCGCTCCACCTCGGCCTGCCGTCTCAGATCCAGTTCTTTTGAAGTTCTTAATACCAGGTTCTGGTAGCCCTGTTCATGCAGCCTGCGTACAATCGCAGAACCTACCATTCCATGATGTCCGGCCACATAGATCTTACTGTTCTTATCCATCAGTGTTCACCGGCCTCTCTGAATTCCTTTGCGCTGATTCCGGCAATTGTTTTCATATCCTCATCCACCATCATGGACACCAGTTTCGGGAAGCTGACCCGGCGCTGCCATCCAAGCTCGGTTTCGGCCTTGGTACAATCCCCCCAGAGGAATTCCACCTCAGCCGGCCGGAAGAACCGGGGATCCACATCTACCAGCAGCCGGCCGGTCTTTTTGTCAAATCCCTTTTCCTCAACACCGCTTCCCACCCATTCGATATCGATTCCAACTTCCGCAAAAGACAATTCCACAAATTCCCTCACCGTATGGGTCTCATTGGTCGCCAGCACATAATCGCCCGGTTTCTCCTGCTGCAGGATTCTCCACATTCCTTCCACATAGTCACCGGCATATCCCCAGTCCCGTTTAGCGTCCATATTGCCCAATGATAATTTCTCCTGTTTACCCGCCATGATAGAAGCCACGGCCAGCGTGATCTTCCTGGTCACGAAGTTCTCGCCTCTTCTGGGTGATTCGTGATTAAACAGAATTCCGTTGCAGGCAAACAGATCATAGGATTCCCGGTAATTTACCGTGATCCAGTAGGAATACAGCTTCGCCGCCCCATAAGGACTCTTCGGATAAAACGGTGTTTTCTCGCTCTGGGGGGCCGTCTCCGGCAGGCCGCCGAACAGTTCCGACGTAGACGCCTGATAAAATTTGCATTTCAGATCGCTTTCTTTTATAGCGTCCAGGATTCGGAGTGTGCCGATTCCGGTAACCTCCGCCGTATATTCCGGCACTTCAAAGGAAACCGCCACATGGGACTGGGCAGCCAGATTATAAATTTCCGAAGGACGGATTTTTTCCAGCAGACGGTTGAGACTGCTGGTGTCGGTCAGATCTCCATAATGAAGGAAAAAAGTTTTACCATTTATTTCAGGATCATTGATCAGGTGATCGATTCTCTCCGTACTGATACTGCTGTGTCTTCTGATAATGCCATGCACCTCGTACCCTTTTTCCAGCAACAACTCAGCCAGATAAGATCCATCCTGTCCTGTAATCCCTGTTATTAGCGCTGTGTTTTTCATCCTTTTAAAATCCTCCTTGATTGCAAAATCATTCTATTTTTCCATATTTGCAAAAGAATATTCTTATCTTGCGATATTTATTTTTTAACTTTTGCTTTTCTTTGTGAGTATAAAGTAGTATACTCGAATTGTATACGTGGAAAATTGACTTGTATAGGTAAAATATTGCTATCGCTAATGATTGGGCAATATTTTACCACACAAGCAAGATACTACTGACGCTGCCGAACGCCAATCTTGAACGCGTAAAACCGGCTTCCCCCTCATCCCGACCCCAAATACCAAAAATATTTCAAATAAATGGAGGCAATAATATGAGTACAGATGACAAAAACCCAGTCCGAAAAACGATGTTTGACTCCTATGCGACTTCCGATATCATAAAATCCCATAGGGTATTGAACACTCCCAGTGAATTCGCCCGGGGAAATCTCTTCTACGTTCAGGAGGTCGGGTATCTGAAAAGCCTGAAGAGCCACACCAGCCGCAGGGAGCACTTGAATTCCTATCTCTTTTTCACAGTCCTGTCCGGAAGCGGGCAGTTCACTTACTGCGGCCGGCAGCACACGCTGCACGCCAGCGATTGTATTTTCATCGACTGCAACAGGCCCTATTCCCACTGCAGCAGCGAATCCGATCCCTGGGAACTGATGTGGGTACATTTTAACGGCAGTCAGGCTTCCTGCTACTATAGTTTCTATGAGAGCATACTGCCCCACGCAGTGTTCCATACGCAGCTGCAGACTGATTTTATCACCACATTACAGACCGTTATCCAGCTTCAGAAAATCAATGATCTGCGCTCGGAATTCCTGATTTCAAAGCTGCTGACAGATCTTCTGACCCTTTGTATTACCCGCAATGACAGTCCCAGCAGCCAGGAAAGTACGGAAAAACTGGAACAGGTCCGGGATTATCTGGATATCCATTTTGCGGAAAAAATCTCTTTGGATACGCTGGCGGAAGAATTTTATATCAGTAAATTTTATCTTTCCCGGGAGTTTAAGAAATATTATGGCGTCACCATCGGTGATTATCTCCGTACCAGGAGAGTGACCCACGCAAAAGAACTGCTGCGCTTTACAGACAAGCCGATCGATGAGATCGCGGGGCTTTGCGGCATTCCAGACAGCAACTATTTTTCCAAAATGTTTCGAAAATCCGAAGGCTATTCCGCATCAGAGTATCGGAAGAAGTGGTAAAACCCAGTGCATGCCCTTCGGGCGGGCGTGCAGCTACGCTGCACGGCAAGGTATACCATTTCTGGCACCCCGCAATGCATGCCCTTCGGGCGGGCGTGCAGCTACGCTGCACGGCAAGGTATGAAAATCACAAAGACCGCAGATACTATGCTCGGAAAATATATCATATCGAATGGAGGAAATACCATGTCTTTAATAGGCAGAACTATTTGTGATTTTCAACTGCAGGCATATCATGACGGAAAGTTTATGGAAGTAAAAAAAGAAGATTTACTGGGGAAATGGAATGTCCTGTTTTTCTACCCGGCAGATTTTACATTTGTGTGTCCCACCGAACTGGAAGACCTGGCCGATCATTACAGCAAATTCAGAGAGCTGAACTGCGAGATTTATTCCATATCCACCGATTCCCACTTCGTGCACAAGGCCTGGCACGATGCTTCAAAGACAATTCAGAAAATCCAATATCCCATGCTGGCTGATCCAACCGGAATCCTGACCAGGGATCTGGATGTGTATATCGAAGAGAGCGGCATGGCGGAGCGCGGCACTTTTCTGATTAATCCGGAAGGCGACGTGGTCCTGTACGAAATAAACGCCGGCGGTATCGGCCGTAACGCGGAAGAATTGATCCGGAAAATTCATGCTGCACAGTTCGTGGCGGAACACGGGGACGAGGTATGTCCTGCCAAATGGCAGCCTGGCGCGCAGACCTTAAAACCCAGTCTGGATCTGGTCGGTATGATCTGACCGGGTGAAACGTATGAATAAAAATCCTAATTTTTATGATATGATCATCATCGGCGCCGGGCCGGCCGGCTTAAGCGCAGGAATATACGCCGCCCGGGCAAAATTTAAAACCCTGCTGATCGAAAAAGGGGACATCGGCGGTCAGATTACTATTTCATCGGTGGTTGTGAACTATCCGGGAGTGATCCGTACGGACGGGAAAAAGCTGACGGAAGACATGAGAAAGCAGGCGGTAAATTTCGGAGCCGAGTTTTTGAACGCTATTGTCCTGGATGTGGATTTTAAAAGCCCGGTTAAGAAGATCAAAACATCCGCCGGTGATTACGAAGCCCTTGGGGTCATACTGGCTACAGGAGCCAATCCCCGCACTCTGGGCTTCCCGGGCGAAGAAGAGTTCAAAGGACATGGTATCGCCTATTGCGCCACCTGTGACGGCGAATTCTTCACCGGAATGGACGTTTTTGTGGTAGGCGGCGGATACGCGGCTGCCGAAGAATCCGTATTTCTAACCAAATACGCGAAAAAAGTAACGGTTCTCGTGCGGGAACCTGAATTCACCTGTGCCAGGGGCGTAGCCGAGCAGGTGCAAAACCACCCCAAAATTGACGTCAAATTCCATACCGAAGTACTGGAAACCGGCGGCGATCACTGCCTTAGATGGCTGAAATACCAAAACAATGAGACCGGGGAGATCACAGAATATCATCCGGAAGGATCAGACGAAACCTTCGGTATCTTTATCTTCGTCGGATATGCTCCGGCCTCCGCACTCTTTCAAGGTAAAGTGGATCTGGACCGGCAGGGATACATTCTCACCGATCAGAATCTGCAGACAAATGTCCCCGGCGTGTTTGCCGCCGGAGACATCTGTGTCAAGCCTTTGCGCCAGGTAGTGACTGCCGTATCCGACGGTGCTCTGTGTGCCACGAATCTGGAACACTATGTGGAAGAAAGGTATCGGGCCCTTGGATGGAAGCGGGAAAATACGGATGCTGACGCCCCTGCGCGTCCCGGAGAAGCTTCGGAACCTGGAGATTCCCGGCTTGAACAGTCCGCAAATCCCCCTTCCGAATCTTCTGAGGGTTTTGTAGATGAAGAAATGCGCAAGTCCCTGATGGGAATCTTTGCTAAATTCAGCAGGCCTGTAACCCTAACCGCCTTTTTAGAAGAAACAGGAACACTTTCCCTGGAGATCCGACAGCTATTCTCCGATCTGAAAGGGTTGTCCGACAAGCTATCCCTGTGTTTATTCCAAAAAGGCGAAAAGCCCGCTTTGGAAAAGCAGGCTGCTGTGACACAGTATCCCTGTATCGCCCTTTTTAACCACGCCGGTGAATTTACCGGTATCAAATTTCACGGGGTACCGGGCGGGCATGAATTCAATTCCTTTATCATCGCTCTCTATAACACAGCCGGTCCCGGTCAGCCGCTTGACGAACCTCTGCTGCACAGAATCCGGAAAGTGACCGGGCCGGTAAATATAAAAATAGCGGTTTCCCTATCCTGCACCTTCTGTCCCGACGTGGTGACGGCCTGTCAGCGGATAGCTCTGGAGAACCCCTCTATTACGGCAGAAATGTTTGACATCAATCATTTTCCTGATTTCAAAAACAAATACAGCATTATGAGCGTCCCCTGCATAATCATCAACGACAACCGGACAGTGTTCGGCAGCCGCAGTATAGAAGAAATCGTGGAGTTGCTGGAAAAGGGATAAGGTCTGCCTAATTTCTCTTCCAGGTAGCCGGTTTGAATAAAATCAGCAGCGGAAACAGTTCCAGCCGTCCAGCCAGCATATCAAAGATCAGAACCAGCTTGGAGAACCCGGAGAACATCCCGAAATTCTGGGATGGTCCAACCATCTCCAGGCCGGGTCCGATATTATTCAGGGTGGCAGCTACCGCTGTAAAATTAGATGTCAGGTTGAATTCATCCACACTGATCAGTAAAACGGAAAATGAAAATACCATGACATAGGCGATCAAAAATACATTGACCGAACGAACCACCTCGTGTTCCACACTTCGCCCATTGATCTGTATTTTTTTAATGTTTCTGGAGTGAATTAAAGTATTCAGCTCTTTTTTTACCGTTTTCAGCAGAATTACGAACCGGGATACCTTAATACCGCCGCCGGTACTGCCCGCACAGGCTCCGACGAACATCAGCATAACCAGGATCGTCTTCGACATCTGCGGCCACAGGTCAAAGTCCACGGTAGAGAATCCTGTGGTGGTGATAATAGAGGCTACCTGAAAGGAGGCATGCCGAAAAGCGCTCTCCCAGTTGGGGAACAGCCTATGGATATCAAATGTCACGATCAGGATCGCCACCAGGATGATACCCAGGTAATATCTTATTTCCTCGAATTTAAACGCCTGCGCAAACTTCCGGATCAGCAGTAAAAAGTACACATTAAAATTGATCCCGAACAATATCATAAACACGGTAACAACGTATTGGAGGTAAGGGGAATAGGACGCAAAACTGTCATTTTTCACACCGAAGCCTCCGGTACCGGCAGTCCCGAACGTACTGCACAGCGCTTCAAACAGCGGCATTTTCCCTGCCAGCAGGAACAACACCTCAATGATCGTAATCACGATATATATTCCGTATAGAATCATTGCCGTAGACCGCACCTTGGGCACAAACTTGCCGACAGACGGACCGGGGCTTTCCGCCCGCATCAGATGGATATCATTTCCACCGCCAAAGGGCAGAACCGCCAGGACAAAGACCAGCACCCCCATGCCGCCGATCCAGTGAGTAAAGCTTCTCCAGAAAAGAACACAGCGGGACATGGATTCCACATCCGACAGAATACTGGCTCCGGTCGTTGTAAAGCCGGATACGGTTTCAAACAGCGCGTCTACGACTCCTTTTATTTCCCCGCTGATCAGAAACGGCAGGGCTCCAATGATACTCATCACAATCCAGCACAAGGCTACTGTCACAAAACCTTCTTTGGTATAAAATATCTTATTCGAAGGTCTCTTCATCGTCATGATCTGCCCCAGCAATAAGCTAAGAAGCATGACCAGCAAAAAGGCATACCCGCTCTTTTCCCGATAGATCACCGCTACCAGACAGGGAAGGGTCATAAAAACCGCCTCTATTTTCAGGACCATTCCCAGTATATAGGTTATCATTTTATAATTCATAGCGAACCTCTTCAGTGTTTTAATATGTCCTTTAAATCATTCAGGCCAGTGTTTGTGGTTACCACGATCACCGTGTCCCCCACTTCAATGGTGTCCTGTCCGTTCGGGATGATGATCCTTTGCTCCCGGTTAATACAGCAGAGCAGCAGGTTTTCCTTCAGATTCAGTTTTTCCAGCGGAATCCCCACTACCGGTGAGTTCTCATGCACACAGAATTCCAGCGCCTCCGCACGGTTTTCGATGATCCGGTACAGGGTTTCCACATTACTGCCGATAGAATTCTGCATAGCCCGCACGTACTGGATAATATAGCTGGCTGTAATGTATTTCGGATAAATAATACTGTCGATATCCAGCTGATCGATAATCTGATCGAAGGATATCCGGTTCACCTTCGTGATTAATTTGGCTTTCGACTGGCTCTTGGCATACAGGGCCAGCAATATATTCTCTTCATCCAGGTTCGTCAGCGCCACAAACGCGTCTGCCTGGCGGATTCCTTCTTCTAACAGAATACTCTGATCGGTTCCGTCTCCGTATATGATCGTTGCCTTCGGCAGCAGCTCGCTTAATTCCTCGCAGCGGCCCCTGTCCATCTCTATAATTTTAACAGATATCCCCATGGCTTCCAGCTGCTTCGAAAGGTAATAGGATATTTTCCCGCCGCCTACTATCATCGCATTCTTGATCCGGTTAGTGGCGATCCCGATTCGGTGGAAGAAATCGGCGGACTGTCTCGGCGGCGCCACGATGGACACGATATCCCCTTCCCGGAGGATAAAATTACCGGACGGAATAATCACATCGTCTCCTCTTTCCACCGCGCAGATCAGGATATCACAGCGGAATTTTCCTCTGATGTCGGTGATCCTCATCTGATCCAGATGATACTCCGGATAGATTTTGAATTTTAACAGCTCCACCTTCCCCTTGGCAAACGTATCGATCCGTATGGCTGACGGAAACTTCAGGATGCGGGAGATCTCCACGGATGCCGCGAACTCGGGATTGATCACCATGGACAGTCCCAGTTCCTCTTTTATGTACCGCACTTCCTTATTATAGATCGGGTTGCGCACCCGGGCGATGGTCTGGCAGTTTCCAGCTTTCTTGGCGAACAGACAGCACAGCAGGTTCAATTCATCAGATCCGGTCACTGCGATCAGAAGGTCCGCCGTCTCCACTCCGGCCTCCATCTGGGTACTGTAGCTGGCACCGTTTCCCGCCACGCCCATCACATCAAAGGTATTGGCAATCCGCTGCAGCTTGTCTGCGTCCCGGTCAATCAGGGTGATGTTATGTCCTTCCCGGCTGAGCTGTTCTACCAGCGTCACCCCTACTTTTCCGCCGCCTACGATGATAATTTCCATGATATCCTCCCATCAGATGTATACCCGTTACACGAAAATGATGCGGAATAAATTCCCACATCAAAAGGTATTCTTCATCTCTTATCAAATCGCTTACCTCTATTATAGCCCCCCTTTGTCCTAATGTATAGACTTAACAGACAGAGTATTTGACATTTTAGTATAATTTAGAACAATATTTGGCAAAATATCTCCGGTCTACTATTCTACTGCCAGCAATCTACTCTTCTTCCAGAATACCGACGATTCTGGCCATAGATTCCTCAAACTCTTCATCCGATGAATTATAGAACAGGAGCAGATCATCCTTCACCGTTGGATTATCCAGTTCCACCGGTATGTCAAAATCCACACCGGCAATATACTCATCCCAGTTCTCCAGTTTCCATGTGTCCCGGTCAGAATTTCGCGCGATCATACGCTGATGGCATACTTCAGGATCTGTCACCACCCATACGATCACTAACTTCGCATTGCGTTTTGCAAGCTTGCGTCCGAATTCATCGATATACTCCTTATCCCGAATCTCCTTTGTAAAAGGGGCATTGATTAGAACGATATCATCGTAGGTCAGCGCCTCCAGCCCGATATCGATGATTGCCTCATATTCATAATCCCGGATGTTTTTTTCGAAAAAATCAGAGCTTCTGTTTTTTTCTTCATTCGCCACCGCGAATATTTGATTCGACAGTACGATCAGGGTGTCCTTATCTAAATAGACGACATGTTTTAAATTCTCAGCCAGTTTTTTGGAAATGTAAGTTTTCCCGCAGGCAGGCGGGGAGGTGACGAGGATCATTTTTTTCATCATACGGCGTTCGCTTCCTTTCTCTTTATGGTGTTCTTCGATTCACTCTATCAACAGTATCTCCATGTTTCTTCCGAATATAGCTCATAATCCCAATTCCCGCAAAAATTCCTGCCAAAGCTCCCGCGCTGTCGATCAGAACATCCTGAAAACGCCCGCTGCGGCCCGGTATGAAACGCTGATGCAGTTCATCCGTACATGCATACAAAAAGCACGCCAGCTCACCTCGCCAGGCCAGCGGCCAGACCGGCCGCCAATATTGGGATAACGCAAGCAGCAGAGTCAGGGCAAGTATCGCATACTCGGTCATATGCGCTCCTTTCCGCACCACAAACTGCAGCCGTTCGTACAGCTCCTCCCGTTTTTCGGGGGCCATTGGACTATTTCCTTCCACGATCTTCAGAATCTGTTCCACTATAACTCCGCTGGTCGATCCGGAATCCTCCCCATCTGCTGCCGAAAACGAAAATATTAGAATCATAACCAGGGAAGCCGGAATCCAACGCAGAATCCTATTGCGCACAATATCCCTTCTCTCTGATTTTCTCCACCACCTGTTCCACATAATGCCGGCATATTTCCTGGGTTTTTGCTTCTACCATGACGCGCATCACAGGTTCTGTCCCGCTTTCTCTGACTAGGATCCGGCCGGTATCTCCTAATTCTTCCTCTATCGAGCGGATCAACTCCCGGATATCCAAATCCTGCTTAACGTCTGTCTTATTCCTGACCCGGATGTTCTGCTGCTCCTGCGGATAGATCGTCACCGGACTGATCAATTTGCTGAGCGGCATCTTCTTCTCCAGGATAACTTCCATAACCTTCAGCGCCGTGAGTATCCCGTCTCCTGTCGCCGCGTAACGGCTGAAAATTACATGGCCGGTCTGTTCTCCGCCGATACAGTAATCATTTTTTGCCATACTTTCATAGACATATTTATCTCCCACCTGGGTTTTGACAAATTCGATCCCCGCTTCCTCGAACGCTTTATACAGGCCCAGATTCGATACGATGGTGGTGGCCACCGTATTATTTTCCAGCATGCCGTTCTCCTTCATATAGACCGCGCAGACATAGAGAATCAGATCGCCGTTCACTACAGTTCCCTGATCATCCACGGCGATACAGCGGTCTGCGTCTCCATCAAAGGCAAAACCGGCATCTAATTGATTTTGTATTACGAATTCCTGCAATTCTTCTATATGGGTTGAGCCGCATTTTTCATTAATGTTGATACCATCCGGTTCCGCATGTATCACATATGTCTTGGCCCCCAACGCTTCAAATACACTCCTCGCTATCATCCAGGCGCTCCCGTTCGCACAGTCCAGACCGATCCGCATGTTCCGGTAGGACCTGGTGGCGAGGGATATCAGATAACCGATATACCGGTTCCGGCCAATGACATAGTCTACCGTACGGCCAATCCCGGCACCGGTGGCATAGGGCAGATCCGCCGGTTCTCCGTCCAGATAAGCTTCGATCTTTTCTGTCGTTTCTTCCTCCATCTTTTCCCCCTGGCCGTTTAAGAGTTTAATGCCATTATCATAGTAGGGATTGTGACTGGCGGAAATCATGATCCCGCAGTCGAAATCTTCTGTACGGGCCACATAGGAGATGCTGGGAGTCGTCGTTACGTGAAGCAGATAGACATCGGCGCCGGAGGCGGTCAGGCCTGCCACCAGTGAGTATTCGAACATATAGCTGGATCGACGGGTATCTTTACCGATTACCACTTTGCATGTTTTGCCCGGCTGATTGGAATAATACCAGCCCAGGTAGCGGCCCACTTTATATGCGTGTTCTACAGTAAGGGTGACATTTGCTTCTCCGCGGAAGCCGTCGGTTCCAAAATATTTTCCCATATGAGTCCTCCTTTTATGTTCCTTTATTTTATTGGTGCTGTCTTATCATCAATTCTATATAAATTTTGCCCTATTATATCATTTGAAGAAGTAAATTACCATGTTTTTGTGAGGATATAGTTTTCTGGATATAGTTTTCTGCCTATAGTTTTCTGATGTAATTTCTGTTGTAATAACCTGCTATAATTTTCTACGTAATTTCCGGATATAGCTGCCTTGTAATTGCAATTTAAACGTGTAATTAAATTCGCCATACGAAATTGCCCAGTGCTATTTAGTATTTCAATAGCAACGCCTCATTACATTCGACATTTTTCGACATTCTCTTGTTGCTTTTATGCCTATAAATTACTATACTTTTATTTATGTGATCCATTGACATTATAAAATTACGACAAAAGACAAGGAGGTTATAAAATGAAATTTCATTATCAATCCCAACAGGATTACCTGGAAAGATTCCTGACACACCTTACTGTGGTTCGGAATCTGTCTGAAGCCACTTTAAAAGCTTACCGATGTGATTTAAATGGTTTATTTACCTGGCTTGCGAGGGAGAATACTCCGGTATTGGATCAACAAACCCTGCTGCAGTATTTTGAAATGCTGCAGCAGGAGCGAAATCTGAAAGCAAAATCTTTACATAGAAAATTTATATCGATCCGGCAATACTGTGAATTCTTAAATCAGGAGAATATTTCCAATGAAACTTTTTTCCGCTTTAATTCCAGGAAATTCATTTTGCCAAAGGCACTGCCCAAAACGCTCTCCATGCGGGAAGTCCGCAATCTGATCGAGGCGACACAGGATGAATATGAGGCGCTGGAAAGCGAATATCACAAAAAAATCTGCCTCAGGGATTCGGTCATTCTGGAACTGCTCTTCTGCCTGGGCCTCCGGATCGGGGAAATCAGCCAGATGAATGTGGATGATTACAACCGCGACGAGGAAACCCTTCTGATACATGGCAAGGGTCGGAAGGAGCGGATGCTCTTCCTCTCCTCTCCCGCTGTGGTCAAGAAACTGATGGGATGGCTGAAATTCCGGGACTGTTTCCAGCCCAGCTGCAACGCACTGTTTGTGAATAAATACGGGGATCGTTTGTCTATCTACAGCGTGGAAAATATTTTCGAGAAATATAAAAGGAAATCCATGATCAATCCGATGGCCACCCCTCATTATCTGCGGCATTCGTTCGCTACCCAGCTTCTGAATAATGGCGCCACGATCCGGGATGTCCAGGAACTGCTGGGGCACAACAGTATCGTGAGTACCCAGATCTATACGGAGGTGTCTTACGCAAGGAAGAAAGAGGTAATGATGCGGTATAATGAGCGGAATTTTCTGTTTTAGACACGTTTGGAACGCTTATTTTTCTTCTTGCCTGCCGGCCGCATAAGCCGAAAGACAGCGGACATTACAAAATAGAGAAACCATCCCATGAATGTTCCAAGTGTGTTCATAATTAAGTCGTCCAGCTGAAAGAAACCTCTGTGTGTCAACAGCTGAGTGGTCTCTATAAACAGGCTGGCCGCCAGGCCTGTCGCAGTGCACAAAATGGGATTCCGGCACCGGCGGATGAGCAAAGGCAGGAGAATTCCCCAGGGAACGAATAAAAGGATGTTCTCGATGACGTAGGAATAGGCTCTGGGCGTGGCGGTTATGGTTCCGAAAACAGTCAGGCTTACTGCATCCCTGGAACCGGCTTCCCGTGAGAAAAGGGTCAGGTACAGGACAACAATAATATAAATGGTGTATAGGATACTCTTTATGATGGGTATCCTGTTTTTTTGCGCTTTTTTCCGGTGGATGTTGAACAGCAGCAGGAATATGGCTACCAAAAGGCCGATTAGGAGGCCTTGGGGAAAATATCGGAAGGCGTTTAGTACGTCTTTGATTACCAGGGTTAGGGTATCTGTGAGCAAGGGGGATGTCCTTTCTGGAATGTGTATTTGGTTTATTGAAATGGGGTTTTGGGGTTTCGTACTTGATATTGGGTATTTTAGCATTTATGGGGGCTGAGGGCAACGGGGGAAGGCTTATTATTTTCTTATTTTTGGGGTGGAAAATCTTAAGATTTTGGATGGTTTTGAGTTTCATATGGAGTTTCAAATAATAGCAATTATTTGGGAGGTCAGTTGATCGGCCTGTGTTTTTTGGGGTTATATTTAAGATTTTAATAGACGGAATATAATGCAGTATTTTATTAATATTTGCCTGTGATTATATGTAACGTCTTATAGCGCTTGGCAATCATTATACTTTGTAATTTGTGACTGGAATATGTAAGTTATCCGGGGAAAGATTAGATTTTACTATGTGTTTATACAATAAAAACTATCTTAGACAAGTAAATAAGCTCGAGATACCTGTATGCAATATTTTGGGAGTAAATATTGCCGCTATTAATATGGAATGGTTAATGAATTATTTAGAGAAACATATTACACCGGAACATTGCAATGATTTGTCCGGTGATTATATCTGTATTTCTAATGTCCATACCACTGTGACCTCATATGAAGATAAGAAATACTGCGCCATCCAAAATGGAGGTTTGATGGCAATACCGGATGGTGGTCCTTTGAGTACCGTCGGCCATTTAAGAGGATATAAAAACATGAGCCGCACAACGGGACCGGATCTTATGGGTAATATATTCAAGATATCAGCCGAAAAAGGATACCGGCATTTTTTCTATGGTTCTACTCCGAATACATTAACAAAACTATCCGACAAGTTAATGGAGAATTATCCGGGAATTGTGATAACCGGTATGTATAGCCCTCCCTTTCGCCCTTTAACGGATGAAGAGGATCAATACATAATTAATAGAATAAATTCCTTAAATGCAGATTTTATCTGGATCGGCCTTGGAGCTCCAAAGCAGGAATTATTTATGGCTGAACATCAAGGGAAGTTAACCGGGCTAATGATCGGTGTAGGGGCAGGTTTTGATTATTATGCCGGTAACCTAATGCGAGCGCCGCAATGGATGCAAAAAATGAATCTGGAATGGTTATATCGCCTGATTCAAGATCCATTCAGGCTGTTTTATAGGTATTTCCACACAAATAAGAAGTTTATATGGGAAGCAATAATAAGGGGGAAATAAGGAATTGCATTATGGAGACGAAGCTAAGAATTCTTATAGTTCATAATTATTACCAGATTCCCGGTGGTGAAGATATTGTTGTTGAAAATGAGAAAAAGTTGCTGGAAAATAACGGGCATGTGGTAATGCTGTACAGCAGAGATAATTCAGAAATAGAAAGTATGACTCTCTTAAAAAAAATATGCCTGCCCTTCTCAATGATATTTAGTTTTAGAACTTACAAAGAGGTCAAACAATTAATTCAGGAACACAATATCAATATTCTGCATGTCCATAACACCATGAATTTAATCAGCCCATCCGTTTATTATGCCGCCTTTCATTGTAATATACCAGTCGTACAGACCATGCATAATTTCCGGCTTTTATGTCCCGGAGCTACGTTTTACCGCGATGGACATATATGTGAAGAATGCATCGAACGTGGTCTGGGATGTGCGATTCAATATGGCTGTTATAGAAATAGTAAGCTTCAGACATTTATTTGTGTCCTGACGACTAAAATACATCGTTTATTAAGAACATATAAAAAAGTAAATTTTATTTGTTTAACGGAATTTAATAGTAAAAAATTATTGCAGTTAAACCGACCTGTAAAAAATAACATTGTTGATCCAGATAAGGTATTCATTAAACCTAACTTTACTTTTGCGAATACCGGTCAATTCTTCCAAGGTGAATACTATCTCTTTGTTGGAAGAATCGAAAAAATTAAAGGTCTGGATATTCTTATAGAAGCATTCTCACAGATTCCGGACCGGAAACTGTTAATTGCGGGAACTGGAACAGAATTAAATAAATATATGCTGCTGGCCAGAAGTTACAACGCCCAGAATATAAAATTCACAGGTTTTCTGAAACATGGGGAAGTAGGCAAAGCATATAACAGAGCCATTGCAGTTATTGTTCCATCCCAGTGGTACGAAACTTTTGGCATGATTATCGCCGAAGCATTTGCCAGCCATGTCCCTGTTATTGCGGGTGACATCGGTAATATTGGTAGTTTAGTTGTAAATGGTAAGAATGGACTTACATTTAAATATAATTCATGTGAAGCATTAATAAATACGATCGAGCATTTTGAGAAACTGGACAGGGTGTCTTATGGGGAAGCTGCTTACCAAACATACATAAACCAGTTTTCTCCCGAGAGCAATTACAAACAATTATTAAAAATATATGATCAGATTAAATAAATACAACAATTCTAGAAGAGTCAATGCTGCCCGAATCAGGGCTTGCTTACTCTTGGTAAGGAGATTTAGTTGAAAGATTCAGAAATATTAGAGCAGGCAGTAGATATTGAAGCTGTTTCACATAAAAACGCGACTCACTTTGCTTTATGCGATAAAAGCAGAATCCGTTACCTCATCTCGGTTAACGGTGGGAAAAAAAGGTTAAGCAGTAATCTCTCTACCTATTCCAATAAGCTTAGGTTTTTGATGTGGTATCTCGAATATTTCCCCTTATCTACGCTCGCGGCAGGCAGCCTTGGCTATTTTGTAAAGGCTACATTGCATCCTGCAATTATGGAAATATTCAGCAAAACGGATTCGACGGCTTGGAACATGATTGCCGGTACTTACAATGAAAAGCAAAAATTAGTGTTTCAATGTTTTAACTCTAAGCGAACAGCATCTTTATTTATTAAGGTGGGAAATAAAAATACTAACACCGAGCTATTAAATGAGATTGATTTTTTAAATGGAAAGCGGAAATATTCAAAATTTAATATCCCAAAGCTGGTTGACAGCAAAACATTAACAGATCAATTCCCGTTTAATATCCTGGTAACAAAAGAATTCGCAGGTGATAAAGTGAAACCTGTTATGACGGATGACATTTATGGAATCTACCACGAAATATCAGGAAGGCCTCTATACTCGGACGATATTGATTATGAATTCTCACATGGTGATTTTGCTCCCTGGAATATTAAAAAGGGTAAAGACCGTTATATTGTTTTTGATTGGGAACACTGTGGTGTTAGGTTTCGAGGATATGACCTGATCCATTATACTTATATGATTGAAAGAAAATTACATCATAAATCTGAGAAAGAAGCCATTCAAAATGCAATAAAAAAGGCTATTGAATATGATCCTTGGCTTGGAAACCAAAATTCTCAAGAACTTGCTGAGTTATTTTTTAATACCATGTACGGGGTGTTGGGATCCGTATAGATTATACTGATTAGATTGGGAGAATAATATGAATTCAAAGGATGTTTTCCATCATATAGTAAATACTTTTTGCTCTATGAATATAAAATTTGTAATATTGCACTCATATCAAAATCTACCCGAAGAGATTGATTCAGATATCGATTTTGCTATAAAAACAGATAAAATTGAAACAGCGATTCACTTGTTAGATTCAATACTGCAGGGAACTGGGTGGCGCATGATACAGTTTTGGAGACATGAATATTATGCTGCAGATTGTGTGATTTCCAATGATGAAGAATTTATTCAAGTGGATTTTTGTATACATTATGAAAGAAACGGCCGTATTTTAATTCCAATAGATGAATTAATTGCTGACAGAAAAAAGTATAATAATTTCTTTATACCATCAAGTCATACTGAATTTTCATATATTTTGATTAAAAAAATCTTGAAAAGAAACTTTTCAGAAAGAAGCAAGATACAATTGAATTCTCTATGGCTTGAGATGTCCGCTCAAGAAAGAGAACTGGTAAAATGCTTTTTGCACAGGTTCTTAAACACAGATAGTATTGAATCTGTTCTCACAGCCATAGAGCAAAAAACTTTTCAAAAGCTTAATATAGATTATTTGAGGAATGAACTGCTGCTGAAGTCATCTAATCTAAAATCAAATATTCATTATATTTTATTTGATATATTAAGAAAGATGGAACGGATTCTTCATCCTACCGGTATGTTCATAGTGTTGATGGGGGTTGATGGCGCAGGTAAGACTACAATTGCGGATGAACTGATTCATAAATATGAAACCGCCTTTCGACGCGTGAAGCATTATCATTCAAGAGTTCGAGTGCTTAACGATATCTCCCGGATCGGTAAGGGTAATACACCCATTGATGCCAGCGACCCCCACGGCAAAACTTTTAAAGCCGGAAGAATTCTATCTTTACTAAAGTTTGGATATTACTTCATTGACTACATGATTGGCAATCTTGTCATTACAAAAGCCAAAATACAAAGTTCCCTGGTCCTGATTGAAAGGTATTATTATGATTATTACGTCGACAAAATTCGATATAATATCAATTTGCCCACCGGTTTTCTCAAGTTTTTTAGCTGTTTCATGAAAAAGCCGGATGTTATTTTTATACTTACAGGTGATAGTCAAATACTGTTCAACAGAAAGCATGAAATTACGATAGAGGATATAGAAGCGCAAAAGGAAAAATTGGAGGAACTTTTTCTGAATAACAACAAAGCGTTTTTTATTGATACAACAGTAAATAGCGTAAGTGATTGTGTTAACCAGATGCTTACCATATGCAATGAAAAAATGAGAGGAAGAAGACGATGGTAAAGCCGGTTAAAAGACTTAGAATATTACTATCGGCATATGCCTGTGAACCGAATAAGGGTTCAGAGCCAGGAGTGGGCTGGAATTGGGCACTCCATTTGTCAGAAAAATTTGATGTGTTTGTTATTACCCGTTTAAACAATAAAACCAGCATTGAAGACTATATTGCGAAACACACAAATAAGCATCTCCACTTCTACTTCTATGACTGTGCAGAATATATGCTAAAGGTAAAACATTTACCAAACGGTGTTTTTATCTATTATAAAAAATGGCAGAAAGAAATTCTTACAATCGCCCGCAAAATAGTAATCGAAGAAAAAATTGATATCATACATCATATAACATTTAACGAATTCAGAACGCCTGGTAAGTTATATAAAATAAATGTTCCTTTTGTTTGGGGACCGATCGGGGGAGGACAATTTTACCGATCAGTTTTTAAAAAAGCTTATATTCATAAAAGAAATATAGTAAAAGAAATTATCAGAAACATTATAAATTATATTTACATATATTTCTCCAGGGATATTCACAATGCCATAAAAAGCGCTGCGGCAATTTTAATTGCCGACCAGTCCACAGAAAAAATTATGCCTTCATCCAGAAATTACGTACGGTTGTTAGAAACAGCATACAACCCGGAACGAAACCAGATTAAAGTTTACAGCCAATCCATGTCAGACACGATCAAACTTCTTTGGATTGGGGGTATATGGCCCCGCAAAGGTTTGAAAATTCTGCTTGATGCATTGGGACAATCTGATTTTAAGGATTTCTATTTAGAAATTATCGGGGATGGGGAAGACCGTCAGGCATGTGAGCGTCTTGTTAAAGTATATGGGCTGGAAGACAAAATACATTTTACCGGTTCTTTATCCTATCAGGATGTTAATGGGCACTATGATAATGCGGATGTTTTTATTTTTACCAGTCTGAGGGACACTTCCGGTAATGTTATATTAGAAGCTATGTCTCATGGACTTCCTGTTATCACTCTGAACCATCATGGGGCAGGCGAAATCGTTACCAACAGCACCGGAACTCTTATAGAAATTAGTGACTACGGTACTATAAAAAAAGATATTATGAAAGCCATAAAGATATATTCCAAAGACAGAAAACTGGTTGAATTGCAGGGAATATCAGCTCGGAAGCGTATCGAAACAATGTACTCGTGGGAGCGCAATATGCACATCATATCTCAAGTATATGAACGTGTAATGATTGATCTTGGAAAGGATGCAGCATATGTTGATCGCTAAATTGAAGAACCAGCTGGGTAATCAGATGATGCAGTACGCCGCTGTAAAATCAATAGCGGAGGATAAAAAATTCACATTCCAATATTACAGGCAGCCAATGGCGGAGCGGTACATAAATGACAGAGATACAAAATATGGCAATGATATTAGAACTCTGTTTCTCTTACCGGAGGAAGAGTACCTCCAAAGTATCCCCGCAGATATGGCAGTTTATAATGAAAATACCTATCGTATCGGTAATAGGGGAAAATTTTATTTCGATGAAGCAATAAACATAAATGATAATGTAGTTATGGATGGATTATTTGAATCCTTTCGATATTTTAAAAATAGGCGCAATGATGTCATAAAATGGTTTAAGTTTCAAAGTGATACGGTAAACCATGCCCAGAAAAAGTTAAATGAAGTACATAAAAAATATTATGGCCGGCCTGTTATCTCCGTGCATTTTAGGGTAGGTAAGGATTATACAACACACGGATTAACTTTAAAATCATCGTATTGGATGAACGCTGCGCGTAAAGCGCAGAAAGATTTTGAAAATCCTATATTTCTTTGCTTTTATGATACTAAGACAAGATCCGTCACTAAATTTATGAAAAAATTTGATTCGTTAGATGTACGTGGAAGCTTGATCGAGGATATGTGTCTGATCTCGATGTGCGATGCTCATATCATCTGTAACAGTACATTTTCAACTATGTCAGCCTTTATAGATCCAAAATTCGGTACCACTTATTGTCCGATCCGTTATCCCAGTTACTTATGTTACCGCAATAATGAGGATTGCTATTTAACTGAATGGGTTAACATCAAAGGGGGCAGCAGAAATCTTATGTCTAATTTCTTTACGGTACTGCAATTTATTGGAGATATATTCAGAGGTTAATTTTTATAAAATAATTTCAAACAGCATTAAGAACTATGAATAAAAACAGTGAAGGAATATTGTAAAAATGTCAAAGCTGTCTATTATTACACCGACTTATAACTGTGAAAAATATATAGAAGATTGTATATTGTCAATTAAAAACCAAACGAACCTGAATTACGAGCATATTATCGTTGATGGAGGTTCCACAGATGCAACACTGGATATCGTTAAACATTATTCCGGTACTTATAACATGCGATGGATTACAGAACCGGACAATGGAATGTACGATGCCATATGCAAAGGATTTAGCATAGCTACTGGGGACATACTTGCTTGGTTAAACGCAGATGATATGTATCGTCCTTATACCGTTAACATGGTTATAAATATTATGTCAAATCCTGACATACTTTGGCTTACGGGCTATCCTGTAATATACACGGAAAATGGAGTTATGTATTCTGCCAATACTATTCTGCCAATACCATTCCGTTTTTTTATGAAAATTGGGTATCCCGGAAAAGGTGGCTGCGGATTCCAGCAGGAATCTACTTTTTGGAAAAAATCGTTATGGGAATCTGCAAACGGTTCTGCTATACGAAAGTATAAATATGCAGGAGATATCCTGCTATGGAAAAAGTTTGCGCATCATAGTGATATCTATATTACAGATGTTATATTATCAGGCTTTAGGAAACATCCCGGTCAAAAATCAGAGGATAAAATAAGTTACAATAGAGAACGAGGCAAATGGAGTGTTATTAATATTTTCCTGAAAATTTTTCATATTCCAGAGTTCTGTTCTAATATATATGCATTACATGGAGGAAAACGCTTAATCAGATTGAAAAATTTAGTATAAACAGGTGAATAAGAATGGCAATATCAAAAAAGAAAATTAAATATTTATTTTTATTTTTCCCAATTATAAATATTTATTTTTATAATCAACCATTAATTAAAAGTATAAGAATTTTATATTTAATATTAATATTTACATATCTTTTTTTAGGTATCACAGTCTCCCTCATAAAAGGGAAAAAAAAGCTTACTTTCATTTCCTGCATAGTACTGTTGTTTATATTTGTCCAAAGCATCTCTACTTACCTGAACAATAGAGATTTAATATCTTATTGGGGTTCCTGTTTAGTGGTGCTAATATCAATTTTTATATTAGAACAATGTCCTAAAGAAGAATTTTACTATATGTTAGATGCAATTTGTTCTCTTTGTTTAATCTATTTATTTATAAACGCACTTTTGATTTTGGTGAATCCACAAGGATTTCTCACAATTACAAATGGTTTTGGATGGTCGGATCATATCTATTTTTTAGGGCAGACTTATAATTACTATTTGCTAATTTTATTAGCTTATTTTTTATCTTTTATAATGGCTCATTTATATCACAAAAAGTTATATATAAAAATGGCTAATGTATTACTCGTCTTATATATTTTCTACGGAATATTTATGTTTGACGACCGGGATATGACCTCTGTTGTTGTGCTCATGTTAATACTAGTATTTTATTATCTCGACCGAATACATGTATTAAATAAATTAAGAATTAATTCTTATGTTGTTATGGGAATCAGCATTGTGATATATTTTACTGTCACAGTAACAAATTCTTTATTAAACAGCTCCATCGTATCTTTTATTGTTGAGAATATCCTGCATAAAAGTATTACATTTTCTGGCAGGACCTATATATGGACTATTACTATGAGTAATATATTAAAATCACCAGTGTGGGGGTATGGTGTGGGTGCAATGGTTACAAGATATACGAATAGCGTCCTTATAAGTGAACACAATCAAATATTACATATATTAGTTGAAGGCGGTATCATTTCGCTTAGTGTGTTTTTATTATTAATAGTAACATATTGTCATAATCTAATTAAAATAAATGATCAAAATCTAAATAATTTTTCGATCGTTATATTTGTTTTATTTATGCTAACCTTTTTGTTTTATTCATACGGCATGGCCAGCTGTTGGTCTTTTTATTTTTTCCTGGTTTTATGCGGACACTTAATAAAAATGAAATCACAGGATTTTGTTAGGAAAGGAACAGACAACTAGTGAATTATAATAGTATCAGTAAAAAACAGACAGGCTTGAATTTGATGAGCAATACCGTTTCATATTCAGCTAATCTTATCATCTCTTTTCTTTTAACACCATTTTTAATTAACGCTTTAGGAAGAGAAACTTATAGTTTTTATCCGGTAGCAAATACGATCGTGAGCTATATGTCCATTCTAACTAACGCAATGAATTCGATGGCCAGCAGATTTGTAACTGTATCACTGGTTAAAGGGGATGATTTAGAAGCCAACAAATATTACTCATCCGTTTTAATATCAGATCTTATAATAAGTATCATTTTGTTGGTGCCAATGTTTTTGTTTGTATTTTTTATAGATGCTTTTATGGATATACCGATTAACTCTTTAGCAGCTATAAAAAGTTTATTTATTTTAGTGTTTTCATCAGCATTAATTAATATTCTTGCAACAGTATTTGGAATAGCCACTTTTGCTAAAAATCGAATTGATTTAAGATCTATTCGAGAACTAATTTTAGCAGGGTTGAAATTAGTTCTTTTTTTTGTTTTGTACAAATTTTTTATTCCATCTATTATTTATATTGGAATAGTCGCTCTGGCGATCTCCAGCTTAAATATTCTGATACAAATTAAATATACGAAAATGCTTTTACCTGAAATTAAAATTTCTAAAAACTATTTTTCCTGGAAACACATAAAAATTTTATTTACTTCCAGTATCTGGAATGCAATAAATACATTAGGCAATAACCTAATAGTAGGCATGTCGATTATACTTGCTAATATATACTATGGGGCGGGGGCCTCCGGAACATATTCAATTGCGAATACCATACCACAGTTTATAAATGGTGTTATTACAATGTTGATTGGTGTTTTTTTCCCAGTAATTACGTACAAATATGCATTGAATGATAGAAATGGATTAATAAAAGAAATTATTAATTCACAAAAACTGGTTGGAATTTTAGGTTGTACCATAATTTCGGTATTTATAGCTTTATCCTCAAATTTTTTCACATTATGGACTCCTGGTGAAGATCCCTATTATTTATCAACGTTATCACTAATCTCTATTTTGCCGCATTTTTTTATTACATGTACTTGGACCCTCGTGAATTTAAATGTTGTAATGAATAAAGTGAAAGTACCTGCTATTGTTACTATGTCATTGGGTATTTTAAATATCATAATTGTCTTTCTGGTAAATTACTTATTTAAACCGGATTTAATCTCACTGCCTTTTATAAGTTCAAGCATACAAATAATATCAGTTGGTCTTTTTATACCATTATACGCTTGCAAAAATCTAAAACTGAAATGGTATACATTTTATCCTACCGTTATTAAATCAATCCTATGCTCCTTAATTATTATATGTTTTCTATCCTATTTTAAAGAGTTTTTTGTCATAAAATCATGGTTTGCGTTAATCATATTCGCAGCTATCTCAGGTTGTATTGCTCTTTGTTTCATTTCATTAATAGTACTTGGGCCACTCAATATTTTTAAATTATTAAATAATTTAATTACTCGATTTTCAAAACATAAATGATTCAACCATGGAAATTCAAATATGCAAAGCAGGTGGATAATGAAAACTGAAAAATCAAACTTAAGCATAGTATCAGGAGATTATTTTAATAAAGCATACCATCTTAGTAACTATTTGATTGAAGAAACGATAAATAATCAGACTTTACCGGTAGCTGTTATATATTTTTCCTCAAGCGCTATATATTATCCTAATACAATCGACGCATTTAAAAAAGCATTTATTGATAGTGAAAATAAATTCGAATTTTATAAGTCTGATTTAAAAATAAAAGCTGATAAAAATATCTATATTCGGGATATAGCAAAGCAATTTTATATAACAGGTATTAACCATACTCTACCCAGCATGGACGCTGTATTAAGTTTTTTAAAAAAAGAAACGGATGGTTATGAGTTATATACCGTAGGATCTTCCGCAGGTGCTTATGCCGCTACATTAGCAGGAAGTATTTTGGGTGCAAAGTTAATTTATTGTTTTTCAGGATACTTTAATTTAAATGTTGTGGATTCTCAAACTTGGTTTTATATTGATAAGTTTAAAAATGATAAAAATAGATGTAAATATTATAATCTGATTGAGTATGTGAAAAACAGCTCATCTTATATTTTATATTTTTATCCCGGACGATTACCAAATGATGTTGAACAAAGTAAATATGTAAAAAATATAGATAATGTAATATCTGTTAAAATGTTTTCTAAAGTGCATGGTATGTGTTGTTCCCGAAGCGCTGTCAAATGTCTCATGAATATGGATTCAGATAAAGTGATTCGCATAATGAAAGATTTTAGTGCGAAATATTCCAATCAGGAGATTAAATGTTCTACGATTCTAAAATATTTATACAATAAAAAATGGTTTTTATATTATATGAAGGATATCGTTGACAAATATCTAAAACAAATAAAACGAATCTCGAAAAAATTATCATCTATCTGGTAAAAAAGACTTTAATGCGAGGTATGAAGATGAAAAGAAAACTTTTGATTTTTTTGTATTATGGCTTCGCCAGGAATCTGCCTTATCAACCGCTTCCGGGATACAAATTTGGGAACCGTCTGAGAAGTTGGATTTGCAGCCGGTTATTTAAATCTGCTGGAAAAAACATAGTTATTAAACATGGCGCATATTTTGGAGACGGCCGCAATGTTATTATGGGTAATTTCTCACAGTTGGGAATTAACTGTAAGATCGAAAACGATTTGGTTATGGGAGATTATGTCATTATGGGACCAGATGTTGTGATTTATTCGTCTATGCATGCTTATGATAAAACGGATACACCAATTATGCTACAGGGTGTAACAAAAAGTAATCCCGTCATAATTGGAAATGACGTATGGATTGGAATTAGATGTGTAATTATGCCAGGCGTGAAAATTGGTGATCATGTAATTATAGGTTCCGGCGCAGTAGTAACAAAAAACATTCCCGATTATGCCGTAGCAGGAGGAGTACCTGCTAAAATAATACACTTTCGAAATTCTGAAGAAACCAGGAACCAAAGCAATTGAAGGTGCTATAAAAAATGCCTCAAGGTATTGCGGATTTTGAGGCATTCTGTAAGAAAGCTCTTTAGTTTAGTATACGAAAGGCGTGACACAGGTAGCTATGTCGGCGCTCATTTTTACCGGTAATGATTTTAATAGAGTATTTTATAAAATGCCTATTTCACACGGCATAGGATAAGCGCCTATTCTTTTCCCGAATGTGTCCGCGATTTCATTATCTTCAACAAATACGATCTTTTTACCTGCCCTGTACGCATGCTCTAATTCAAAGGTTGTCGATACTCCGATATAATTATCATAATTACATGCGATAACAAAGTCACACTTATCAATCGCTTTTAAATGTAATTCTTCTACCGCCCATGTATTGTGATTCACAATAATATCATTTTTAAATAACACAAAGTCGTTTTCAGAACCAATTACCTCTGTACTCCGCGGACTTAAAACGGAGATATCATTCCGGTTTAGTTTTCGGATTAGATGATCTATTTGCCTCAAATGCTTGTTGAAGCTGCCGCAGATAACCACATGATTCGCTTCCTGAACATGAACACCGTCGATCAAATTAGAATCTGACGGAATGACAGTTTTAACTTTATAATATTGAAGGATCGCTTGCGCAAGTGCAGAACATGCTCTTGCGCCACCCATCCATTCCGGATTCTGCGGCATCATATTTTTAAGCTCGGTCATTGAAATTTCTGAAAATATAGCCTTATTTCGTTGAAAGTAATCGCTTGTGTGAATCATATACGGATGAACAGAATCTTCTATTATGGTGTTGGATATTAAGTTATAATCTGCACATTTCATATAAGACAATTCCCCACCTGTATATATTGCAATATTATAATCTATATTACTTGGAGGCAATTGGCTTTTCATATCTTCAAGTATATCTTTTACAACTGAGTCAACGGAATACTCACTATAAGTATCATTTATTCCAGGGTATTTTTTTAGTACTGTACCTACCCCAATCGTGAGTTTTTTAGGCTCATCTATCATCGTACCGTTTTCATACAGCAAAATTTCCGTTGTTTTCCCACCGATATTTATAACGATCATCCTGCCAATATTTTTACATGATTTATGAATCCATGCCCTCTCCAAATAGAACGCTTCCAAATCATGAGAAATAATATTAAAATATAGACCTGTCCGGGCAAAAAAATCTTCAACGAATAATTTTTTATTTATGATGTCGCGGAAAATACCGGTCGCATAAAGCTTCGTATTTCTGTTTGTTAAAAAATATTTTTTACTCAAGTAATTGAAATAATCAATTAATTCAGCTTTTTTACAAGCTGACAGCCCGTATTCAGTAAAACCTTCCTTGAATCCGATGGTCTTTTGTTCCATTAGCATTATTTTCTTATTTTCCTGTTTATAAAACTTGACAGTTGATGAGCCTATATCTATTAAGTATTTATTCATAGAAAAATCCTCCAACTTAATCTTCATTACCTTGTAAAAATCTCATTAAATTCCACCATTCCTCGTGCGGAATGTACTCTAACCGTTCGACATTATCCGGTTCTCTCCAAAATGCAATTGGCTTATTTAATAAATATGCCCCATATATTTCTCGGCCGGTTTGATCACCGATATAACCATCCTTATTGCTGATAAAAAGCAAATCACATTCTCTTATGGCACCCGCATGCCTTACATCGGTCGCAAGGGTTTGTTTTGACAGTTTTCCGTTCACGATTCGCGGGCTTAGCACTGTAGCCCCCATTTCTGTCATAAGCTTATGGGCTTCTATCATATATTTTGCCCTATCCCCTTTGGAGCTTCCGCTAATGGCTACATTAAATATGTATGCATTCAAACTCCCGTGAATACTTAATTCATCAGATGGTATGATTGTTTCCGTAGCGATACATTCAAAGATTGTTTCCAAAATAATATGGCCATTTTTAAAACCGTATAGTCGATTGGCGATTGATTTTTCAGAAGTTGCTGTATCCACCTCATTCCTATAATCTATACTGAATAAAAATTCTCGGTTAGCCTTTTTGTAATCTTCAAAGGTTATACAATCACATCCGCCTTCAAACTTTAATGGATATCCCAGATTCCGCATGAATTTCAGTTCATCTTTAATAATTACCACATTTTTCGCTTTGACGCGTCCGATCTCATCGATTAGATGATCCTTAATAAATGTCTTAATTTTCAAAATAGCTGATTCATTCCAAATTTCTGGAATAGCGTGTTTCGATACATAGTCCGATACATCTTTTAGTGTAAATTTTAAATTATACATATCGAATTTATTTCCATGTTTCACCAAAATGTATATAAATTGGGAACCGATATTTACAATCGCCGTGCCATTCTCAAGTTTTTTAAAAAGTCGTCTTAGATTTTCCTCGGTTTGTTTTTGGGATAATATATTAAAATACAAATTCGTTTCATTATAAAAATCCATAATAAACTCGTTTCTTTTTGCATCATTTATAAAAACTTCCGAAAAACATGCATCTGCAAATGTTTTTAAAAAAATCTGGTTATGATTTTTGTTTATGGATGGAAGAATCTCATTTCTTACATGTTCTATGATACCCTTTAAATATTTAGGGCTTTTGGGGTTAGATTCATCATAGCTTATAACCTTACATTCTTTTAAAACCCTTTCCCCCCTCAATACTTTAAATAATCTGCATGTGGTAATACCAAAGTTAATAAAATACCCAATAATATTTTCACGGTTATTTGTTTCCTCAAGATCTGCAGAACTATTATGACTGCTTTTTGTGTCTAATTTAGGAATTTTCTCAAATGCTTCCGGGCTGGTAAATATATGATTCAGAAACGAAACAGCGGATTCCGCCGCAATCATTTGATTCTGATTTTTATTCTCTGATTTTGTTCCATCAGCCCAGTCACATATAGCCTTTACAATAATCCATTCGTGTATATTTCTATTCCGGCAGGCACCATAAGCTCCCCGCCCCTCCATTTCCCCGCCAATGGCGCGGGGATACCTTTCAATGAGTTTCTCTTTAAAATTTCTATCGTCTACCACCTTATCTCCAGACAATATTATGCCGAACTCATAATTCGCTTTTCTTCCATTTATGTCAAATTTCCATGTTTTTGCATAATATTTGAAAGCTGATAGTAATTGTCTGCCGCTTTCGGCAACAAAACCATCCGATAAAACTTTTCCTTCTTTCATTTTTCCGCTTTCATAATCTGCAACCTTCTCTGAAATCAATACATCTCCAATTTTTTGACCCTTCGGACTATCCCTGAATTCCTTTCCGAATGCTATTCCCACAAGTATCACGGCGTCAGGGTGAAAGCTGTTTATCGCGGATACGATTGCTAATTGCGATGCATCTGAACCGACAGAACCTTGATCAGTTAGTTCAAAATGAACAATATCATAATGCCCGTATTTACCAATATTATAAAAAGCAGCATCGTTTGGATCATCAGACCGATCCGTTTTATATGTAAAGTCAGTATCATTCAGCAATGCTTTTGTTTCATTTTCATTAGCAGTTACTAATAACAAACGAATCCCTTTTCCCATATTCTACCTTCTCCATCCTACTGTATTTCTAAGAACTTCCGTTCCTCCCTTACCCCTGCATCCAGCACCAACCTCCCGGCAGAATGCGCAGGCCATTTCCGTTACCAGTTCACGGACAATGATGACGCCTTTCAATCGGGCCTACCGGACAAAGTCTTATTCCAGGTCGTAGGCGATGAGTCCTATGGACATTCCGCTACCCGATGCTCATTTCTAATATCGCTCAAAGTAACCTCTGTCCAACTCATCCACTCGGTCAACTACAATATTTTTCCGTATTACAAAACATTACCGGAATATTTACATTATTCTTTTAAACATATTATAACAAATACAATGATCACTGTATACCGTACATTGAAAATAGGCAATAGGATCAATAGTTTGAATATGAAACCTGGCGCTACTATTTTATATTCAATACGTACCTTGAATTCTTCCCCTTACCTTCCACTTTCAATTGTCCTCGTTCCACGAGCTGTTTCAAGATACGAAATGCTTTCGTTGATTTCGATCCCAGCAATTCTTCTGCAATCTTACGCGTAACATATCCCTTATTTCCTACATATTCAAGAAGAATCTGTTCACATGTGTAGGGTAATAATATTTCTCTGGGCTCTGTCTTAGTCTCTTCCTTTACGGATATGCTGGTCTCATTTTGGTTAGGCAAGGTTACCCGAAAAGCTCCCGGGGCCGTCTCAAATTTGGGTTTTTCCGTCCGATCATCATATAGACGCTGTATTTTCCCTATTCCAGTTCCGTAGCTTTCTATTAAGCGCATACGGTAGAAAACCGCCGCCAGGTCCGGATTCCTGGACTGGGATACCCCCATAAAAATCGCTTCCATAACAAGGCCAGGTACCAAACCGCCTAACGACACAAATTCCATACGATCATCGTAAATATGAATGAGCGAACTACCGCTGAAGGAATAATCCCTGTGAACAATACAGTTCAGCAAGGCCTCTCTGACCGCCTCCTCCGGATAATCCCGCGTATCAATTCTGTTCAGTCCAAAAAAAGTTGCTTTTGTCTTATTATATAAATTTATTAATTGATAGACCTCTTCCAGCTGTTGGAGCAAAGATCCAGTAAATTCCTTTCGGTCACGAAAAACCGCTTTGTCTGTTCCCTGGAAAACGGCCACTTTTATGGTGTGTTCACACTGGTCCGACAATAATAAAGCCAGATTCGTATAGAGTCCATCCTCTCCTATCATTCGCAGCGTCCGCATCTGGGCCGGGCCGGATTCCAGATTTCTTTCCCTCATTTCACGTTCAAATGAAAAGAATGTTAATTCTTGTATGAGGCTGCGTCCTCTCTCGAAAGACTTCCCGCTGGTCTGAACGATCATTTCGCGTATCCCCTCATCGCTTAGAGGTTGGGATGCACTCCCTCTGCGCACATATACACCGGCCGGTTTCAGGCCTTTGCTCTGCAGATAATAGGGCCTACCGGTTCCGGTCTGTACAGATATTTCAATAATTGGTTTTTGTTCTTTTTCAATTGTTTTGATCTGTACAAATGGCATGATATCCGGTCTGATACTGTCACGCAGCGCATTCGCCACTTGTAACATGACATGGTCAGGGTCTTCTACTCCTGCAATGGTCCCATCTTTACGTATTCCAACATATACCGTGCCGCCGGATGTATTCGCAAATGCAATAACCTCCTTTTTGATATCATCTACATAAATTTCTTTGAATTCAATATCCAGATTTTCATATGCTTTCATTGCAGCTCCTCCCTAATTATTATATTTAAATTTCTAACGCGTTCTTTCTCACTCATTCTAACTTTTTCTTTCCTCTCTTTGACAATATATCAAAAAGAGAGAATAGTCAAGGGGCTATCACAGTAAATGCCTTCTCCAGATTATCCGCGAGAAGGCATTACGCAAATATTTAATGAGAATACAACCTATAGAAAGCAAGCCGGAGTCTCATAACTTTATTGTATTAACTTTTTAGTACGAACGCTTCTATCGCCTGATCTACTTTTTCACGAATAAGGGATCTAAGCTGCCGGTCAGCCAGTTTTTTTCCCGTAACGATAAGCAGATCAATATCCCATCCGCAATACGACATGGAGCCCTCTTTTGTATCGATCCGGCAGAGGCAGTTCATTAATAGATACACTGTTTTGTGTTGCTTCCGCTTCGTTGATTAAAATCGTGATCAGCTCCTTTTTCTATATCTTTTCTATGATTTTATTACAAATACGAATCGTCTGCCATACTTATCCGCAATTATTATGCCTTCCTATTTTACTTCATCAATTCATATGGCGTTAATGCAAAAAAACATTTTCACCTTAATTGGAATGATATTTGTAGAAAGTAAAATGCCTTCTCCAGGGGAATTAGCGAGAAGGCATTACGCAAAGATTAATAGATTAAGGTATCTGTTATTGTTTATATCATAAATTGATAGATTTGTATATCCCCTAAATATCGTAAAAGTTTCTAAAAGATACTATTGTGTAGTTTATATGTAAATAGTAGCAATTATTTGGACGTTAGGGCAGATTAATACCATGAACATATGTACATTCCCTATATAAAGATCCACTTTTATGGTAATCAGATAATTTTATCAACATTCTCTCATTCTCCAAAAGATCTTATAAGGCAAAAGGTTATTCAGTGCTATGCACTAGAATTACGAACAGCAGGAAGACACAATGTTGCAGATGAAAAAAAGACTTTTAATATATGCACATTATTATGTGCCTGATACAGCATCCACAGGCCAGTTACTTAAAGAACTGGCTGAGGGAATGCTGGATACCTTTGATATTACGGTTATTTGTGTAGTGCCGAGTTACTTAGGTGTGATCGAAGAAAAATACAAAACTCATAAATTCTATAAAGAAAATATAAACGGTGTAGATGTGATACGTATCCGAGTGCCGGAGTTTCGTAAATCAAATAAGTTCAGCCGTATTAAGAATATTATTTCATATTTCTTTGGAGCTGTTAATGCCACTTTCAAGGTCGGAAAGCAAGATTACATACTCTCAATATCTCAGCCACCTATTCTCGGCGGTTTGATTGGCGTTTGGGGCAAGTGGCTTAAGCACGCCAAGTATATCTATAATATACAGGACTTCAATCCAGAACAGGTTTTAGCAGTTGGCTTCAGCAAGAATAGGATAATAACAAACTTCATGATGTGGCTTGATAAATTCAGCTGTAGAAGTAGCGACTTGGTTATAACAGTGGGACGGGATTTGATAGACACATTAAATGGTCGATTCAAAAAGAATCCGCCAATGTCTGTCCTGATCAACAACTGGATAGATGAAAAGGAAATCTATCCGCTGGAAACGAGCCACAAGAATGTAGAAGCCTTTAAGGAAAAATATTCTCTGGATGGTAAATTTGTTATTATGTATAGCGGTAATCTAGGGTTGTACTATGATCTTGAAAATTTAATGAAGGTCATTAAGAAATTCAAACCTGGAACTAAGGCTGCCGATGGCAGAGATGTTGTTTTTTCTTTTATTGGCGCTGGTGCGGTATTAGAGAGCCTTGTAGCATATAAAGAATCGAATCATATGGATAACGTAGTGTTTATTCCATACCAGGAAAAGGCCAATCTAATTTACGCTCTGAACGCTGGAGATGTCCATTGGTGTGTGAATGCAAAAGGGATTAAAGGTGTTTCCTGCCCCAGTAAATATTATGGTGTGGCCGCAGTAGGTAAACCGGTACTTGGAGTTCTTGCGAATGGGTCCGAGGTAAGATGTCTTATCGAAGCGTCAGACAGTGGACTTTGCTGTGAACCAGGAGAATACGAGAAAATTACAGAGAACATTCAATGGTTTATTGATAAGGCTGACCGCGATGAATTGAAGGCTATGGGCATGAGAGGTTATAAGTATCTGATCGAACATCTGACGAAAGAGAAATCGATATCCAGATATGTTGAGGAGATTTTGAAGTTATAGAGGAGAACATAGGGATGAACAGTAACTGGTTCAAAGCAGTGATGAAGTTAACAAGGGTTAAATACGGAAAAAACCTGTTACTAAAGGGAATGCCTGTTATCTTTAATAAGGCTGGGGCAAAAATCAGCATAGGTGATAACGTTACTGTTAAAAGCAGTTTCCTATCTAATCTTGTGGGCCTTTATAGCCGAACAATTATTGTGACAAGAGTCCCAGGCGCAGTTATTGAAATAGGTGATAATGTAGGAATTTCCGGTGTGACTATTTATGCGCGAAAAGGAATTTATATAGGAGAAAATACTGCGATTGGTGGTAACTGTAAGATTATTGATAACGACTTTCATCCCATTGACGCGGAGGATCGGTTAAAATTATTACAGGATGTTAATGGTGGTGATAGTGACTTGATTCCGTGCAAAGAAATTCATATCGGCCGCAACTGTTTTCTTGGATGCAATAGTATTATTCTGAAAGGTACCATCATAGGCGATGGATGTGTAGTAGGCGCTGGTACTGTAGTTGCCGGGAAATTTGAAGATAATTGTGTGATTGCTGGAAACCCAGCAAGAGTGATTAGAAAGATCTGAGGTAACAAATACAATGCAGCTACTATGGATTGGATGCCTTGAAAGCGACGAAGAGTTTATGAATAAGGTAAAAAAGGGGTATGAACTTGCATCAGCACAAGTATCTCAACAAAATTTAGTGTCTGGACTGGAGCAGGTGAGCGGATTATTTTTTGACTCGATTAATGGTAGTGTATTGCCACCGTATCCTTTATATGAGGATCGTATAATCGCACCGGTTACATGGAGCCATGTAACCGGTGCCTATGACATTAGTGTAGGATACAAAAATGATCAATACATTAACCGCATCAACTGTAAAAACGCCATGCTTAAGGCGGCAGATGATTGGATTGAGAAAAGGTACAAGCAGGATGAACTGATAGTGTTTGTATATTCGATGCGTTCTGCGCCTATGGCCGCAGCCTGTAGAATCAAAAAAAAAATTGATAAGGCAAAGATTTACCTGATCGTCTCAGATCTGCCACAGTTCATGGATTTGGGACAGAGCAGGTTAAAAGCGATGTTAAAGCAGGTTGACTGGATATTTATAAAAAAAATGTTGAAAGCATTTGATGGAGCAATTCTTTATGCGTCAAAGATGGCTGAATTCCTTAAGCTTCCAGATGATAAGTGGATCTTAATGGAAGGGAGTTTTGACCCTGGTGAGAAAATGGACATTGATGAAAGGGAGAAGAAACAGAGTAAAGCCATCATGTACTCCGGTAAACTGGACAAAGAATATGGTATTCAAATGCTTGTAGATGCTTTTATGCAGATCGAAGAGGAACAGATCGAATTGTGGCTCACGGGCGGCGGAAATGCAGAATTATATATTAAACAGTGTGCCCAAAAGGACAAGAGAATAAAATTTTATGGCTTTTTACCTACACGTGCTGATGTACTTAAGAAGCAAAAAGAAGCAGCACTTCTGATAAATATGAGATTACCATCCGAACAAGCTTCAGCTTATTGCTTTCCATCGAAGCTATTTGAATATATGGTTTCCGCAGTTCCGGTTATTTCATTTAAGTTAGATGGTATACCGGAAGATTACTTAGAGTATCTGATCATTGTAGAAGATGAGACAGAAGAATGCTTAGTAAAAACAATTAAGAAGGCACTTGATATGAGTTGTGAAGAGCGGGTATCTATAGGGAAAAGAGCAAATGCCTTCATTTATAGCCAAAAAAGTAATATCGCACAGAGTAAACTCATCTGTCGGTTTGTAAATTTGTAAGAATAAGAAACAGATAGAAGGTCTTAAGAGAATATTTTTTCATTACAAAAGTATCCCAAAAGAGGTTAGTCATAATGAATAGTTCCAAAGAAACGATCAAAAGTATAGCAAAGGATTTTGTATATTTCATTTTAATTTATGTAAGTAAAATTCTTGAGCTTTTCCCTAAAAATAAAAATATATGGGTATTTGGAGCGTGGCGAGGAAAGTTATATGCAGACAATTCCAAATATATGTTTGAGTATATAAACAATATCCATCCAGATATTAATGCTATTTGGATCAGCCGAGAAAAAAAAGTAGTAAAAGAAATACGCCAAAAGGGATACAAAGCATATCATCGGAATTCGCTGATGGGAATATCGTCATGTTTGCGGGCGCAAGTAGCATTCTTTACAGAAGATCGACACGATATCAGTAGAATTCTGATATCAGGGGCAACAATTGTTCAACTATGGCATGGGATGGGAATTAAAGACATAACAAGAATCTCACCGAAAGGACGTAGTGCTGTCCAGGAAAGATATGATAGGATTGTCCATTCACATCAAGATGAATATTGGATGGTAGCTTGTGAAGAAGCTGTGAATAAGTATTCGAATGCTTTTTCACTGTCTAGGCAACAGATGTTTATTACTGGGCAGCCGAAAGACGATACTTTTATCAACGTTGCCGGTAATAAGTTTATTGAACAAATCAGAAAATCGCATTCTAACTGCTTAGTAGCCGTTTACTTGCCAACACATCGAAACTTTGGTGAAAAAGGAACGTCTAATATTCTGAGCTACGATGTCCTGAAGGAGGTAAATAATAAACTTGCCAAGAAAAATATAGTCATGATTTTTAAACCTCATGCGCACGAATTTAAAAACTATGAGGGAATAAGTGTTGATTTGCCAAATATCGTTTTTGCTACAGATTCTCAGGTATATGGAGATATATATGAGTTTTTACCTGTGTGCGATATGATGATAACTGATTACTCTGGAGTAATGCTTGGGTATCTGGCAAGCAAAAAACCAATGATATATTTCGCTTACGATTTGGATGAATACATATCATCAGATGCCGGTTTTTGTTATACATATGATGAAGTTACTGCTGGACCGATATGTAAGACATGGGATGAAGTTATTGACGCCGTGTGGCAATTGGCTCAAAAAGATCTTTACGTAAAAAAACGAGAACAGCTCCGAAAGAGATTTTGTCCTATGGCAGATGGAGAAAGCTGCAGCCGCATATTTAATAAAGTACAAGAAATAATACAGGAGAATGTTTGAATGAAAAAGTATAAAGTAGGATATACACAGGGAGTATATGATATGTTTCATGTCGGACATCTGAATTTACTCCAAAATGCTAAAGAATATTGTGATTACCTGATTGTTGGTGTTAATACGGACTCCCTTGTACAAGATTATAAGAAGAAATCCCCTGTAGTTGCTGAAAAGGATCGTCTTGCCATAGTATCAAATATTCGATGTGTCGATAAAGCCATACTGGCCACAACACTTGATAAGTTAATAATCCAGAAAGAAATTGGATTTGACGTTATTTTCATTGGAGATGACTGGAAAGGAAATCCTAGATGGGAAACGACAAAGAAGGAATTGGAAAAAATAGGTGTCGACCTTGTTTTTCTTCCTTATACACAAGGCGTCAGTAGTACATTAATGCGCAGACAGGAAAAGGATGCTGTTTATGAATAGACACGATTTTTTATTGAGGCACTCTAAAATTGATTATTTGCAGCAGTGTCTGCGTCATTTTAATGACCGCGAATTTGTAGATACCGTGAATGCTATTAACCGTGATCCAAACTTGTTATATTTTGTAGCAAATGGTAATTTGTATCCAAATAATCTGTTCTATGATATATATCTGGATTATCCATCCAAAGGTTTCTTTGCATTGTTCATTCAAACCTTAGATGCCCTGCGCTATGCCGACCGTTTTCATCTGATTCCGATCGTGACTTGGAGCAACCGCTGCCTTTACAAGTCGGAACAACCTGTAAATGGAACGGATAATCCGTTTTGTTATTATTTTGAAGCAGTCAGCGATTTTGATCGGTTAGAATTAGCTGAGGCGATGCATGTTTTAAATTATCGGGATTCTCAAAGAGCTTTTGACAAAGAGCATCCCTTTGGAGTAGTTTCGAAGACAATTATAGAAAATGACTACTACGAAGAGTACATTAGTGAAAATGCTATTATCTATAAAAAATATATAAAAATGAAGAAGTCCTTACAACAGATGCTTACAAGCTGCTTGAAAGAAATTGGATTTCAAGGCAGAGTACTGGGTGTTCATGTTCGAGCCACTGACTTTAATAAGGGCTATGTAAACCATGCACTGGCTGTCGAGCGTAGTGAATATTTGGAACATGTTATGCATGCGCTGACGAATCAGCATTTTGATCATATTTTTCTGGCCACTGACGATGTTTCTGTTGTGGAAGAGTTTCAGTTGGAATTTGGATCTAAGGTCATTTTTTGCAAGGATGTTTGCCGTTCCTCTGATGGTACGGCTGTGCATTTTGGAAATAGTGATAACAAATACAAATTAGGATTAGATGTGATTCGTGATATGTATATACTTTCATCATGTGCTGGACTGATCGGCGGCTTATCTAATGTGTGTATAATGGCACAAATAGCCAAAAGAAGTTATGGATGTGAATATGAATACTTAGATATTATTAATAAGGGATTTAATACTGTAGGCAAAACAACTTATCAGGATCATTTCAAATAATGGGAAAGATTACATATGGATGTTTATACTAAAACAGCAATGAAAATAAAGGCATTAAAACAAAAAAGAATCTTAAAGGAGCGTGTGAAAATTGGACGCTGCGTGGTGATGGATGCTGCGGTAGAATTTGAAGGTGCAAATTCATTAGCGATGGGATGTACCTTTATAAGCTCCAAACTAGGTTTTGGTTCCTATGTTGCCTCAAACTCCTTTATAAGGCATACGGAAATCGGGAGATATTGCTGTATAGGCAAAAATGTGCGTGTGGTAGACGTCACACACCCGAGTAATACCTTCGTTTCTGTGCATCCTGCATTCTACTCAGTGAATAATATATCCGGAAAATCATATATAGAAAAAGAGAAATTTCAGGAAAAACTGAAAATCAATTCAGATTCCGATAGGGCGGTAATTATAGGAAATGATGTCTGGATTGGCGATGGAGTTCAGATCATAGGTGGGCACAAAATTGGTGATGGCGCAATTGTAGCGGCAGGTGCTGTAGTGACGAAAGATGTTCGCCCTTATGCCATTGTTGGCGGCGTTCCTGCTGGAATCATCCGCTATCGATTTGATGACGATGATATTTCTTACCTTATGCAGCTGAGATGGTGGGATAAAGATCAAGATTGGATAGAGAAACATGCTGTTTATTTTGAAGATATAAAACTTCTTAGGCGATACACTGCATTATAAATTAGGAGGATGTTTTTTTGAGTGATTGTATCATTGTCTATATGAAACGACTGTATCATATTTTAAAAAGGAACAAGATTCATAAATCAAAAAGACTAATTTGTACAAAAAAAGAACTATTGCAAAAGCATATATTTTACGATGATTACGTTGAAACAATATATAAAGAAATAGTAAAGTATCAGAAAACCTTAAAACATCAGTTGAATGAACCGTCAGTATATTTAAATGAGTTTAAGATTTTAAGCTATAACGGGGATAGGATGGGGAAAGTTCTGGGTAAGGACGGGAAGATTTATAGAGGTATTTATCCGGAAAGTGTCTCCTCTTTTCGAAAACTTTGGAATACGGGCTTGCTGCAAATTTTAGGAGAACATAATTTAATCCCCAGAACCCAAATTACAGATTATTATACTGAGGAATATCCGCTCATACTTGAACATCAATCTGTGGATATTTCTGTTTCCAGTTTATGGAATACAGAAATGATACGAGATGCTGCAATTTTAATTTGTCTGATTAAACAAATAGCTCAACGAGTGGGGTTTACTCTGCATGACGGTCATATTAATAATGTATCATTTGAGAAAGGAAGACCAATCTTTACAGACATAGGTTCAATCGTTGAAGATCAAGGACAGGCTACCATATGCGATAGAGAAATTTTATTTACTGCGGTTTATAGACTTCTATTCCATTTCCTTGGAAATTGCCTGCTAAGACATATCCAATTATATGATGAAACCAATAATGCAATCTGGGTAACCCCCAGGTTCTATGACGATTTGGCAAGGGAATATATACATGCCCTGAATGTGTATGAGAGATATCATTTGTTCCACAGTTCGTGGCAATGCAGCAGAATAATATATCGAATGTTTAGACGTTATGAAGTCCTTCCGGAATATATCGATTGTTTGTTTCCCATAACTGTGGAAAAAGAAAAAGAGTTAGATGAATCCACACATATGGATATAGATATATTGGCCGATGAGTGTGAGAAAGCGAATATAACGATCACATCTATAGTTGACGTGGGTGGGACTTCCGGAATACTTGTAAGGAAATTTCATGACAGATTTCAATGCAAGGCTATTGCATTAGAAAATGATGATGTCGGATCTGGAATTACTTACCGCCAATTTAGGAAAGATCAAATTCCAATAAATACGTTTGTGTTTCATTATTTATATGGAGCCAGCGACGAGAAAATAGAATCGCTTCGTGCGGACATGGCTGTTTGTTTGGATGTAACACATAGGATTGTGGCATTTCAGCGGTTTAAAGCAGATTCTATTTTTAACTCATTATGTAAGTTAAGTAATGAGTATGTTGCAATATCATACTATCCGAATAGGGAGAAAGCACTAAAATATGATCCGTATTTACGCAAGGATGGAACAGAAGATATCGAGATGTTCGAGAAGATATTTAGATCTTTTTATGATATGGTTATTCGAAAAGAGCTAAGCGGTCAAACCAGCATAAATTATAGGATTTTGTATGTCGGAAGGAAGAATGGATGATGAGATTTTTACGAAATATTTTTGCGAAATATGAAAAAATTTCAGCACCCGTAAAAGCTTCTGTCTGGTTCACTGTTTGTGGCATTATCCAGAGAGGTATTTCGCTTTTCTCAACGCCGATTTTTACACGTCTGCTAACGCCGGAACAATATGGAGTCTTTTCTGTATACAATTCATGGTATGATATCATTTCTATCTTTGCGACGTTAAACATATTTTATGGCGCGTATAATAATGCAATGACAAAGTTTCAAGATGACAGAAGCAGAATTACTTCCAGTATGCAAGGGTTGACTACGATATTGACTGTGATTCTCTTTGTTATCTATACCGTAGCCAGTGATTTTTGGAACAGAATATTGAATTTGTCTACTTTATACGTATATGCTATGTTTGCCGAAATGCTGTTTTTACCGGCATACAATTTTTGGGCCGCTAGCGAAAGGTATGATTATAAGTATAAGCGCCTCGTTATCATGACTATTGTAATTGCTGCAGGCAGCCCTCTTTTAGGTGTTATTGCGGTGATAAATACATCATATAAGGCAGAGGCACGTATCCTTTCCTATGTTTTCGTTCAAGTATGCGTTGGCTTAGCCTTTTATATTTATAATCTATGTAAGGGGAAAAGCTTTTTTAATAAACAATACTGGAAATATGCCTTGATATTGAATATACCGCTTTTGCCTCATTATTTATCAAGCACTGTGCTGAATCAAGCGGATCGAATTATGATCAATAATATGATTGGGTCCGGAGAGGCTGCAATTTACAGTGTTGCTTACAGTGTTGCCAGTATAATGACTATTGTCACTACAGCAATCAAAAATACATTTACTCCATTCATGTACAAATCACTGAAAAGCCAGAGCTATGAAAAACTGAGAAATATATCAAATTTTCTGATTGTTCTTGTTGGGGGCTTTACATTAATTGCAATGGTGATGGGGCCAGAGGTTATCTATTTCTTTGCCTCAAGTGCATATCATGATGCAATTTGGGTGATTCCTCCGGTCGCTTGTGCGGTCTTCTTTAAATTTCTTTATCCAATGTTTAGTACCGTTGAATTTTATTATGAAAAAACAGGATTTATACTTGTAGCATCTTGTGCGGGAGCAATCATCAATATAATTTTAAACTATTTCTTTATTAAACTTTATGGATATTATGCAGCGGGATATACTACGTTAGCTTGCTATATTCTATATTCAACCGGACATTTCGCATTTCAGAAATACGTATTTCGAAAATACGGAAACAATGGCAATAGCCTGTTCGATATAAAATTTATCCTTATATTTTCTCTATTTTTATTGGGCCTGATGGTGGGTGTTACATTCCTTTATCCCTATACTTTACCAAGATATGTAATTCTTCTTATACTTGTCGTTGTGTTAATAGTTAAACGGTCGGCAATCATGCGATTACTGGCTGCGATGAGGGGAAAAGAGTAGGAAGGTGAATCACTTCTTTTGAGGATAGGAAATACGTGTTTATTTATCATTGTTAATTTAAGGAGGAGTTCAATGAGTAGTCGTTTACGTTCTCGTCTTGTCATACATATACGCAAAACTGATGTTTTCTTTTTGATCGGTTGGTTTTTATTCTTTGCACCTCCCATTTTTTATCGTATATCAGGTATGGTTACTTCGATGCTAAGATATGGAGGATGTGCCTATATAATTTTATTGCTTTTATTAAATCGAAAACGTAGCATATATAAGATTAAGCCCCTATTTATGAAATGTTTTTTTGTATTTTTTATGTGGGCTACTGCCATGGTTGTCATAAAAAGTCCTGGTCAGATTACAACATTCTTTTATGAGCAGCTAATGCCCGTTATAGGGGTTATGTTGCTGATCAATAGCAGTGTGAATGATCGACATACAAATAAGTTGAACGGTCTTGTATCTTTATATTGGCTGAGTGTTATTTACATAGTTGCAAATTTTTTGACAATTGTTCTATATCCCAATGGTATATTTCGAAGTAATGTGGGGTCGTCTGTAGAAAGAGCGAATTGGCTGCTTGGTTCAAAGAATAATCAAAGTACTTACCTAATACTTGCGGTACTTATCATACTTTTGTTCATGAAAAAGAAAATAATGAGCCGATTTATGCAGGAAATTTTGATTATAATAGGCGCCCTATCTATTTGCAGCACAGGTGAAAATGGAGTTGAATTTATGGGCGGTTCATCCAGCGGTATGATCGCAATAGCCTTTTTACTTGTTATATCAATATTCATGCTTCTGGAAAAAAATATCCCTTTTACTAATTTAAAATTTAGATGGATATATCTTATTATCATAGCTGTCTATTTGCTTGTTATTACGGGTTCAACGATGCCCACAATCCAAACATTTGTGGAAAACGTATTGCATAAAAGTATGACATATAATAGCAGAACATTAATATGGCAACAGGCCTTATTATATATTGCAAGAAAACCCTTTACTGGATATGGTGAGATTCAAATTTGGTTATCCGTTCGTTTGTCAAGTTGGTTAAATGGCACAACTAATATATACAATCTGATTTTGAAGCAACTGTTTGATTTTGGAATTATTGGTTTGATCTTATTCTCAGTCTCCTTTATGACACTACCTAAATTTGATGACCGAAAATATCATATTGTAATTATTGGTATTATAGCCTTTTTCATTTTGGGCCTGATGAATGAAATTGATTGGAACTATCTTGCATTTTTCCCTTTTCTGATTGCGAAGGTATTCTGCAGTCAAAATAATGAGCCTGTAAAATGCTAAGGTTTTAGATATGTCCAGATCAGGTACTTTAAACCGCTAGTCAATTTAAAGGAGGCAAAGATAAATGGTTACCGGGAATAGGTATAGCAGAAATAAAGTGATTGATTTTTACAAAGGAATGCTAATGTTCGGGGTTATCTGGGGGCATACGATCACTGCTTTGCGCGCAGGGATGGGAGAAAGTGTGTGGTTATTGACCTTTTTCCGAACATATGATATGCCATTTTTTATGCTGCTGAGTGGTTTCTTCCTTGCACGTAGTATGGAGAAAAGAAGTTGGACTCACGAACTTGTTAATAAGGTTCGCCACCTTGCTATTCCGGTAATATTGTGGGAAATCCTGATCAATATTTGGGGGCCTGTTTTTGAATCCATTCGTAATTTGTTTTCTTTATGGTTTTTGTGGTCAGCAATTGGATGTTCCTTTATTATGATTATCCTTTGCGGAATCATTAAAAGAAAGCGCTGGCAAATTTTAATATCTATTTTACTTATTCTTGCATTCCACATGACCGATCTTATTCCGTTCAATTTAGGTTATATGTTCCCTTTTTTTGTGATAGGGTATTATCTTAAAGATTTATCTGATTTCATCAAGGGCAGAACAAGAAGAATTCTTATGATATGTGCTATGATAGGCTTTATTGTTTTGCAGTGTTTTTGGTCTGGGCAATATAATGTATGGAATGCGGGAACATCTTTGTTGAGTGGAATCGAAAATATAGAATTTATTATCTTCATGCGAGGGATGATTGGTATTACCGGCTGCATAACTATGAAGGTTGTATTTGATGCATGCTATTTATATCTAAGTAACAAAAATTCAGTGCTTATCGATTTTTGGGTCAAGGTTGGGCAAAATACGATGCCGCTATATATTTTGCAGTCTGTTATCATTGAGAATCTTCTTGGGAAATTTATCATGTTTTTATGTACTCAAATTGGATATAATCCTTTGGTTATAAACATGAAATTGTTAGGAGTAATGATTGCTCCATGTTTAGCTTTAGCTGCGATTGTACTAGAATTATATATAGTAAAGTTTATTAAGAAGATTCCTCGTATATCTGCCTGGCTTTTGTAAATATTCAAATACGAATATTAGATGCTATTTACAAAAAACAATACTGTTAAAGCGAAATACTTGCTTGTAGTAGGTGATAGGAACCGGATCTTATCACTCTGCTACAAGAGAATTTGGTTTTAAAGGATCGAATGATATCCATGTGTGACTATGAACTAATTGGCAGATGATAGATACCATCAGCGGAGCGAAATCTTCCGCTATCATTTACAGCCTTGCAGAAACAGCAAAGGCCAATAACTTAAAACCATATGAGTATTTCGAATACTTATTATCCGTCATCCCGGAACATATGGAAGATACAGATACCGGTTGTCTGGAAGGTTACTTCCCTGGTCGAAATCTCTACCGGAAAATATAAGAAAACCAAAACAGTAATATTATAACACAGCCGCATCATCGGCTTGTGGTCCGGGCAGAACACTGGGGCAAGATTTTGGAGGAATGCATGAACAGTGGCATGATAAAAATGTCTGATGCAAGGCAAATGGTATCTACATACACTATCAGAAGAACAGTTAACGGAAATCTTTGGTACAGTGGGTGGAAGAAGCCGCCGGACGAAATCTCGCACGATAAAAGCGTTAAATTATTCCGAAAATTTACCCAATTGGTTGGAATAATTAAACGCTTTTATCGTGCGAGATCAGTCTGTTAATATACCTTTTAAAATAAATAATTTCTGCAATTTCAAATGGCATTAATGCAATAATATTAGCCAAAATAACACCTGTCCAGCTGTTTAAGATCTTCACCAGGATAATGGCAATCGGGATATCTATAATAGCAGCAATCGTCATCCATATAAATTGAACTTTAAAATAAGACATTCCATTCCCAATGCTTGTATTTACACTATGCAAAAAAAAGATTGATGAAGAGACAGCTAATAAAACCGCATAAGCCGGAACCACTTCTATATAATTTTTACCTAACCAAATATCGATGATAGGCTGCATAAAAGGAGTAATGAGTAACTCTAGTAGCAAAACACCCGCACTTGCAAGCAGTAATAAATGATTTAATTTCTTTATCCAGGTATATCTTTTTTCACCGGCAGCTTTTGTCACAGCAGACCAGATCGGCGTTAATGCCAAAGCAAAAACTGAACTTACTGTATTAAAAATTTTATAATAAGCTTGAAATTCAACAACATGGGCGGCCGACGTTAGCTTCGTAATCAGTAATTCATTCGTACTCGATATTACCATGAATACGAGCTGAAGCCACAGTATAGCGACTCCAATGTTAAGTACTTCTTTGACACAGCGTATTGTAACATCCCGGATAGATGGTATCAAACTTCTTAGCTTATATCTAAACACCAATAAAGTAGCTACTAAATAGGGAACAATTGCTGCTATAACATTTATAACAGACATGCGGATTAGATTTTCATCACCATTTCCGCCGGGAGTAACGCTAACTAGGACAAGTGTAAAAACAGATATAACAAGAGATAATAAATTAACCAGCGCAGATTTTTGAATTGCATAAAGTATGGACGTAATGATTTTCAAAAAGAACTGTAGCATAATTCCAATAAAGACAATAGTAATAGCCATGCTTAGCCCCTTGGACGAAACGGTATTGCTATTAATGTTCAATACCGTATGCCAGTTTACATTCGGTATTAAAATAGCACCGATAATCCCCCATACGAATACAACTCCAAAGGTACCTGCATATGTTGCGGCTATATATGCTTTTCCGCCAGCCTCATCATGATTGGCTATACAAAGGGGTAATTTATTTCTAAGTCCGTTTCCCAATCCCAAATCGAAAGTAAATACCCAATTTAATACGGATAAAATTGTATACCAAATCCCCAATGATTCCTGGTTTGCAAAGAAATGAATATAGACTGGCATCGTAAATAGCGAGACAATCAACGATCCCCCTCTTACGATAAAGGCTCCTATAATATTTTTTAATACTGCTTTATTATTTTCCGAAGTTTTTAGTAAGTAATTGATTCGCATCATAGTATTTTCCTATTTCCAAAGAACTTTCCATAAGATGATTTATTCTTCCTCAATAAACGGTTCTATTTTGCTGCATATTTTTTCAACTATGTGGTTGGCATACTTATATAGTTTATTGTTTATGGGATCTGTTAATCTTTCCCGTACGTGATCTATAGCAACTGCAACCCCAAATAAAACAATGGCTAACAAAACAGAAAATATTGGATATAAATAAATACTGGTATTTTGAAATATGTTATTGCATAATCCAATCCTCAGTGGAATCATTATGTAATTGGATTGTATCAGATAACTAGCCAACGTATACTTTGCAAGGAAATTTATCTTCGGGCTAAAAATCTTTTTCTTTTCAAACCACAGGAACAAAGAACAAGAATTAATTAATTGCGTAAGTATATACTGACCCGCCAGGAAATTAATACCTTCTGAAAAGAAGGAAATATAGTTGGACAATAGAGAAAAAATGATGGAACCGCACCACATGATCCCTGTTGTTATTATAAAAATGTAACCGTGTGATAACATTCTCTTTATCTTGCCATCATATTTTCTAAAAAAAGCTGCTAATATATACAAAAATATAAACCATAGTAAATCGCTGTTATATGGAGTAAACGTTGTCATTGTAGGAATTATCGTTAATAAAACTAGCCCCACTACAATTAGCATACTATGTGCTTTTTTATCCAATACTGCCACTAATTTGTTAATAAACGGTGTCAGGCAGATGAGTCCTATATAACTGGTAATAAACCAGTAATGGTTTGTAATAATTGGTAATAAAGATTCTATTATACCTTTGAATGATATAGTTTCGGGTATAAATATAAATCCGACGATCAACAAGATAAATGTATAAAAAATTACCATTAAGTATAATTTTAAAATACGCTTCAGGTCAAAGCGTTTGTTATACATAAAATACCCTGTAATTAACACATAACAATTCACGCCTAATTTTCCACCGATAAAAAAGAATTGTGCGCAATAACGTATAAAAGTATTCGTATTTTCAATTCCGTAAGTTAATGATATATGACTAAGGGTAATGACAAGTATGGATACGATTCTCAATAATTCAAAATTTGATTTTCTAACCTGCTCAGACAATGCTTATCCTTTCTATAATTAAACTTTATCATATAAAAATCACAACAGTAATAACATAAGTAATGCAGGGTAAAATTCCCGCGATTGAGCTAAGGCCGTATTTAAAAACAAAAATACCAGAATATAAAACTGCAAATTGCTGATTCTATTTTTATAGGCCTTTTCAAAAAAATACCGTACAATTAAAAACATTGGTATGACGCCAACCTCTGCAGTAGTCATTAATATTTTTGCTCCTACAAAATATTCTCCTTTACTGGCAAAAAAATTATTTACATAAGTTAACCCATAACCTAATGGGTTATGGAAAATCAAATATAGGCACCAGGCTATAGTAAGTATTCGGACACTGCCGGTAGTTAATTGAGATGTTTTTATACCCGCGATTTTTCCAAGCAGACTTGTATATATAAGACTGTGACTTCCTTTAATTGCAAAATCGACAAATAAATATACGACTGCAATAGAAAGTAGCAGGATAAACACTATTTTTATATTACTTTTAACAGATTCATTTTTTGAAAATAATAAGCCTATTATTAAGATAATTACGCCGATGATACCTGTTGCTGATAAAGTAGTTAAAGAGGTAATCAGTAATATAAGCATCGTTATAGTTTTATGTTTCATATCAATTCTATTTGGATAAAAAATCAACAAATATATTCCAGAATTCAAAATTATTTGATAAAGACCCGGCTCACAAAACATACCTACATTACGCTGCAGTTCTACCGGCCGCAGGGCATAGAAAATATTACAATAATATTTCGTATATGTAATCCTTAGCCCCTCAACTTCTTTTAACAATCCGGAATGAATTAAGCCCGCAGAGTCAGCAAGACCCCAAACATAAAAAACAAGGCTGACGACTGCTAAAAATAAAACCAACTTTATATATCTTGTTATAAAGTGTTCTTTGTCGAAGTAATAAGTCACTAAAGTAAATAGAATAGGCTCGGCAAATTGGGTCATAAGATAAAAAGTATCCATGAACGCGGAACTGCCGCTAAAAACGAGTCCCATAATGAATGATGTCAGAGACATTAACAGGATAATGCATAAAACTTTAATATTGCGCATTCTTTTGAAAAAAAACATGAACATTAATGATATGAACAACGAAGTATATCTGAATAAAGATAAGTAAATCGAGTAGAACCATGTATTGTGTTGACTTATCATAATAAATAAAAGAAGGTATTGTATAAAACATATCGCATACCAACCTGTTTTATGCATTCGAAGTTTCACGTGTCAGCCTCCATAATACTGATTGATTTCAGCTTTTTATTTATATAATCCAGAATCGAGTATAATTTTGTCTTTATAATCTTCATCAAAACTTTTTTTAAACATTCGGGCGCAATAGCTTACCTGTGAATTACCTGCAATGAGATAATCTGCTTTAGAAAGTGTGATGATATCCCTTAAAATTTCTAATCCTAATTTGTAATGATGATTATTTCTTTGATCTTTAGAAAAATGTATAGGGCTGCCGTCTGAGGACCGATATACATCATCATAATATGTAACAGACGTGCCATAACGGTTCTGAAAAGATTCGATGATATTTTGCTCGTCAGTTGCTAAAAAAATACAGCTTACTGTTTTTTCTTTCGCAAGTATGCTGTCTATAACATCAAAATAATCGCGAACCGTTATTATTGCAGGATGATTTTTATAACCGGTATTGAAATCAGTACCACGGACATGAACGCCTATAACAATATTTTTCAAGTTCAGGGATTTATATGAATTGTTTAAATAGTCTTTTGTAAAAGCGTTTATATTTAAATGTTTTTTAATTATAAATGCCATATAGGTAATATATTCTTCTGAAACTGAATAGGAATCAATTTTGTATCCTAACTTATTCACTATTTTTCTGTGTTCTTCATTATAATAAATCCAATTATAGGAATATAAATTTTGGTCATTTATCATAGAAGGCTGTGTAAAGTAATATTCAAAAGGATTATTACATTCATTTATTTTTTCAGTTTCTCCATATAGAAAATCTTTTGTATATTCTACATAAGGGATAAATCCAAAATAATCCGCATAGGCCAATGCTTCTAAAGTTCTTCGCAACTGTGCTCCAAATCCTGAAAAAGCATTTCCAGTTTTAATATAGTAAACGATATTTTCATTACTTGGATTATTTGAATTCATAATTATATCCACGGTATTTATACTTTTCCCCCTTACATATTCACGAAAGTCCACTCTGGAATACCCTTTGATACATCCAATTATGTAGCTTAAAAAACTTGATTCTGCTGCCATAGATTTTATTTTTCCAATAATACTCCGCCGTCTCATAAATTGCTTATCCTCATTTTTAGATGGTAATCATTTAACTTATTATGGTCTTACCAACATTATTAATTTTATATTTCTCTTTAACCGTTCTTTTGCTATTTTAAAAAGATTTTTAAATTTATAATAATGATTCAATTTTTTCCACTTATAATATTCCTCATCTGCCCCCATCTTTAGTGCATATTCCCAAAATAACTCCCCTGCACCTTTTATATCTGTAAAGTCAATATTCCAGGGTTTTTCGCCATAATGAATAAATACTGCCTCACGAATGATTTTTGCACTTTTCTTATTATACGGATAAAAAAAGGGTCTGCAATTATATAGATTAAAATCCATATACTGAATATGATTTTTAAAAGTAGAGTTTAATACATCCTGATCATGAAAAATCAAACTTTCATAATGATCGGATATATATTGTTTAAATAAGCTTAAGCTATAATGCTCTCTAACATACTTAAGATTAATCAGCATTACTCCGGCATTAAAATAGGGATCATTCAGGTCAAAATTTATATTCTCATAAACTTTTTTTCTTATTTTATCTGCTATACATAACCCATAATCCTGACAAGCGACAGCAGCAATTTCGTCTTTAAATTTAGTATGATAAAATTCCGACCAGTCCCGATTAACAATTATATCTGTATCCAAATACAGAATGCGGTCAACAGAAAAAGGCAACGTTTCACACATAGCCATTCTAAAATATGTTTCAACCGTAATATAGGGATTAGTCGTTGCTTTTAACGGTACATCATGGAACAATTCCAGTGGTATAAATATAAAATGTATAGCACAATGGTTATATTTATTTACAAGGTTTGAATACTCCTCTTTGTGGACATCTGAGAGTTGATTATATGTAAAATATATAGTAACCTCATCATCAGATCGGTTTTCCAATAATGAGGTTAACATTACTTTTGTTCCAAATGCATAAGCATCGTTACCAGCTAATAAAATATTCATTCTTACACTCCCTCAAACGCCGTTTCAAGCTCCATTGCCAACTGGACAGTTACATCTGAATTATAATGCTGATGTTCCCCCCATCGTCCCAGGCCATAGATATGATGTTTCCTACTCCAATTCAGAAGTTTATCCATAATCTCAGGCTTTTTAATAGTATTCAATGGATAAGCATACCGATTCATGTATTTAAAATGATTATTATCTGCTATATCCTTAATTCTTTCACTATTCGTTTCCGTCCAATACCCCTTGCTGTTCGGGCAAAAATTATGACGGACCAGGATACGATGATAAGGCACTTTTAAATCCGGATAGTAGATCCAATGCGCTTCTGTATCCATACATTCTGGATTGTATTCCGTCTGAATGGAACTATACTTTAATTCTTTAATGGAATCCCTGATATGATCCGGCATCCCGATGATATGCTTGAATTCCAGCCATGGTATCGTCGTGATAATAATATCTGCCGTATATATCTCACCATCAGAAGTCGAGACAGTTCTATTAATAAAGTTAATACTATTGACAATTTTTTTGTACTGAATATGATCCTTAACTGCAGCAGCCATACGCATCCACAGTTCACCATAACCATATTTTTTAGGATAATAGAACTGGGCGTGGCCGGGTTGTGATCCATACGCCTTATGGGTTAGGCAAGAAAGAAGTGTCTCTTCAAAACTCACATCCGGCAGCTTTTCTAACCAATAGGTACCTAATTGACTCAACTCTTTGCTGAACATTTTTTGATTATAAGGTATCATATATTCATCAGCAATTTTCGAACCCAATTTCCAATAAATCCACTCAACAAAATCATTGGGCATGGCCAGACCTGTATTACATCCGGCAGCTGCGATAGACTTTAAGTACTCTACCTGATCTTCAAGCTTCATCTGCCAGATATTTGCTTCCATTGGATGATTAATTATAGTTCCGTTTATATCAATTCTGCTGTCACGATTGTATTTGTTCCATTCATCCTCAGGCATAAACTGAAAAAGAAATTTATTTACCTCCGGACGACGGACATCTAAAAAATGTCCTCCCCCAATATCAAACGGAGAACCATCTACTACCGTTGAGCGGCAAAGTCCACCAGCCTCAGATTCTTTTTCAATGATAAGAAAATCTCTGTTTCCCGATTCCTTTAATTTATTCGCAAATGTGAGGCCGGCCGGACCTGCGCCTAAAATAAGATATTTTAATCTAGACAATTTTTGCTCTCCCCTCTTACTTATCGCTTAAAACGTACTCTATAAATTCGCGGACCGCTCCATTTCCTCCATTTTTTGTACAGACAAAATCAGCTAAGTCTTTCACTTCAGGAGAAGCATCAAAGGGGCACCCAACAAGGCCCCCAGACATCTTTATCTCTTTCATACAGGATATATCATTGATATCATCACCTATATAGGCTGTCTCGGATAAGGAGCACTCATTTTGTCTCATTAGCCTATTTAGAGTATCTAACTTATTATGAACATTCTGATAAATTTCCGTTATTCCTAATTCCCGGCATCTGTTTTCCACGATTACAGACTGTCTTCCTGTAATTATGATGGGAATTACATTCTGTGGAATAAGAAGATCGTGAATCCCGCAGCCATCTTTTATGTCAAAGGCTTTGAAAAGTTCTCCGGTTTCGCCCATATATATTTTTCCATCGGTAAGCGTACCATCTACATCCATGATAAAGAATTTAATTTTCACGCTTGTCCTCCTTTTCTAATAAATCAATATCATATTTGGAGGGAGTGATAAATTCTATATCTTTTCCTTGTTCCCGGATGCTATTTATAAACTTTGTATAATATTTGTTTCTACGTTCGGCTTGTTCTGAATTTACAGGATGGCGCATATTGGGATCATAGTAGTTCTCATTAATATCAATTGAAAAACCATCAAATCCTGCAAGCATTATTTTTTTAACAGTACATGTTTTCAGTAGATTTAACGCGATAACAGATGACGAATCATGAGTTCCCTCGTCGATATCTATCCAATTACTGTAATTAAGAATTTTAACATTACCCCGCCCACCCTTGGAAATATTAGAGGACACTATAACATTTTTTCCTGCTGCTACTGCGATATCATAAATATCTTTTCTTGTAGTAAGTAAATAATCAAAATTAACATCTAATGTTGAATTTAAACCAATCGAAATCACATCGTCTTCCTTACAAATACTTTGTATTTCATGTCTGGATTCTCCGGCACTCTTTCCTGGGGCAACTAAAAGAATTCTCTTTTCACCAAATTCTTTTTTTAATTCGTTAACTGCGTTAGAATCATCAACTGCTTTGCTGGCATTATATTTGCGATATATTTCTTCCGCGTATTTCTTATCAAAGGATATTTTTTTATCATCCTCAATCAGACTGAGAAGTTCGCCGACCTGGTCGATTGGAAGCATATGTTTATTATAAAAATGGCTTGCATAACTTGGTGTGCAATGATACGCAGAGGAAAGATAATATTCCGGTGCATAACCCCAATAAAACTCAGAATGTAACTGATTAATTACTTTATCAATTACTTCTAATAAAGGACTAATAATGTAATTTTTCCCATAGTATAGATTTAAATGTTCAAGTAAAAGTTCCGTATTCAGATTTCCAGCACCCTTCCCCATTCCCATGATGGAACTGTCCAACATTAAATCCCTGTTCGTCGGAAACTGCAACATTGCTACCGCATTCGAATAGGACATTTGTAGATTATTGTGGGAATGAAACCCCAATGTCATCGATTGGATTAAATTATGATCGACTAAGCTTAGTATTCTGTTCATATCATTAGGGCGCATTTCACCAAAACTGTCTACAATATAAAATCCCGCTGCATCCGGCAGTTCAGAGTTGATTATCTTTATCAGTTCTAATAACTCTTCATCCTCATATCGGATCGTAATCATGGGCTGAATATAGAATTGGTACCCTTTTTCGATTATTTTTCTTCCTAAAGGAATTACATCCATATAGTCTTTTTTATGAAATGCCATACGAATCCCATCGATACCTTCTTCTGTCCTGGGCTGTAAATTACAGATATCGAATTTTCCGTAATCCATCATGGCGACATATGTTACCCCATCTTTTTTGTGCTTCAGGACATGCTGGGAAATCACCTGCTCATTTATGTACTGTGTACGACCATTTACTGAACCATGCCTAGCATCTATATATCCCAGTTCTATAACCTCAACACCGGAAGCCTCTTGAGCTGCCAATATTTTATCTATGTAAGTTTGTCCAAAATCAAAATCATTTACACAACCGCCATCGCGCAATGTGACATCCAGTACTTTTAAAGAATTCATATAATAATCCCCTTTCTGATATATATTTACTTTATAAGTTAATATCCACTAAAGCTTGTGCCAATGTAAAATCTTCCGGATTATTTATATCAACAGCTTCCTTAAAAGATACCTCTTTGACAAAGGGGGTTAACCCGATCCGTCTATGATGCACAACAAAGACTTCCCTTGTAAATACATAGACACCGGATGTTTCTCTGTATATAGGTTTTATATCCTGACTTCTGGGAATGTTAGCGGCATCAAAATTCATCGGCTCACCATCTTGCCATAGATAATCCTGAATTTTTGTAGCACAAAACGCAGAATCATGTTTTCCGGACTTTACAGCTTCGATACACTGTTTCATAGTTTCCGTAGTAATAAATGGCGCCGTTGCATGTGCATAGACATATATATCGGCTTCGACTATACTCATAAACTTTTCAAAAATCTGTGTAAAATTTGAGGAATTAAGATCCAGATACGTTGGACGCTTCATAAACTGAACCCCATCTGGAAGTAACGGTACAACTGCCTCATCGCTGCAAAAAACATGGATACTATCCAATAAGCCAGTTTCCAGGAGCCCCTCCAGTGCATATTGAAGAAGAGGCTTTTTCCCGAGTAATTTCGTATTTTTTCCCGGAAGTCTTTCATTGTTCAATTTTAATGGCATAACCGCTACAATTTTCATTCTATATCCTTCCTTTATCAATGGAATGTTTTGATTTGCTTGTATTATTAGATCCCCTTTATTTTTTTTGCGGGCGCACCTGCATAGAAATATCCAGACTCTAAATTACCTGTAACAACTGAATTAGCGCCGACAACCACATGATCTTCTATTACAACTCCTTCACAAATAACACAGCCCGTCGCAATCCACACATCAGATCCAATAAATATTCTTTTTTTCCTATAGCCTGTCTCATTTATTTTTAAACCATGTGCTTCGGTATAGGAATGACTGTGATCAAATATAGACACATTAGGTCCAAATAAATTATCATTACCAATTTCGATTGACAGTAAACTTTCGATATTTAAACCGTTATTAAAAAAATTGTTTTTACCAATCGTTATCTTGCCTCCGTCATGAGCTCCAATAGTGGCGTTTTTACTAAAATAGTTCTTGTAATCAAGTTCTATCAAAGAATTACCGGAAACAGAAAGATCAATATTTTTTCCAAAAAACTGAAAGGGGCTTTTTAAATAGAGCTTTTTTCCTAATTTAACTTTTATGAATAAGATTCGAAACAAACTAACGATGTATTTCGCTTTCATCTATCAACCACCTTAATTTCCTACAATATCATCCAAGTTCACTCTGTCGAACACTTCAAGCTTCCCGCCCCGTGTGGCATTAAATATTTTAATACCATGAAGTTTTGCAAACTCATTAGCAGCCACATAACAACGGGTGGAGACAAAACAATTATTTTTTGGAGTAATATTATTGCCTTTGAGCTGCTTATAAGGCCTGGCTCCTTTAAAATGATTTTCCGCATGTAATTTCGTATCTACTTCACCATTTTCATCCAGATATTGTGTGTAGTGGTGATCAACACCAATCAGATAAATTTCTTTTATCCCCATATAAACAGCCAATTGTATCATCATATATGTAACTGTTCCGCCGTTTGCAACACTTTTAAAAGGATTGGTGCTGAACTTTACCTTCTTTTTATCCGACAAACATAAATCATCTAAATAGAAGAAGCTATTCTTTTTATCCTTTTGCATTTCTTCACAGATAAAACGCTTCCTGTTAGATATAATAAACCGATGTTGCGCACCATCTTCCAGCTTTTCCACTTCAGAAGAAATCTCATCCAGCACAAAAAAATCTTGTATTGCATAGTACGTTGGCCGCCAATCTGTAAATGGATAAATATCATAGATTCTATTTGACCCAAAACTAATTTCATTCTTAATTAAATTTAAATCATCCGGGGTTAAGCTTGGACCATTTCCAATTATAAAGCAGCGTTTTCCTGGATGGCAGTTTTGGAATGATTTAATATTTTCTCTTCCTTTAACAATAAATTGAATATTTTTCAGATCTCGTATTTTATCTCTTATGTGAATGATCGGTATCATCAAATGCTCTCTTGTATTCTCATTATCATTTAACTTTCGGATTATTTTTTTAATATTATTCATTAAATCCCTCCAAGAATGAATGGTGTATCTGAGCGCATAAGCACTACTCCACTTTCCATCTAGATAATTTAATTGGATGATAATATAACACGTTATCCCCAAAATTTTTCAATAGATGGTTCAAATCACTATGATGTTCTGTTTCAAAATCTGTAATTTCATCTCGCCATTTTTCAACACCGTAATATCCATTCAGATTTTCTTCCAGTTTAATGCTATTGCATGCAAGAACCATCGCAACCGGAACGGCAGTTTCTACAAAAATCCCCATTGCTGCAAAAACTCCAGATAATCTGCAAAACTCATCCATAGATGATTTATCAATCACTAACATATCTGCGTATGATTTAAACAAAGGGTATGGCAGCTTTCTACCTTTGTTCATAGCCAATACAAATAACGTAAGCATTATATGTTTGGGTCCAAGGAACCCTTTGTGCAGGAAAAATGAAAGCGGGAATTTCTTTTGCACTTTTAACCCGTGTTGCCTGCACTTATTTACTGCTTCATCATACGAAGGAATTTCATTTTTATAGGAAACTCCCGTATTAATCCTGAATGCACTGATGATAGCGTAAAATTTATTGCTTTGATCCCCTACACTGTTTCCATACGGAGTAATATTTTTAATAAACGATTCGTTTTCCCCCAGATTCAACTCAGACAAAATATTATTTTCATTTAGCTTCGGATTCAATATTTGATCATCGCCTATAATAATGTAATGTGAATACTCATCATTTTTAATTCTTCTATAGGCTTGTGCAAAGTATCCTTGAAAGCAATAAGAAGTTTCATAAACAGGTATAATTTTTTCTTCCTGAATACCCGCCACCTTTTCCTGATTAAAGGGAACAATATAATAAATAGCATGAAACCTGTCATGATATAATTTTTCTAAAATCGGAATATTCCTATTATACTTATGGTTAAATACAATAACTAAACATACTTTACTCATGATATTGCTCCTGATATATCTCGATCAAGGTCTTGTAATTTATAGATTCTGTATATTTTTTCTCATACTCAGTCTTTGTTGTTTCATATATGTTTTCATAACCTGCTATTCGTTTTATAGCCTTTACTAAGTCTTCAGATGATTCCAGTTTGAACTTACTTCCGGTTATCCCTTCTGTTACCAAACTTCCTGCATTTCCCAGATCTGTGCAAACGACTGGTGTGCCGGCAGAAAATGCCTCCGCGATACTCATAGGGAATCCTTCATACCATCGAGATGGAAATATCAATGCTTTAGATATTGAGATGATCTCTTTCGCTTTATTATTTGGTACATATCCAAGCATTTTTATCTTATGCAGTGCATTATTTTTTATATATGTTTTACACCAATCCTCCATTGGCCCTATGCCGCATATGACAAGCTCACAATTTAATTCTAACTCGACTTTTTTCCAAGCTTTTAAAAGTATGTCAATACCCTTTAAGTGATCTAATCTTCCGACATATGCAAATTGATTTTTTCTTCCTTTATCGGGAATTATAGAAATATTTTCGTGAATAAAGTTAGGTTTTACATAAACTTTTTCAGGTCTAATTTGTTTGAATTTTACTAATTTGTTTTTATTAAATTCAGTTAAACAAATATAGCTGATTTTTCCATATACGCCCATAAGCCGATGAAATTTTGTATTAATCACACACGCTAAAGTTTGAAGTTTGCTATTTCTGTAACAATTATGCTTTACTGCACATAGTAATCCATTATCCATGCAGTCTTCGCAGATATGCCCATCTCTATAAAAAGTAGCGCCCGGACAAAGCAAACGATAATTATGAATAGTCTGCACAACTGGTTTCTTACATTTGAGAGCCGCGTAATAAACAGACGGGCTGATCAAATTCAGAGTATTATGAACATGGATAAGATTAATTTGATAAGTTTGAATTATGTTCTTAACATCTTTGTATGTTTTTATGTTAAAAATTGTCGTGAAAGGAAGAAAAATTTTCTGCAACATTTTCATGTTTTTGAGTTCTGAATTATTTCTAGTATATAAGATCACTTTATGTCCATGCTCTTCAAGCATTTTCTTCTCATTTTCAACTACAGTATCCTCACCACCAGGAATCTTATAAAAGTTATGGACTATTAGTATGGCAATATTGTCTGATTTAGTATTAGTGCTGGTTTTAATTACCATTTTTCATTTCCCCTTAATGATTGCATTCCAGACAAATTGGGCATTCGTATAAAAATACCTTGTGAATAGCCGTTTAGGATCCTGCAGCAATCGGTACAGCCATTCAAGATTTATTCTTTGCATCCACTTCGGTGCTCTCTTAATATTCTCGGCAAAGTAATCGAACCCGGCTCCAACACCTATCATCAATCCATCTATTTTACCTTTATGTTCTCCCATCCAAATTTCCTGTTTCGGAGCGCCAAGTCCAATCCAAATAAAATCAGATTGAGTTTCATTAATCTTTTTTATGATTTTCGCATCTTCCTCGGCAGTAAGTGGACGAAATGGCGGGCTATACATACCCCCGATTTGAAGACCCGGATATTTTCCTCTCAGCTTTTTTTCGAGACTAGTTAATGTTTTTTCCGTACTACCATAAAAAAAGTGTCTATATCCCTTCTTGGCAGAAATTTTAAAAATCTCATCCATCAAATCAGGACCCGTTGTTCTTCTCATGTTTTTGTATCCCCGTATCCTTCCTAATGAAGAAAGCGGACCGCCGTCGGGGATAGCCATTAATCCACCATTTTGTATCTCGCGATATTCCGGATTATTATAAGATGTAACTGTTGTGTGCACATTGGAAACACAAATATAGTCTCCATGCAAAGAAGCGATATTACTATTTAAATAATGAATAAGCCAATTCATATTAATGGCCGCCACCTTAACACCCATGATATTGCAAGTAGGAATTTGGTATCTATCAGATGAACCGGATTTTTTTACATATTTCTTATCCATTGTTTCCTTATTAAAATTCATTAATGACATACCCTCACTAATTCATCAAAACATGTCAGATAATATTTCATATGTAATAAGCTGTCTCGATAAAAGAACGATAAACTGATAGAGCACCGTTCTAAAAACCCATTATGAAATGAAATAAAAAAATTTCTGTTTACAACCTCCAAATAATTGCTATTATTTGGACGTTACATATACAGTTTCTCTCCCAATCTCATCCCATCATCCAGCCCCTCTATGTGTCAGCACCACCCAAACCGTCATCAAAATCAGCTTCACATCCACCCCAAGATTCCAGTTATCGATGTACTCATTATCCAGCTCAACCACCTTCTCAAAGTCCGTGACATCATTCCTGCCGCTGACCTGCCACAATCCGGTGATCCCAGGTTTGATACTCAGCCGTTTCTTATGTCTGATCTGATACTTCTCGAACTCATCCACCGTAGGCGGCCTCGTTCCCACCAGACTCATATCGCCCTTCAGCACATTCCAAAACTGCGGCAGTTCATCCAGGCTTGTCTTCCGGATAAATTTCCCAACCTTTGTTATTCTGGGATCATTATCCATCTTGAACATATTCCCCTGCATCTTATTCTTTGCCATCAGATCCTTCTTGCGCTCTTCTGCGTCCGCATACATGGACCGGAACTTATAGATCTTAAACTTTCTACCGTTCTTACCCACCCGTATCTGTGAGAAAAATACCGGTCCCCGGGACTCTATCTTGATCGCAGGAGCCAAAAACACAGTGGCAATTCCTGTAATCACCAACCCGACGATACTTCCAAATATATCCATTGCCCGCTTAATCAGCAGCTGCAGCTGGCTTCTTACATTGGCATCCGAAGTAATTACCGTAAACCCGCCGATCCGCTCGATGCGCTCATTGGGCAGCTTCAGCTCAAAATCCTGCAAATTAATATGTATCCGCACTCCCATGTCCTGGAATGTATTGACGACATCCTTCATATGTTCATAGTCATGGGGCATATCGATTAATACGTCATCCAGCACTCCCAGCCTGGCCGATTCGAACATTTCTTTATAACCGGCATTAACCGGGATACCATCGATCACCTCTCCGACCTGATCTTCGTCCAATATAGCCAGGGAATTAACCTGATAGAACCAGATATCCTTTCCCCTCATCTTACGGATCGAATCCACTGCTTTATCTTTCGTAGTCACAATCATTACTTTAGCGCTTACGATACTCCTTTGGTAACGCTCAACCAGATACCCTTTCAGTAGTACCCGCATCATATAAGTAAGAATTACATTCAATGTGAAAAAATAAAAGAAAACCATTCTTGAATATTCATCACTCTGTTTCGTAAAAAACAGAAAGGAAAGTAATACTACAAGCAGCGCCAGACTGCACTTTATTACATTCTTGTATTCCTGAAAATATCCCCGCCGCAAAATATCTCTGTAGGGTTCCAGTAAGTAGGAAGTGCAGATTATTGTAAGAAACAGCACGATAATCGAAGTTTTATAAACTGACGACTGCTGCCTTAAATCCAAACCATACCTTATAAAAAGTGCCAGGAAAAAAGAGCAAAAAGTACCTGCCATATCTACAATCATAAAATAAAGATATTGCGATTTACTATTCGATGAATTCATACTACACTCACCTATGATCCTTCACGTTTTCTTCTGCGCATCCCTATGGCTGCTTTCATGATTGACTCCTCCCACATCACCATACTATAGCACAATCCGCTATTTTTCACAAGTTTAACCTGTATTCTATGCATATTCTACATGATACCCGACATTTTTTGACATTTTAACCAAATATAGACATTTTGAAATTGTATCATATACAGCCTTTACATCTATCACTGATAAAGATACATGATAAAATATCAGTGTCAATACTAATGCTAAAGTCTCACTACACATCAAAGGAATGATATTTTTATGAGAAAAGCAAACAGGATCCGGGAACTAAGACTGGAAAAGGGAATTACGCAGGTACGCCTGAGTATGGAGCTTGGCGTCACACAGGAAACCATCAGTGCATATGAAGTTGGAAAACATCTTCCAAGCCTGACCACGCTTATGAAACTAAGTGAATTATTTAATGCCAGCATGGATTACATCATGAATCGCAGCGACGTAAGAAACCCGGTGAAAGAGGGAAGCCTTAACTCTGATGAAACCAGAATCATTACTTATTACCGCACATTTGACAAAACAGAGCAGCTCCGTTCCCTCGCTTACATACAAGGGTTGTCTGATTCCCACAAATAATTTTCTGGCCGATCGACATTGACTTCCTCATCTATTTCTTTATAATAGAAATAAAAACAGGTTTCACTTGTATCGGGAGAAAACAATGAAAGCATCGGCCTACCATAAAAAAAACAATGAGAAACAACCTATAAATAGGGAAGAACATCCCAGTCTCTACCTGATTTTGCCCTTTATATTTTCACTTACAATCATACTTTTCCTATCCCTGTCGTCAGGAATCTTTCACAGCTTTCGCGATAATCTATTTAAAATATCTTCCTCATTGCTGTCATCCGAACAACAATTAATGAGTTCGTCAGAATCGGCACAAAAAGCTACCGCTTTACAGCTGGCCGCTGCGCTGGATACTGCCCGCATTACCCGCGATACTCCCGCAGAAACACCTCTGCCGGAACCAGCCGCGATTTCACTTTCGGATATTGCAGTCCCAGAACATGGCGAGAAATTTGGGACAATCTCTTCTGATCATCTGGGCCTGAACCTGCCGCTTCTCTACGGAGATACCAACGCCATTTTAAAACAGGGCGCCGGCATGTATGAAGGGAGCAAGCTTCCCGGTTCCGCCGGGCAGACCATCATCTGCGCGCATAATACAGCAAAATATTTCGGTCCCCTGGAACACGCAGAAACCGGCGATATCATCCACATCCAAACCAGCTATGCCGAATACGATTATGAAATAGCCGAGATGAAAGTCGCCAGTATGTATGATACCTCCACCTATGATCTGGATACTACGGAAGAAACTCTGATCCTATATACCTGCTATCCCTTTTATGGGGCCCCCGGTAAAAAAGACCGGTTATTCATTTATGCTAAACGAATCGCCGGTCCTTCTCTCATCCCATAAGTACTCACTCTTATCAATGCTGGTGATCTGTTTTCCTGATATCACTGAACCGTCAGGGTCAGTTTTTCTCTGTTCGATTTATTCCCATCGGTATCTACCACATATAATTCCAGATGATACACGCCCGGATCGTTCATGTGAAATTCCCCGTCCATCTTAATACTCTTCCAGAGAATTTCCTGGCTGTCCTTATCATCCGTGATCTCCTCTACGAAATTTCTACGAACCAATTCCGTGCCGGCAGGTACGGTCACCTCTGCGGATTTTAATTTTATTTTGGGCGCACCTGGATTTAATGTTTCTTCCGGACTGTCTTCTTCCTGTTCCGAATCTTCCGAATCGTCCTGATTACTCTGGCCGGTATTCGCCACATGGCTGCCGTTAGCTGCCTGTGCGTTATTTCCAGTCTCGTTATCGCCCTGGTTTGCATTGGCTTGGGACCCCGGTTCCTTATCTTCATTATTTTCATCGGACGCATCCGTATGAGCTCCCGCCGGTCCATCGGCGACATAATTGACGATACGGCTTATCTTCGTAATATTGTTCTTCGAATCCTTCGCCGCATAGATGATCTTCGCCTTTTGATTATCGGATAGTATGATCATATTTTCGATGATCAGACTGCCGCTGACATCTCCGTCTTTTTCATCAATGGCGGTGACATCTTTCAGAAGCTCTTTCGTGTCATCACCTTCGTGATATGTGATCATTTCATCGGTATATTGAATGCCAGGTCCCTCCCGATCATCCGTCAGGAAGAAAAAGATAGATACGCCAATCATAATTATGATTAAGGCGGCTATACAGCTTACCGCAATTTTTTTACCCATAGACTACCACCCCGGTCCTATGTTTTTCTTTCGTCGTCTGATTTGATAACGCGATCAGTCTGACCCGTAGTTACCATAATACTTTCCGTAGTATTTTCCATAATACTTTCCGTAATATTTCCCGTAATAGCCATTTTCCCGGATATCTACTTTGTTCAATACAACCCCCAGGATTTTACAATTACTTTTCTCCAGCTGTTCCTTTGTTTTTTGAGCAAATTTATAGCTGATCTGATTCGCGGCGATTACCATCATGGCACCATCACACTGCTGCGCCACGATCGCACTGTCAATCACGCTCCCAAGAGGAGGCGTGTCAATAATCACATAATCATAAAACTCCGGCAGCTGCTTCAGCAGTGCGGTAAAATACCGGTTTCCCAGCAGCTCCGCAGGATTCGGCGGAACCGGGCCGGAGAATACGACAAACAGGTTCTCCACGTCCGTCGAACAGATCACCTGATCTATCGTATGCATACCTGTCAGGTAATGGGTCATCCCTTTGACCCCTTTACTGATCTTATATCGGCCTACCAATACCGATTTTCTCAAATCACAGTCCAGCAATATCACTTTTTTTCCGGACTCAGCCAGTGAAATTGCCAGGTTAAAAGCCACACTGGACTTCCCTTCATTCGGCATACAGCTGGTGACCGCGATCGTTTTGATATCATCTCCACAGAACTGAATGTTGGTCCGCAGGCTTTTATAGGCTTCATTTGTCCGGAAATCCAGACTCGTTCCTTCTTTGATGCTTACCTTCTGCACTTTGTTATTTTCAAAACTACTCTTATCTATCTGCATCCTATTAACCTCTTCTTGCCGTCTTGCTGGCATTTCCACTGGCTGACTTTTTCCTGGTGCCCTTTTTCTTTTTTTCATCCTCCTGTATGGGGATGACGCTAAGTACACTTAAGCCCAGATGCTTTTCCACATCGTCTTCTGATTTGATCGTGTCATCCAGCAGGAATACCGCCAGTATAATTAAGATAGACAAAAAGGCGCCAATTGCTCCGCCGATGACCGTGTTTTTCATGACGTTGGGGCTCACCGGAGCCATTGGGAGATCCCCCTGCTCGATAATATTGGCTTTTTCCGTCTCCATTACCGTTGCAATGGTGTCCACCGAAACCGTAGCCATCGCATCCGCAATACTTTTCGCCCGGTAAGGGTCCGTATCCCGTACAATTATTTTCAGAATCCGGCTGTCCTGGGGCGTCTCCACCGTGATTTTCTCTTCCAGCTGTCCATGGGTCATATCCAGATCCAGATCACTGATCACCTGTTCCGTAACCGGACGGCTGATCACCAACTCCTTATAATCCTTGGTCAACTGGGTTCCGGCGCTTAAGTCCGCACTGGAAACTTTTCCTTCCGTCTGGCGGTTGATGACATAGAGCTGGGTCGTGGACTCATATTCAGGCACAAGGAAAAATTTGCTGATCATCAGCCCCAGCAGGGCACAGCCGATTCCGCTTAAGATAATTATCCAGATCTTGTCCAGCAATACAAAGAATAGCTGGCGAAGATCAATCTCTATTTCATCGTTCGTGTTGTTCACGTTTGTGTCCATGTAAATAACTCCTTTTTCTATAGTTCCTCATTCCATATGATTTTCATCGGATTCTGAAACATCAGTGCCTTCGTGTAATCTTCCCCGTACTTCCTGGTCAGATAAGCGGCACAAGCCTGCATCCTGGGCGCTCTTGATCTGGTGCTGTGTGCATCGGTAGCTACAAAATGAACATAGTCCCTTTTCAACAGTTTTCTGGATATCTGCTTCAGCTGATATCCGCTTTCGCCCGTGATGCTGTCCGCATTCACTTGTATGCCGACACCCAGCTCCAACAGCTCTGCGATCTGGTCTAATTTCTTACATACTGCATGATACCGTTCCGCATGAGCCAGTACCGGACGATATCCCTCCAGTATTATTTTATATAAACCATCCCTGACAAAACTAAATTCAGAGGATACGGAAAATTCCACCAGTATATATTGGGAGCCGGCCAGCGTGCAGATCCTTTTCTCCTGTATCGCTTCCAGTGCTTCCATACCAAAATATATCTCATTCCCCTGTACCAGCTTAAGCTCAGGAAAGAAACGGCTGATCTCCTCCTGGGCCTTATTAAGCCTCGCCCGCAATTTCTCTTTCGGACACGCGAATCGTCCTGGCCGGAAGTGAGAAGTGGCAAATATGGTACGAATCCCTTCCCGATAGGCAATCTCCGCCATTTTGAGAGTTTCTTCCATATTACGCGCACCATCATCAACCCCTGGCAGAATATGGGAATGAATATCTATAAATTCCATCATTTAAGTTTTAACACCATCCTGTCCGCTATGCTCTGCCCTTCAGGAAATGAATGACTCCCAGTAAAACTCCTGTCGTCACGCACCATACGGCACCGATAATAGCAATACACATCAGTGCTCTTTCTATATAGGTTGATACAAATAAATAAAAATATTCCGGTTCCAGATTAATTCTCTTATAAAAACCATTCAGCAGCGCGACCAGAGGCGGTACCCCCGACATCAGAGCCGCTGCGATCGTACTGTAAGTTATAAACCGAACTCCCCTGTGTTTGAATCTCTGCATACGGATCAGTAAGAAAATACAGGCTGCCGACAGTATAAGCAGAGCCGGTACGGCAATTTTCATTACTTTTACACCTATATCCTTGATTTTGACAAAGTAATGCAGGAACGGTACTTTCGCGTCCTGTTCAAACTCGTCCGTAATCATTTTGATATAATCCGTTTTGTTCTGCTGCTGTTCCTCTGTCAGCACCAGATTTTCCTCTTCCAGATACGCTTCAATATTCGCATTCAGCTTGTCCTCCATCGTCTTGAGAGAAAAGCTGTAATCCTGGTTTTTGAAACAGGCATTCACGTAATTCTGTACTTCCTGATACACATATTCAAGCGGCGCGATCCCCTCGGTCACTTCAGTGGGAAGCCCGCTCGGCAGAGTCAGAGACTCCGCAGTATCATAAAAATATGACTGCACACTTTCATAATATCCGCTCTTATTCAAGTCATCCAGTATAAACGCCGGATTGAGCCCTCCTACATAAACGCCTGACAGATAAGATGCAAAAGTCAGGAGCACTGATAACAGAAAGCTTAAGATACTGGAAAGCAGGAATACTCTTCTTTTTCTTCTTTTTCGTTGATCTGCCATAGTTTCCTCCTACTCCACCACAGGCCCTGATATCTTATCCGCATAGACAAACAAACGCTCCTGTTTGGTAATCCCCACCAGCATTTCAAATGGATAACAGGTGTACATGATCAGCTGCTCCTTGTCCTGCAGCAGATCATAAGCGGTATCATCCAGATGATGCGCCACCCTGGTCCCCGTCACCTGATATTCATATACCCCGTAACTGGTCTTAATGGTCACCACATCACCCTCTTTAATTTCCTGAAGCGGCTTAAAATATGTCGTGTTATGGGCAGCCAAAAGAAGGGGTCTGCCGAATCCCGGGAAAAAGCTTCCGGTATACTGACCTACTCCTGCCTTCAAAATCTGATTTGTGTCCCCATAATAAAGTGGTCCGTCAAGTCCGATTCTCTCGCAGCTGATCTCGCCATACTGCTGCCCCACTCCCGGCAGCTGTAAGCTGTCAAAGGGGATTATATTTTCATCGCTTTGCGCTGCGGTCGGCTCTACATAGATCGAATTCAGTTCTCTGGAAAAATTCGGGACTTCTGAAGCCACGACCATGTTCGCCACCTGATAAGTCAGGTCTATCACCGGCGAAAGCGCTGTGATCACCAATACACAACCGATAACAGTAAAAATTAATGGCATATAAATATATGCCATTAATCTTTTCCATTTTTTTGCGATAGCCATAAAATTAAGCTTCTCCGTTTAACAGATCTCTTTTCTTCGCATATACGCCGCAAAGCACAACGCCTGCTACTAAGAGGATCATAACAGCTGCAGTAGCATTCAGATTCAGACCGGTCTGCTTGATAACGCTATCGGTGCTGATAGAGCTTCCGCTTCCGCCATTATCGGAAGAACTGCTAGATTTATCCGGGATATCTGCGAAGATTTTACCATTCGCATCTACTTTGACCGTGATACCTACATCCGTAGCTTTTTTTGCTAAGGTCTGTACAGTTGCAGCCTGATAAGCTGAATAATCAAATCCTTCTACATTCTTCAGATCTGCCAGCTTAGCAACACCATACTGATTCATCTGTGTTTTTGCATCTGTGGCAGCAGCACTCATCGCATTGGAAAGTGCCTGAATCTGACCGTCATTCAAACCATTTACTACCAGGAAAGCTTCAGCCTGGCTGTAAGCACTCTTGAATGCTGCAGAAGCGTCTGTGTCAACGCCGAGTGCTTTCGCATGAGCGACTGCCTCGTTTAATAACTTCTCTTCACCCTCGCTGATGCCTGCAGGTGCTGCAAATGCTGTCATACACATACCAACTGTCATGACAGCGGCTAATAAAAATACTGTAATCCGCTTTATACTCCTCACCTATCTCTACCTCCTTATTCATTTTGCCCAGCTGTTTCCAGCCGAATTATGTAAGTATAGGTTGTACTTGTATAATCAGTATTATAACCTCTAACCCCATTAAATTCAACCTAAATTTTTCAATTTTACCAAAATAACACATATTTATCTGTAAAATTTCACCAACTGTCGTTTTTTCATCACAATTGGAATGTGACTCTAATGTGATCCAATTCAATGCAATAATTACTTATAATCTTTCGGTGAAACCCCCGTGTGTTTTTTAAAAAAATGGGAAAAATATGTAGTATTTTCAAACCCTAACGCATCCGCCACCTCATAGATTTTCATATCTCCGCTGCTGAGAAACTCTTTCGCTTTCTCTATTTTCCGCTGGTTCAGGGTCTGTATGATCGTCCGCCCGGTGGCTTCTTTGAAGATGCGGCTCAGGTAACTGGAACTGGTGCCGATAGCCCTGGCGATCTCCGCTACAGATGCGCATTTTTCATAATGTCCGGCTATATAACTCTCACAGTCCATGATCAGACTGTTGCGCCGGTCTGCGGCCTGATGGATTCCATCGGCTGTATGGCGGATGATTCGTTCCATCAGTTGGATGTAGTCTTCTGCCAGCTGGCATTCATAGATCTGATGTGTGATGCTGTGAGGCAGCCCGGTGGCCTCATACAGGGTTTTTCCATAGCTGCTCAGATATTTCCGGCAATTGTTCTGAACCTGGATTCCTGAATTTTTGATCATATTCGCGGTGTATCCGCAGTCTTTCTGGCATTCCAGCACCTGGCGGAAGATCTTAAGCGCCTCATCTGCATGTCCCTTCTGTATTTCCCGGCACAGAAGCTCTGTTTTTTCTTCCGCCGCTGCACAAAGCAGCTCACTCCTGCCCGGTTCCTCCTGATAAAAATTTATTTTGATCCGCCGGTCCAGAAAATCTTTTCCAAGGGCGTATTCCGCCTCTTCATAGGCTGCTTTGATCCCGGCCGTACCCTGCCACAGGCGGCTGATGCCGATATACACCTGAAGTCCCATGAAGTTATCCATCATGTCGGTGATCTGCATACATTGCCGTCGAAGCTGCTCCTGATACTCTTTGCCCAGACCGCTTAAGAATACGGCCGCCATGTTCCTGCGGACCAGTACACCCTGGAGCAGCTGCCGGCCGAAGACCATCGCATAAAAATTCATGAGGCTGTGATATATCTTATCCCGCCGTTCCCGTTTTGCATCAGCTTCCAGACGATACTGAAGCACCAACACCACGAACTGCTCCATATGAATATCCAGTTTTTCCAATTTTTCAGCGATCTCCCGGGAGTCATAAACAGACCCGTCCAGAATTCCTTTGAACAGGTTTTCCGCCAGCGCTGTCCGGTCGGTCTTGCTAAGCATCTCACTGCGTTCTTTTAATGCCTGCTTTGCTTTTTCCACAGCTGCAATCAGTCCGTCAAAGGCTCCCGTTTTTGTCACATAATCCACCACATTATATTTTACCGCCGATTGTGCATAGGAAAAATCCGCATAGGCGGTCAGAATAATCACTTTTATGGGGAGTTCTTTCTCCATGATATATTTTGCCACTTCGATTCCGTCTTTCACCGGCATGCGGATATCCGTGACTACGATATCCGGCTTCTCCGATTCCAAATGGTCGATCAGCTCCTGCCCGTTAGCCGCCACATAGACCACTTCACACTGCAGCTCCTGCCAGTTCGTCAGCGTCGTCAGTGCTTTTCTCACGATCGGTTCATCATCTGCCAGCATTACCCGATACACCATGTCCGTTTCCTCCCTCCTCACCTTCCGGTTTTTCGTAAGGAATCCGGATTCTGATCCGGGACCCTTTCCCTTTTTCGGAGTAAATTTCTATACCATAGTTTTCTCCGTACATCAGCTGTATAATATGATGTACATTATTCAGGCCCACCCGGTTATGGCCTGCTTCCCTTCCAGTCTCCGGCAGAGGCAGCAAAATCCCGCCATCCTGGCCAAATCCCATTCCATTGTCTGTGGTATCGATCCAGATTTCATTCCCGCACTGATAGATTTCCACCCGCACAAATCCATTTTCGGCTTTTGGCTCAATCCCATGTACCACAGCGTTTTCCACAATCAGTTGTATACAGAGCTTAGGGATAAACATTTCCGTCAGTTTTTCATCCGACACCTGAATCTCATAGCGCAGCCGCTCCCCATACCGGAAACTCTGGAGATACAGATAATACTGTACATATTCCAGTTCCTGCTTCATCTGCACCTTCTCCGTGTCTTTCCGATAGATCTTCGCCTGTATCAGCTGGGAAAAGGAGGTAATCATCTGGAAGAGTTCTTCGTTCCGGTCCATCTTGGCCTGTAGGGCAATGGTATTCAGTACATTGAACATAAAATGCGGATTCATCTGGCTCTGCAGGAACTTTAATTCCATTTCCCGGATGGACAGCTGTTTTTCGTATACCTGGCTGATCAAATGGCTGACATAGCTGGTCATGTCATTGAAGGTGCGGCTGATCTCATAGAACTCCTCGGCTTCATAATCCGGCAGCTTTGTATCGAATTTGCCTTCCTGTACCAGCTGCAGGTTTCTGGTTACCTCCTTAAGCGGCCTGGTCAGCCGGCAGATAATGAAAAAAAACAGCGCCGCAGCCGCTATGGTAATCAGAAGGATGATACCCACATATAGTTTTACAGAATCGAACATCAGGGCAAAGGTCTGATTCTCCGGCATCCCCACTGTCATGCGCAGGTTCATCCCCAGTTCTTCGCTGTAGACACGGTAAGCCCTGCTGCCGATCACCGTACGGTACGGGACGTAATTCCATGTGTTCTGAAAATCGGACAGATTCTCCTTAGTGACCGCCCCCTGCTCCCCGGCGATCTGATTCCCGTTCCGGTCATAGACCATCCAAAAGGAGTTCTCGTATTGATGGATATCCTCCATCATCGTATCAAAAGAATCCTTTTGGATCACGTAGATCAGCGTACCTGCCGGATTCATATTCGCATCGTTCAGAAGAAAGGCCAGATAGATCCGGTCCCCGACGGTAACATAGGCATAATCCTCCGCCGGGCTCCTCTGTTCCTTATCAAAACGCGCAAAGACTCCGCCGGCCGCCTGCAGCCTGCTCTCAGCCTCCGAATAGATCATGGAATAGTAAGATGTCCGGAGCACGGTCTGGTTTTCGGAAAACAGATAAATCTCCTCTACAATGGGCAGATTGGCTCCATTCGTATTTTTCTGGCTGCTGATATCCGCCACTTTCCCGAATGTCCGCTCCACCTCCTGTCCGGCAGTTACATACCCGTTCGATTCATCCCCAGTCGACTCATCCTCGTTCGACTCATCCCCGTAAGATTCGTACCCGGGCCTTTCACCGGCGGACGCATTTTCTGCGGGCGCATGGCGATTCATTTCCAGGTACCCCATGATCTCATCGGAATCCCTCAGTTTTAATACCACCTGCTCCAGATATTCAATCTTGTCCGCCATATTATGACTGGTTTCTGTCAGGAAAAAATCAATATCATGATCAATATATTTACCCATAATCATCCAGACGGACACCGCAAATATAGCGCCGCACAGAACCAGCGCCGATACCGTGATCCCCAGATTGATGGATATCATCTTCGTCCGCAGGGACGTCCTTTTTTGTCTTTTTGCCATTACAGAAGATCCTCCTGGGCGGAACTACTATCTTCTATTCTATCATACCTGTAAACTGTGGCAAATAGATTTCGTTGGCCGAAAACATTTCATCCACCATCTGACGGATTTCTTCCATACTAAGCACCGCGCTGGTCAGCGGATCGCCCAGCACTGCATAATAAACCAGGCGCCGGTCTCCCCGGATACATCCCTTCACAGCCAGTTCCTCACTGCTGGCCGCCGTATGAATCAGCATAGCCAGCGGCTCGGGCAGCTCCCCCACCGGCCGGACATGAATCCCTCTCTCATCCGCCGTGACCGGCACCTCCACACAGCAGCCGTCGGGAAGATTGGTAATATACTGTTCGTTGCGGACATTGCCGTTAAAAGAAAACGCCTCCTGATCCCCGAACAATGCGTTGAAAATACAGGCCGCATATTCCTGGCCCCGCTTCAGATCCACCTGGTCTTTGGCAAGCCACTCCTGAATATCCTTTTTCCATTCATTGGTCCGTCTGAAATATTCATTCAGGATGCAGGCGTGTACCCCCGGATTCCAGCCTGTGGAATGGGTACAGTAAGTTTCCAGCAGATCCTTACGTTTGCGGAACCAGGGATAGTATTCCGAATTGTGGCCGGAGCTCTCCGTCGGATAGTAGCCCAGATGCAGGAATAATTCATTGCGCACCTGTTCTTCATTATAAATCCCGGGGCGCGCCACAGCCTCCCGGATCAGCGGATATGCATCCTGTCCGTCCACCTCATATTTCAGGTAAAAAGCCTGGTGATTGATACCTGCACACAGATAAGAGATCCTTTCCATGGGTATTTCGATCCAGTCCGCCAGCATTTTCGCGGTGTGCTGGACACTGTGGCAGAGTCCCGTAATTTTTACTTTTGTCATTTCCTGCAGGTAACGGCAGTTTAACGCCATGGGGTTCGTATAATTCAGCACATAGGCATCCGGGCAGTATTTCTCAATATCCCGGCAGATCTCCAGCAGTACCGGCGCTGTCCGCAGGAACCGGAAAATACCGGCCGGACCTCTGGTGTCGCCCACGCACAGATCCACGCCATACCGGAACGGAATCTCAATATCCGTCCGGAAAATTTCCGGCCCCGCGCTTAAGATGGTAATGATGACACCATCTGCCCCCTCGAGTGCCTGCCTGCGGTCCGCCGTCGCTTCGATCACCGCCTGATATCCCCCGGCCAGTTTGATCTTTTCACAGGCGGACCGGCTGAATGCAAGCCGCTGTTCGTCGATATCCATCAGACAGATCCTGGCGTCCTGAAATGCCGGGAACGTAAACAGATCTCGCACCAGTTCCCTGGTAAAATCAAAGCTTCCGGCTCCGATAAATGTAATTTTTTTCATAGGCTATATACCGCTCCTCATATATCTGGCTGTATGGATTTATGTTAATATCCCAGCACTTCAGTTTAATGTAATAAACGCATCCAGCCCCTTCGGCTCATCCGGGTTTCCGCCCAGCACCATCGCTTTTTCAAAAGCCAGTATCTGGCAGACGAAGATGAATGGGATTCCATTGGCGATCCACGAGATATCTCCGTCTATCTTCACATTTACATCCACTCCCGGCAAATCCTCTTTCAGCTCCGGCCGTTTTGGCGCCGACACCGTAACCACCGTCCCGCCATGCCGCAGCAGCTCCTGAATCAAATCCTTCTGGAGTTTTTCTTTCCCATCCTGGGCAAAGACAATGGTCAGCGTTTGTTCCCCGTTCAGGACCATTGGGCCATGCCGGTAGTCCAGCAGGTGAAAGCACTGTCCCGGCACCATGGCGATCTCTGTAAATGCCAGCGCACCTTCTTCGCCCAGACCATGTAACGGCCCGTCAGCCAGAACTACAGCGTGATTCCAGTTCTTTGCCGCGGTCTCTTTTAAAACCGGACGATACTGCCGCGTGTAACATTCATTTGCATCCACCACTGCCGCCAAGTCAGCCAGCAGCTGATCCTCCTGCCTATAGTAACCAAGCAGCATCGCCAGCGCCAGATACAGATTCGTTACAGTCCGGGTCTGGCAGACACTCTGATCGTAACACCAGTCCATCGTGAGATCTGCATCACTGTAAGGCATAATGTCATTCTGGTCCTTCATGGAAATGGACAGAACCGGATTACCGTATTGTTCTTTGATATGGGCTGCCGACCGCACGATCTCCGTGGTCTGACCCGACCGGGACAATGTTACAAGGATACTATCCCGCATCAGTTCTTTATAATATTCCGGATGGATCAGATAATCCCCTCCGGCCAACGCGTTCGCCGTTGTACCCGCACAAGCTCCAAACATACACTGAGCGCTCTTTGCCAGCATATAACTGGAACCGCAGCCCAGGAAAACAAACCTGCGCAGGGGATAGCGGCTGAAAAAATTCTCCAGCGCTTCCCTTCGCCCAGTCATATATTCCCATGTCTTTTTTAATGCCAGATGCTGGCTCATGATTTCATTTTCCGTCAGATACATGTGATAACCTCCGCATTTTTTCTTTCTGATTCCAATAATTCTGCCGTAAGCTTCCCGTCACCGAATGATGAGGCCAGCAGCAAAGCGCCGCAGGCCGGGTCCAGTCTGGGTGGAACCAGGGTGACCGGATACTCCGCCAGCTTCTTCTGAAATGGTACCATGATACAGTCCCCCGCCTGGAAAAGACCCCCGGAGCAGGAGACCAGGCAGGTTCGTTCGTCAAACAGCTGCCGGTATACCCCACCCACGATCAGGCTTAATTCCTCCGCTGCTTCCTCATAGAGATAGGATGCGGCCACATCTCCCGCCAAGGCAGCCTCCTTTAAAATCAGCTGCAGGGACGCCATTTTATCACGGCTGGGCACGTACTCCTCCTCAATCTTTTCGATAATCTCCACATCCCGCGTAAGCTGCAGATGCGCTCTCACCAGATAATACAGCGCTCCTTTGGGAAGCCTCTCGTCCGCTTCCTTTGCGAAATATTCAATGGTCCGTCTGCCAATCCAGTTACAGGAGCCTTCGTCGGAAAAGAATTCACTCCAGCCTCCGGCCTTAGCCGTCTTTCCCTCATCATTTACCCCGAATCCGATCGAACCGGTACCTGCCACCACATTGATCCCCGGCTGCATTCCCAGAGAACCGGCCCATCCGGCCTGGGCATCATTTACCACCCGGATATGGCAGGAGGCAAGCTCCTGTTTTATGTCATTCTCAATCTGCCGGTCATATTCCGGAAACTCTCCAAATAACGGCATTCCAAAGCACCCGTAGTATTGGGCACGCTCCTTTAGCCCCGCCTCTTCCAGCAGATCATGGATTCCCCTGCGCAGCAGCTCCACCACACCGGAGATCCCGATCTGTTTGTGGGAGGCACTGCCATACCGTTTGCGGGCCAGTATTTCCCCCGATTCATTGCAGAGGATAAAATCGGTCTTTGTCCCGCCGCCGTCGATTCCTATATAATAGCTCATAGTTCCTCCTCCCGCTATTCCGTACCGGGAATCCCAGTATGCGCTCACTCACACAGTTCCAATTCGATCACTGTGTCCGGTGACTCCTCTACCGAAAATGAGAAGCATTCCGGTGTCCCGTAATTCATAAATGCGTATCCGGGAAATTCCTTTGCCACCCAGGGTGTCATCAGCTGCATTTCGAATCCGTCTGATAAGCGTCTGGCTTTTTTTATTCTGCCTTCAAGCCCCGGGAGAGCGATTGGCCCGATACTTTCTTCCATAATATGGGCATAGATTTTACTGCCGTTTCTGGTATACCTGCCCCATTCGGGTTTCTCAAGCCCGGACATCCCGCAGCCGTAGATGCTCTTCGCATTTTTACGCATCCAGCGGCCCACTTCTTCCAGTATCTCCTGCTGCCTGGCCGGGATCTCCCCCATGGCATCCGGAGACACGTTGACAATCATATTTCCATTCTTGCTGGTGCATTCCACCAGTTTTCGGATGATCTGTCCGGCGCTTTTATAATGAAGATCGTTGGGTGCATATCCCCAGTTATTATTCAGTGTAAAACAGGCCTCCCAGGGAATCGGACGGCCCGAGGGCGTCTTAAGCCCATCCGGTGGAATAATCATCTCCGGGCATGCGAAATCTCCGGAAAATACCGTGGGCTCATCGGTCATGACCGATCCGTAATTCTCCCCGTTCGCTTCCAATCTGCCGTTTATGATAATGTCCGGCTGCAGCCCGCGTACCATTCGCAGAAGTTCCACGCCGTTCCAATCCTCTCCGGTGTGTCCTTCATAAGAAAAATCAAACCAGAGCAGATCGATCTTCCCATAATTTGTCATCAATTCTTCCACCTGGCGGTAAAGATACTCCAGGTACCGGTCGAACCGATGGTGTTTTCCCTTATATTCCTCATGGTTCCGGTCCGGATGGTACAGATCCGCATATGCGGGGTAATCCGGATGATGCCAGTCCAGAAGAGAATAATAGAATCCAACCTTTATTCCCTGTGCCCGGAATGCCTCTGTAAACTCCTTAACCAGATCCCTTTTACAGGGTGAATTCGTACTTTTATAATCCGTACAGGCGCTGTCAAACAGACAGAAGCCTTCATGATGCTTCGTGGTCAGCACCGCGTATTTCATACCGGCGCGTTTGGCTAATAACGCCCATTGTTCCGGATCAAAACGGACCGGATCAAACTCCCGGGCGTAAGTCTCGTATTCGGACTGCGTGATCTGTTCGTCGCTTTGCACCCACTCCCCTCTTCCGGGTATGCAGTACAGTCCCCAATGTATGAACATTCCAAACCGGTCATGCAGAAACCACTTCGTGCGCGCTTCCCGTTCTTCTATCCTCGTCATTTTCTTCTCCTTCTGACTATTTGTCGTCTCGATTACACTTCGATTTATGTCATTTTCGCCTCTCTTTTTGCCATGAATCACCTCTCGCAGCGTATTCCCGCTTTATGCCTTTCACATTTCACATTCTCTTCCGGATAGCATTAACCTTTCACCGCGCCTGCCGTCAGTGATTTCACAAAGGTCTCTGAAAGCAGACAGAACACAAGGATCGTCGGAACCACCGCAACAATGATGGCGGAAAACATCCCGTTCAGATTTTTGGAGTAAGCGGTGGTAAACTGTCCCAGCAGCGCCGGTATGGTCATTTTCTCCTTACTCTTAAGCAGAATAGATGCGAAATAGAACTCATTCCAGTTATTCAGAAATGCCATGATCGCCGCAGTGGACAATCCCGGCTTCGCGACCGGCACAATAATCCGGAAAAAGGTAGATGCATACCCGCATCCGTCCATCCTGGCCGCTTCCTCCATCTCCCTGGGAATCGTGAGAAAATAGCTGCGTATGATAAAAAATGTCACCGCAATTCCCAGCCCCGAGTAGATGAAAACCAGTCCGGTCCGTGTATCCTTCAATCCCAGATTCCCCAACAGCCGATAGATCGGAAAACTGATGGAAATCGACGGAATGAACAATGTGGCGGCGAACATCGCCGTAATCAGCCCCTTCCGTTTGAATTCCATTCTCGCACAGATATAGGCTGACATCGCCACGATCAGTACGCTGACTGCCGTAGATATGACCGTAATAAGAATACTGTTCAGAAAATAGGTCTGAATATCCAGTTTGGTAAATATGGTAATATAGCCATCCAATATCCATTCATCCGGCAGAGACAGTCCACCCGGATTTTTTTTAAAGGAGGAGAGAAATACCCACAGAATCGGGTAGACAGACAAAAATATTACGAAAGCCATCAGCAGATATTTTCCAAAGAACCCCAATACGCTGCCTGCCCTCCCCTTTTTTCCTGCTTCTGCTATTTTCTTCATCACATTTCCCCCTTCCTCAATCCGCTTTATTTGTGCGGAATACTTTATTGATCGCGCCCACCAGGAGAATACCCAGTGTGAACTGAATCACTCCGGCCGTATTGCCTCTGGCAAAATTCAGTTTGGTGCTGCCAAGCGCGGTCTTGTAGATATAGTAACTCAGACTGTATGTGGCGTTATCCGGTCCGCCGCTGGTAATCAGCGCCACCTCATTGTACAGCAGCAGTCCGTAATTCGCAGCCATCACAGCGATGGTCCCGATCATAGGGCGAAGCAGAGGCAGGGTGATCCTCAGGTCGATCTGGACTGCGGAGGCGCCATCCACCCTGGCTGCTTCATAGATGCCGGGATCGATGGAAAAGATCTGGGTCAGCAGCAGCAGGCACAGGGAACCGCCGAACAGTATGAAGGAAAATGTCACTCCCCAGAATGCGAAGTTTTCATTGGCCAGCACACTGATATTGGAGCCCGGCCATATTTTATTGCATAGCTCCGTAATAATCCCCCGGGACGGACTGTAAATATTTAAAAATATCAGCCCGATAGCCGCGGTGGAAATGATATTCGGGATAACAAATACATTTCTCGCAAGCTTCCAGCCCTTCGGCTTCTTCGACAATACCAGGGCCACCAACAGGGTAAAGGGCACCTGGATCACCAGGGTCAGCGCCACCCATTTTACCGTGTTCCACAGCGCCCGCTGGAAATTGGCGTCTACCGTAAACAGCTTGATATAATTGTCAAACATCTGTCCAAAGCCCAGAAATTCGGGGCTTACAAAGTTCTTATAGTTCCATTTGCAAAAGGATGTAAAAAAGATATTAACCAGAGGATAGGCATAGATGACAGCGAACAGCAGGATCCCTGGTAACAGAAACGCACAGATAAAGCCATTTTTTTTCGTGAGCCATTTTCGTTTTTTCAAGCTCAGCCCTCCTACAGCGGTAAAGGGCTGTCTCCTCCGCAGCCAGCCGATCGTCTGCTGCCGGTCTTGGAAGAAACAGCCCCGGGGTTCATATTCCATCAGTTACCTGTCATACTCCGGAACAGAGGGCTTACTCCGCTGCTTCCAGGAATTGATCCAGCTCTTTGACCACATCATCAACCGTTTTGGAACCATCTTTTAACCCTGCGTATTTCGCCTGGATCTCACCTTCTGCATCACCAAAGGTATTTCCCCATCCGAGTGCCTGGTAGTCCGCCTTCTGGCACAGGCCGCAGGCTTCCACCAACAGTTTCGCGTCGGCCGTATCCACAGAATCCGCCAGGGCCTGGTAATCCACAGCCGTGCTGGGGGCCATTCCGATACCCGCCGAGATAATGCGTTCGGCGATCTCCTCACTGGTCATATACTTAATGAACTCCACACATGCCTGCGTCTGCGCTTCATCCAGCTTATTAGATACAACGAAGCCGGTTCCCCCGGATAGCAAAGATGCTTTCTTGCCCGCTTCATTGGTCGGGAATACCGCTGGTCTGATGTTCAGAGCCCCTGCCTTACAGTCCACGGAACCGCCCGCATCCCATACCCCGTTGAACAGCATCGCCGTGTTTCCGTCGAAGAAGTCGGTGCGGTACTGCTCGTCATCATCCCCGCCGGGGCCGAAATTCGCAGCATCGATCTTCTGCAGCGCTTTCGTCTGGATAAAGCTCAGAGTTTCTTTAAAGGTGGGATCGTCAAAGCTGCTCACTGTCCTGCCCCCCTGATAGAACGTTCTGGAAGCGTCATCCCGCTGGGAATAGGCTGCCGCCAATATATTCGTCGGCCAACCGGCGTTCAGTCCAAAGGGAGTGATTCCGGCTGCCGTGAGTTTCTCCACCGCCGTGTCAAAATCCGCCCATGTCTGCCACTGATCCGGTGCAGCCGCACCGGCTTTCTCAAACAGCGCCTGATTATACCAGAAGCCCACGCCTTCGATCTGCTCTCTGACCGAATATATCTTGCCATCCTGTGTCAGATTCTGATCATAGCAGACCCCCACACCTGCTTTAAACGCCGCGTCCTCATCCAGGTAGGGTTTCAGATCCAGAATCATATCCGCGTTTGACGCCACCGGCACAATATCCCAGCCGCCAAAGTCTGCGATGTCATAAAATTCCCCGGCGCTGATATCGTTCAGAGCCGTATTATAAATCCCTTCCGCTCCGCTCTCGTCTGCGACGATCACAAAATTGAACTCATCCTTATGGGCGTCCGCAAATTCCTGATAGATCTTCCGCATCTCCCCCGCTGCCGCCCACTCCGATTCGTCATGATAATAACCGTGGGTAAAAGTGATCGTCGGAAGCTCACCGCCGCCTTTATTCCCTTGATCCCCTTTATCTGTCTGTTCCGCTTCGGTATTCTGGCTCTTATCCGCTTCGGACGATGCCTCGTTATCCGCCGTTCCCTCTGCCGGTTTGCTGCCGCATCCAGTCAATACCAGGGCCGCGGTCATAGCCGCCGCTAATGTTACACTCAGAACCTTCCTGTATTTCATCATAATCCTCCCTTTCTTCGAATCCTGCAGATTCCTGCTTCCGTTTACAAGATTACTTTATCAAACGGAAAGGGATTTCTGAATAAACAGAAGCCGCTAAAATATGATACATTTTTTACCGGCAGCCCTCATGAAAGATGTAAAAAATGCACTTATTTTACTGCGGAATCCTGCCCGGTAAAATAAGTGCAAAAAGGCTGTTGGGGACATGTCCATTTCAGTTTGGGACATGTCCAATCAGAATGGACATGTCCCAAACCGAAATGGACATGTCCCAAATCGTTTAATCGGCGTGCTTTTCATTCAGGCGGTTTATCAGCCCTAGTCTGCCCTCTTCGCTTTGGCATGCCTGCTGAAGCTGGCTTTTCAGGGTATCCAGCGCGACGGCATCCCACACCGAACTGATACTTTTAATCTGCAGATCAGCTCCATGGGCCGCCTCCAGCGCATTGCCCAGCAGCGGATACTTCTCCCTGATCATGGTGTTGTCCACATGGGGATTCGAGGGAGCCTGGCCGGTATCCGTCGCCAGACGGTTCTGTACCGCCGTGCTCAGCATATATTTCAGGAATTCGATACCGGCCTCCTTGCGCTTCGGATCTGGATTATCGTATAACACATAGCCGGATGACGGGGAAATATAGGACAGGGAAGCACCGCTTTCCGTGGGATATGCGGCATAGCCGATCTCCTCTTCGATATCAGTGCCGCGGAATACATCACATTCCCAGACCCCATTAAAATAAATCACACTGCGTCCATCCAGAAACGCCTGTCTCGCATTGTCAATGTTGTCCACATTCTGTGAGTAGGTATAAAGGCGCGCCACATCCTGAAGAGTCCGTTGAAAAGAGGGCGTATCAAAATCAGACGGCATGGCCGAAGCCATGGCGAAACCCTCTTCGGAAGCTCCGGCCAGCCGTGCCAGCAGGAAGTCTTCCACCACCTGAATATTCTCCAGCGCGAACACGGACATAGCGGAATTCTGCGTCTCACACCACGCATCCAGCTTGTCGCAGTCCTCGAAGAACTCATCCCAGGTATCCGGCAGCTTTACGTTTCCGTCTGCACCTGTAATACCCGCCTCCCGGAAAAAGGATTCATTGTACCAGAATCCCATCACCTCCAGTGCGTCCGGAAGCGTATAGAGCTTTCCGTCCTCTGTCGTCCAGCTTTCCAGCACAGAGGGATGGATGGAAGCCTTCAGTTCTTCATCTGCTTCTATGTATGGCATCAGATCCAGCGCCATCCCCTTGGACACCGCGTTCTGTACGAAATAAGAGAGGCCGTTGGTGCTGACCACATCCGGCATCCGGTCCACGGCCAGCATATCATTGGCCTTCTCCACCGCAATCGTGCTGTCGGAAGATGCCTGCTCATTTAAAATAACATCCGCACGCTGTGCGGAAAACTCCTGATAAATCTCCCGCACTGTTTTGTGTGTCTGCGCAGTACCTCCCCAGCCGTGTACCAGCGTAATTTCCACCGGCTGCACCTCCTCTTTCCCGGCACAGCCGCTAAGAAAAGCCAGACCGCAAAAAAAAGCCGGACCAATGAAGATAAGGATGGCACACAGCCATCCTGTTTTTTTGAAACGGCAGGGATCTGATTTCACCCTTGATTTCATACTCGGTTTCACCCTTGTTCTCTCATCCTTTGTATGGTTTCATTGGCAATCGCGTAGATTTCTTCCGGATCCGCGCCGATAGCAAAGGCACCGTCCTCGTACAGGATGCGTCCGTTGATCATGGTCATCTTCACATTGCACTTGCTTCCGGAGTATACCAGGTTCTTGGTAATATTGTTAATGGGCTGCATGTTGGGCTGATGCAGATCGATCATGATCAGATCCGCCAGCTTGCCTTCCGCCAGCGTATCACATTCGTCCAGATGCATCGCTTTGGCGCCGCCCACGGTGGCCATATAGAGAACATCATTGGCATCCAGTGCGGATGCGTCGTCCAGACTCAGCTTCTGGAGGGAGGTAGCCATGAACATCTCCCGGAACATATCCAGGCAGTTGTTGCTGGCAGGCCCGTCCGTCCCGATCGCCAGCTGAATCCCCATGTTCATCATTCTTTGAAGCGGAGCGATTCCGCTGGCCAGCTTCGCATTGGAGGCCGGATTCGTCACCACAAACATTTTACGATCACGGAATATCTCCAGATCGGCCTCAGACATGTGCACACAGTGATAACCGCCGCCGCCGTAATCAAACAGCCCCAGACTGTTCAGGAATACAGTAGGGGTCATTCCGTAGCGTTCCAGGCATTGTTCCACCTCAGGCCGCCCCTCAGAATTATGAGTGTATACCGGCGCGTGATGTTTTTTCGCCAGTGCGGCAAGTCCTTCCAGCAGAGAACGGTTGGTCGTATATTCCGCATGGAAGCCCAGCTGATAGCTGATTAACTCGTGATAGGAGTTGAATTTCAGATATTCTGCCTCTTCCTCCTCCACCGTCCCGCCGAAATCGTTCAATCCATTGGTCAGAACGGTACGAAAACCGGTATCGACGGAAGCTTTCGCAATCTGATCCCGGAAAAAATACATATCGAAGTTGGCGGTTATACCGCTGGTCAGGTATTCCATAATCGCCAGTTTGGATAAATGATACACATCTTCCGGCGACAGCTTGGCCTCCATAGGAAACACCTGCCTGTTCAGCCATTCCAGCAGCGGAAGGTCATCCGCATAGGATCTTAAAAAGGTCATGGCAGAATGTGTATGTGCATTTTTGAACCCCGGCATCAGCAAATTTTTCTTACAGTCGATCTCCCGGTCCCACTTTACCATATTCTCCACTGCGTCTTTGTCCTTGCCTGTCCCGATATAGACGATCCGGTTGGCCCTCACCCACAGTTCTCCCTCTTCGATCATGAATCCGTTTGCCATCGAAAGTATTCTGGCATTGTAAAAGCGTGTGTTCATTGTTCTCCTCCTTTTTTTATCTGATCCTGCCGTTTCAGATTCCCCGGGCCAAAGCCCACAGGAAGCAGATCCGCCAGTTTGTATTCCATCGTCTCATCTGCTGATTTTACCAGTATAACACGGAATTCCGCCGGATCACAAAATTCCATCATTACCTGCCTGCATACCCCACAGGGAGGACAGTAGTCTTCCGGTTCTTCTGCGGCGGGTCCTCCGGCTACCGCGATAGCCTCAAATTCCCTCTCTCCCGCACTTACCGCCTTAAAAAATGCGGTCCGCTCCGCACAGTTAGAGGGGCTATATGCCGCATTCTCTATATTACACCCGGTATAAACAGCCCCCGAGCTGCAAAGCAAAGCAGCGCCTACGCAAAAACCAGAGTAAGGGGCATAGGAATACTCTCTGGCCTTTAAAGCCTGTTGTATGAGTTGATTCGTTTTCAAATCTTTCCTATCCACATTTTTTATTTCCAGATTCTCTCTATCCATACGTTTTCTCCCCAATTAGCATAACAATACATTTGTGGTAAATCAACTATTGATTATAAATTCCTGTTGATTATACATTCCATCCTGTAAATACTATGTTACCATTTACAGCTAAGGATAGCAAATAGGTTCTTTCTGAGAATTGGGTATAGCCTGGTAATTGGAATGTCCGCAACCGGCTTAATGTATAAGTATGCGGGCATTCCGGTTACCAGACTATACCCCACTCACAGAAAGAACCAGTAAATACTGCCCGAGCCGCCCTTTGGCAAGTGTTCCTCTCTTCCCGTCCCTTGGTAAAAAAATCTTTATTCAGTTTTCGGACAGCCCCCCTCAGCGCTTCCCCTTCTCATAGATCTCCCCCAAAGCACGCGGCGGCTGGTTATGCCTGGAAAAGAACACCAGCAAAAGCAGCGTCAGCAAATACGGCAGAATCATCACCAGATCCGCATAGGCCCCTGGCATCTGCAGCAGCAGCACGATCTCATTGCCGCCGGAGCGCGCGAATCCGAACAGCAGGCAGGCACCGAGGGCGGGAAGAATCTTCCAGTTGCCGAATATCATGCCCGCAATAGCCAGATATCCATATCCCGCATAGATGGCGGAAGAAAAGTTGGCCGATACCGAATAGGCAAAACACATACCTGCGAATCCGGACAGTGCTCCGGATATCAGAACGGCCCATAGCCGGATCCGCTCCACACGCACTCCCGCTGCATCAACCGCCTGCGGATGATCCCCGCAGGCACGCAGACGAAGCCCGAATCTGGATTTGTACAGGACAAACCAGGCGATCACGGCCAGCAGAAGAATTAAAATCTCAAACGGATAAATGTCGGTAAAGACAGCCCCCAGCACAGGGATCTCAGAGAGCATGGGCACTGTGATACGCATGGAGACACCCAATTGAAATTTATCCGAAGGCGCGCCCGTCAGCACCGGATTCAGCTGTTTCGTCAGATAGGCAGTGACTGCCATCGCCAGAATATTGATCACGATCCCACTGATTACCATATTGGCCCGAAAACGGATGCAAAGTAACGCATGCAGAAGAGAATACACCGCTCCGCCGGCCATAGCTGCCGCAAAAGCCAGTAAAATCTGCGGCAGGGAGCCGGGTCTTATCACACCGGCGCTCATAATCACAAACAAGGATCCCGCAAAGGCTCCTACACCCTGAAACCCTTCCAGCGCCAGATTCGTGATTCCGCTCTGCTCGCTGTAGATTCCTCCCACGGCCATGATAAACAGGGGAAGCGCGAATGCCAGCCCGTCAATGATCATCCTGTTCATAACGACTGTGCCTCCCTTCTGTGTCTGATATAGGCGGTGCAGGCACTGGCCAGCAGCAGAATTCCCGTGATCACCGAGGCGATCTCTCCCGGCACCCCGGATCTGGAACTCATATACGTATTTCCCTTCTCCAGAATGGATATGAGAAGGGAGGAGAAAATCACACCTACCGGATTGGAATTCCCCAACAGGGCCACTGCAATCGCATCAAACCCGACAGCCGGCAGTACCTTCGGCCGGATGGAACCGAAATACCCCAGATAGTAGGTAACTCCGGCAAGACCGGAAAGGGCTCCGGATAACATCATGGACAATACCATATTTTTACCCACATGCATCCCCGCGTACCTTGCCGCCTCCGGACTCATCCCCGCCGCCCGGATCTCGAATCCGAATGTGGTACGGTTCAGAAGAAACCTCAGAAGAAACGCGATACCGATGGCCAGCAGCACACCCAGCGGAATATCAATTTTCATTCCCCCAGCCGATACATCCATCAATGTCAGTCTGGAAGCCTGCGTTACCGGGACGGACTGCCTGGATACGGGATTGATATACCACATGTGAATACAGAAGCTGACCGCATACAGGAGAATATAGTTTAACATAATGGTGGAGACCACCTCATTCACCCGGAACCGGTATTTCAGCCATCCTGCCAGACCTCCGGACAGCATACCCACAGCGATTCCCACCAGCAATACCAGGAATTTGGCCGGAAGGGAGGGCAGGCTGCCGGTATACCCTACCAGAACGGATGCCGCAAACCCGGAAATCAGCATCTGCCCCGATACCCCGATATTAAACAGTCCGGCCTTCAAAGCCACAGCCACAGCCAGCGAGGCAAACAGCACAGGCGTCCACGCATTCAAAAATCCGGTAAAATCCGTGAAACTGTTTTTGTAAGCCGCATAAGAGGGCTTCGGTAATATACCGCAGCCCTGCAGCAGATTCTGATAGGCGCTCAGAGGATTCGCGCCGGTCACTGCGATAATAACCATGCCGAACAAAAGACTGAGACAGATGGCAAAAAGCGGTATGGCAATCGGTTGTGTCTTTTCATTACCCAAGAGCAGGGTAAGGCCTCTTTGCAAGCAGCGTTTTCCCTTTTTCATGCGCCTTTTACCCCCATCATGTATGCTCCGATCTGATCGGCGGTCAGGCTATTTGCCTCTGCAATCCTGGTCATGGCCCCATTATAGATCACTCCGACCGTATCCGCCAACTTCATTATCTCGTCAAGTTCCAGCGAAATCAGCAAAATGGCCTTCCCTGACTCCCTCTCTTTTAGAATCTGCCGGTGTATTTTATCAATCGCACCGATATCCAGACCTCTCGTGGGCTGTACAAATATCAGCAGGGGGTTCTGCAGCTCGATCTCCCTTCCAATCACGGCTTTCTGCTGGTTTCCCCCGCTCATCGAACGGACCTGGGTACTTTTTCCGCGTGCGCTTCGGATATCATAGCGTCCGATCAGTTTCTCCGCGTACCTGCCGATCTCCTCCGGACGCAGAATCCCTCTGTGAGCGAACGGCTCCCCGCCATATTTTTTCAGTATCAGATTATCAGCCAGTGAAAAATCCAGTACCAGTCCGGTGGTCTGCCGATCTTCCGGGATATAAGAAATACCGGACAGAATACGCCTTTTGACACTGAACTCGCGGATATCCGTACCGTTCAGGAAAATGCTGCCGGATTTCGTCTTTAACAGGCCCGCGATGGCATCCGCCAATTCGACTTGCCCATTTCCCGCCACTCCGGCCACTGCGAATATCTCGCCGCCGCGGATGGAAAAGGATACATCACGGACAACCGGAAGACGGTTTTTATTTTCAACCGTCAGATGTTCCACACGCAATATCTCCTGGTTTCGCTCCCTTTCCTTCTTTTCCATGGCTTTTGGCAGTTCCCTTCCAATCATCAAACCGGCCATCTCTCTTGTGCTGGTATCTTTCACCTCCCGGACAGCCGTCAGTTTCCCATGGTTTAATACGGCGCACCGGTCGGCGATCTGCTTGATTTCCTCCAGCTTGTGTGAAATCAGCAGGATCGTCTTCCCCTGCTCCTTTAGTCCCTGGATGATCTTCAGCAGGAACTGGATCTCCTGCGGAGTTAATACGGCGGTTGGTTCATCGAAAATAAGGATTTCTGCCTGACGGTACAGCATTTTCAGAATTTCCACCCGCTGTCTGGCCGACACGTCCATATCGGAAATCCGTTCCTCAGGATCTATCTCCAGCCCATATCTGCGGGACAGATCCCGGATCTGCTGCCCGGCCTGTTTTTTGTCAAAGCATGGGAGCACGCCGAATAGTCTCTTAACCGGTTCTGTTCCCAGTACAATATTCTCGGCAGCAGTAAAATTCTGCACCAGCTTAAAATGCTGATGAACCATGCCGATATTCAGTCCGGCCGCCTGATTCGGAGAACTGATCCGTACTCTTTTTCCCCGTATCCATATCTCTCCTTGATCCGGCTCATACATTCCAAAAAGCATACTCATCAACGTGGATTTTCCCGCTCCGTTTTCTCCCAGCAGCGCGTAAACTTCATGAGGCCGAATCTGAATGGTAACATCATCGTTGGCCACAATACCTGGAAATCTTTTGGTAATATGTCTCATTTCCACCATATAATCCATCCCGGGGCCGCTCCTTTTTTCCTCTTATTGCTCTCTTTTGTGAATTTAGCGTCACATGGGGGCAGCCGCTGTCCGTGTCTGCCCCCATTGGTTATATGGATATTTCTGTTTTTTATTGATCTGCCGGATCAAGTCCCAGAAAATCATCCGGTGTGGTATTGCCGCCGTAGGAAGGCGGCACAATTGTCCCATCCCTGACCTGGGCATAGACCTGCTCAAGTGTTGGTATCGTATGATCCGAAAGCTGCTGCCGCCCCTTTTCAAATACGTAACCGGTGGAATCGCTGTCCGCCTTTAACAGATAATTGCCCCCGTGAAAGGTACCATCCGCGATGGCATTTAACTGCTTCTCCACGTTTTTGTCCATGATCTTTAACGCCGAGGTAAGGATAATATTCTGATCCCCATTGACGCCGTCATCGTATTGATCCACATCGCAGCCGATCACTTTCACATTCTGCGCCTCTTTGGCCGCTGTAAACACACCGTTTCCGGCTCCGCCCGCCGCCACGAAAATCACATCCGCGCCCTGGGCGATCAAAGCCTGGCCGATCACCTTTCCCTGGGCCTGGTCGGAAAAGCTTCCGGTGTAATTACCACCGATATTTTGGTTCGCCACATCCGTACCGGCATATGCGGGAATTTCCACACATTCCGCCCTGGCTCCGAGATTTTTTACCGCATAGTTGACGCCGGCTTCGAACCCGTACTGATAGTTGACATTGGAGGGAAAAGCCACGCCATTGACCACAGCCGTCTTACCGGTCTTTGTCTCCAAAGCCGCCGCCACACCTGCGAAAAAGCCGCCTTCCTGCTCCGCGAACTGCATGGCATAGACGTTATCCAGCTCTGTTTCCATCCCGTCTGCATCCGTTGGATAGGAGTCCACCAAAATAAATCTCACATCCGGGTTGTCCGCTGCCAGCTGTCCGATTCCCGAAAACTGGAATCCGGGGGTAATAATTACATCATAGTCCGCTACAATATCTGCCACTGCCTGTACGGATGCGGCATTGTCACCGGTTGGTTCATTGACCGGTGTCACACCGGAATCCGGATGCGTATTCAAAAATGCCTGTACACCCTCGAAATTGTTCTGGTTAAAAGAACCGTCATCCACGCCGGTCGGACTGGTAACGATCGCAATTTTCAAGCCATCCTTCGTGTCATTCCCGGCTTCAGGTACCGCCGGTACCTGCTTCTGACTGCTGCTGCAGCCGGTCAGGGCCACAAACGCACATACCGCCAACACAATCAGGGGTCTTTTCATAATGATCCTCCTTTTGTGAAGCGGAAAAATGCGACTGCTCACGGATGCTCAGACTTTGATCAAATATAGGGTGTATCAGATCCCTTTGTTCCTGAAAACTTCAGCCAGGCTGTCCGTGAAAGGTGGATAACAGATCCCTTCCTCCGTTACGATCGCCGTGATCAGGGTATGATCTGTAACATCAAAGGCCGGATTATAACATTTCACCTCCGGAAGCGCCATGGGCTCCTGATAAAACTTGGTCTTGATCTCATTGGTATCCCGCAGCTCGATGGTAATGTCTTCGCCGGACGCACAGTTTAAATCAATCGTGGAGCTGGGCCCCAGCACGTAGAAGGGAATCCCGTAATGTTTCGCCAGGATCGCCACACCGCTGGTCCCTATCTTATTCGCCGTGTCACCGTTGGCCGCCACCCGGTCACAACCTACAAAGCACGCCTGGACCCAGCCGTTCTTCATCACCAGGCTGGCCATATTATCGCAGATCAAAGTCACATCGATTCCGCCCCGGGCCAGTTCATAGGAAGTCAGCCTCGCCCCCTGCAGGAGCGGTCTGGTTTCATCCGCGAACACCCTGAAGTTCATGCCGCGCTCTTTCCCCAGAAATAAAGGTCCCAGAGCTGTTCCATACTGGGATGTGGCGAGAGGCCCCGCATTGCAGTGGGTCAGGATACCGTCTCCGTCCCGGATCAGCGAGAGGCCGAATTCCGATATGGCCCGGCACATCCGGATATCCTCCTCCTGAATCATACGGCTTTCCTTTTCCAGCAGTTTCAGGATCTCAGGAACCGCAAGGTGCGAATGGGCGGTTACCACATTTTCCATGCGGTTGAGCGCCCAGCTTAAGTTTACCGCGGTTGGGCGGGAGGAATCCAGATAATCTTTATATTTACGGAATTCCTCTAAAAACCGGTCATAATCTTGCGTTTCTATCTGTCTGGCCAGCACATAGATCCCGTACCCCGCACAGATTCCGATAGCCGGGGCTCCCCGGACCTTCAGTTCAAATATAGCCTCATAGATATCCGCAGCCGTGTTAAGAGTCAGATACTCCTCCCTGTTGGGCAATTTTGTCTGATCAATAATGATCACATTTTTTCCGTCTTCACTTAATTTTACATTTTCAATGTGAGTTGCTTTTTCCAGATTTTCCAATCCATTTTCCTCCTTTTCAGTATCCCCATATACGGCATCATTATTCGGCCGGCTTTCAATGGATCGTCCGTTTTTAATGGATTGTCACAGGATTTCTTTCGCAATGTTCACGATGGATGAGGTGATCAGCTTCTTGAACATCGGCGCCTTGCGGTCCGCCATCTCCTGGACCTCTTCGTGGGTCAGCGGCTGTTTTGCCGCATCGGCTGCCTGGTTGGACACACAGGAGATACCGCAAATCTTCATTCCCATATGGTTGGCCGCCACGGCCTCACAGGCGGTGCTCATACCTACGGCATCGGCACCCAGAGTTCTGCACATGCGTACCTCGGAGGGAGTCTCGAAGTTGGGGCCGGTCAGCTGGATGTATACACCTTCCTGGAGCGGGATGTTCTGTTCCAGGGCAGTCTGTTTGATGATCCGGCGGAGCTTGTAATCGTAGACATCGCTCATATCGGGAAACCTGGTTCCCAGCTCGTCGATGTTGGGCCCGATCAGGGGAGAAGGGACGAAATTCAGGATATGGTCCCGGATCAGCATGAAATCTCCCGCCTGATAGTTATAATTGATTCCGCCGGAGGCGTTGGTCAGGAATAGCACTTCGGCACCCATCATCCGCATGAGCCTGGTGGGAAGGACTACATCGGACATGTCGTAGCCTTCGTAGTAATGGACACGGCCCTGCATAATGACCACCGGTACGGTTTCTACGTAGCCGAAGAGGAAACGGCCTTTGTGGCCGGGTACGGTGGATACCGGGAATCCTTCAATGTCTGAATAATTAAGGACCGCTTCCACCTGGATGCCTTCGGCGTAATCCCCCAGGCCGGAACCCAGGATCAGCGCTACTTTTGGCTGGAAGTCTATTTTGGATTTTACGCTTTCATAGCATTTTTGTAATTTGTCATATACTTGGTTCATGGTGGTTCTCCTTTGCTTTTCATTATTATATCGTAGTGTTACATGGGGCTGGTGGCGGTATATTCGTGTTTTGGATATTTCTCAAGGTTTAGATGCTTGTGCTCTTTGGGGCAGCTTCCGGGGACAGGCACATTCCGCCTTTTGTTTGGTGCCGGCTGAATTGGAGGCGGAATGAGCCAGTCCCCTCTCAGAAGTAGATGACTTCTACGCGGTGGCCCATCTGCTCTACCACCGATTTGAGCTGGCCGATGAGATTCATGCGAAGATCTAAATCCATGGTGGCGTCATATGCCTGATTGACGGCTTTGCCCACAAAGAGCTTTAGTTCCGTGCATTCTTCGATCAGGATCTTGGCCAGCCTGGCGGCGCCGTTGTCCTCGTCCAGGGCCAGGAAGAAGTCCACATCTACCTCATCTCTTATATATTGTCTTAAAAGCTTCAACGCTTTATTCATGGTTATGATTCCTTCGGTAACCAGATCCATCCCTTCGATCTCTGCCATAGGCGGTACATCGCTGGAAGCGCTCTGGATCTGAGTTGTGATCGGTTTGTCCAGATATTTGGCGGCAATATTCGCGCTGGTGCCGCCGCATACGATCTTACAGCCGGATTCGCCCATGAACTGTTCCATCAGCTTACGGTCATCCCCGGGGTCCTCAGGCGGTCCCGTGAAGATGCTGACCAGCCGCCTGGGAATCACTCTGGTCACACAGACCGTAGTGTCATCCCCGGGTTTTTGCAGATAGAGATCGTCACAGGCTCTGCTTAACATGGCCGTGAGCCGGGAAGCCGACGTGGTGGTTTTCATACATTTGAGCGCATATTCGGCCATACTGTCTCTGGTCCAGCCCAGATTCAGGATCTCGCCGGCTCCCGCGTAGACCACACCGTCGCTCATCAGCACAAAGCAGTCGCCCATCTGCACCTGAAACCGCCATTCCCGGATATCCTTTCCCTCCAGTTCCCGGTGGGTGAAGGGGATATCCATCAGTTTTCTATCCCGGATCAAGACACATTCCGGATTGTCAAACTCCACCAGATATCCTTCCCCGTTATGGAAAATCTGCAGTATACTGAAGGTGGCATAGGCTACCTTCCGGACCTGGCAGATCGGCAGTGTCTTAACGATGGTCTCCACTGCATCCTCAATGGATGCTCCGTTCTGGAACATCGTTCCCAGTATCTTAGAGGTCAGCGTGGCCAGTATATTGGCCTTTACCCCGCTGCCCATTCCATCCGCCAAAATGGCGATATCCGAATCAGCCGTCTTGATGATTTCGACTTTATCTCCGCACAGCTCTTCATGAAACTTATTTAAACTTTTATAGGAAACTTCTACGCTGACATCCATGGTTTTCCCCCTATTCTTCCTGACCTTCGAATAAGATCGAATCCCTAAGCTTCGTCAGTGTGACCTTGGTCTCAGCCGTAGTCTCACCCAGCAGTCCGGCGATCTCCTGGGCAACCATCATCTGCTTGTCTATTACCTTCTGGGCCATCTCCACCGTCTCGACCTGAAGCTGGTAATGCTTTTTCTTATTATTTTCCTCTTCCGTCACGTCCTCGAAGATTCCAAGGACCGCGTCCTGCTCTTTGACATACACCAGCGTCTGGGTCGTATAAATCCCCAGGTCCTCATAGGCCACCCGCTTATGTACGATGGGCTCGTGGGTGTCATATACATACAGAAAATCCGTGTGATCGATCAGCTCGAACAGATATTTCTCCGCTGCCACAGACTTGCTCTGTTTAAACATCTTCTCAGCCGCTTTATTGAATTCCATAATCCGCATATCCTGATCAACCACCAGAATGGCGTTGGGTGTCTGCTCCATCACCGTGTTTGCCATAGAATTGGCTTTGTCAAACGCATACGGCAGGCACATACCCAGCTCAGCTTTTTCCTGGAATACCGCGATGGCCTTTTCCCTGCAGGAACCATATCCGCAGGCTCCGCAGTCCAGCTCATCTTCCCGGCTGTACTTACCGGTCTTGCGCAGGATACTCCTGATTTCCTCTTCCGTCGGCATCTTTTCCTTCTCTACCCGGGAATAGAACTGTTTTTCCAGATCCACCTCCGGCGGCACCTCCGGATAATCGGGACTGACATACTCGATCTGTTCCTCGATATCCAGCTTAGCCTTAAATCTGGAAACCTCCATTTTATTGATCGCAGGTCCCTTAATACAGCCTCCCTCGCAGACATTCGCCTCGATAAAGCAGTGCTCCAGTTCCCCATTCGCCATTCCCCGGAACAGATCGATACAATTATCCAGTCCGTCCACAAACAGCTTGCGGTATGTATCCTTCCCATTCTTGGCCACCACCGAGGTCATCACCCCGGAACTGACCGGATACAGACGGTTCACCTTCGGATCCGGATTATCCATAGGAGAAGGTTTCAGCGCCTTTACATCGATCCCTTCCTCTTCCATCCACTGCCCGACCTCGGAAAAATTAATCACCGCATCGATCCAGCCGGAAGTCCTCTCATCCAGCTCCGCTTCCTCCTTCTTAGCGATGCAGGGCCCCAAAAAAACCACCTTTGTATTCATCCCCAGCTGTTTCTTGATCAGCATCCCATGGGCTACCATCGGCGATACCACCGGTGCCATATAAGGGGTCAGGTCCGGAAAATATTTCTCTATCAGATCGTTGATACTGGGACAGCAGGTCGAGATCACATTCTTCATGCTGCCCTCCTCCAGAATCCGATGATAAGCGTTGGTCACATAGGCCGCCCCCTCGGCAGTCTCTCTAATCTGTTTAAATCCCAGCCGCTTCAAAGCGGTAACCACCTGGCCTGGCTGGCTGTACTTCATCACTCCCAGATAAGACGGCGCAATCGAAATAACCGTTTTCTGTCCCTGCCTCAGAAAACTCTTCACCCGGTCCAGATCACTGGAAAAAGTCTTAGCATTCTGAGGACAGACCTCCAGGCAGTGCCCGCACAAGATACAGTGCTCATTCATTATCTGAGCCTGTTCGTTCTTAATCCGTATCGCTTTCACCGAACAGGACCGGACACACTTATAACAGTTCCGGCAATTAGCTTTTTGAAAATCAATGACGTTCATGTGTGGCCTCCTTCAAGCCAGAATTTCCACGTTTTTTACAGCCGTGGCTAATGTTTATATTTTAACATAGGGTATATAGTTTGTCACTAGAGGTATAATTTTTGCGGGTTCTTATGGGATGGCTGGGGGGAGTAGCTAAGGGCCGGGATGAGGGGGAAGCGGCTTGCCCTTGGGAACCGGGCGGCTCCTCTCGCGGCGCCAAATCACTTCGACCGGACCTAAGAACAGGTAACTCCGAAGGCAGGAGAACCTCCTATTAGCAGGGCCTGAAACAAACTCGCCAAAGGACGGCTCGGACAGTGTTTCAGGCCCTGCGAGGTTCTCCTGCCTTCTGCGTAACCTGTTCTAAGGCCCGGTCTCAAGTGATTTGGTGCCGCGAGAGGAGCCGCCCGGTTCCCAAGGGCAAGCCGCTTCCCCCTCATCCCTTCTTTATAATAAGCCATTTTAGTACCATAAAAGTGTAGTTGTTAGAGAGTAATTAACTCTGTCATCTGCACTTATTTTATTTATTATAAGGGGAGTAACTGGTCTGACGTGAGCTTTTTTGGATCTTTGCATCCGTAAATAAAACCGTTAAAAAACCCTTATTATAAGCATTCGATTAAGCAGGTAGGGATTCGCTCCCGTGTAACCAACTAAACTGGATGGTAATAAGTGTGGCTGGAACAATTACGCATAACAGTTATGGGAGGTTACAGATGATAAGTGTAGGGATTGATGTGTCAAAAGGAAAAAGCACGGTCTGTCTGCTTAAGCCATACGGAGAGATCGTGTGCAGACCTTTTGAAATGCAGCATGTGGAGAAGGATTTAGAAGGCTGAAGCAGATTTCCCGCAAAGCAACAAATAATATATTTTTCTCTGCGCCCTAATTAGAGCCGGGCCTGATGGCTCCAGGTCGGGCGGGGGCGCCCGGCTTAGGGAGGGAAGTAATTCTCATCTTAGAAAAAGCATGGCCGAATAGCGGAGGGAGACTCAAGTGAGAATGGAGGCTCTCACGCCGACATTCTCACTGCTTTCAGAGGCTCCCGCAGCTGCTCATGAGGTTGCTTTTTCTAAGATGAGAATTACTTCCCTCCCTAAGCCGGGCGCCCCCGCCCGACCTGGAGCCATCAGGCCCGGCCCTTCCCCCCACCCCAGCAGACAAAAATCCAAAAAAGGCCCGGGACATACCATAAGCCGAATGGCAAGTTTGTCCCGGGCCCTGCGAATCAGGGGGTCATTAATTCACACTTCTCTTCACATAGCTGGTATGCAGAATTTCATGAGCCTTATGGCTTCCCGGCTCTCCCAGATACTCCGCGTACAGCTGTTTGATGGCCGGATTCTCATGGGATTTCCGGATCGGTTTTCCCGCATCCGCATCGTACAGAACCTTTGCCCGCAGCTCGCGGATATCGGTAAAGTTCCGGACGGACGCAGGCTGCTGGGGCTGTCCGCCGCCGTTTACACAGCCGCCGGGGCATCCCATAATCTCGATGAAGTGGTAATCCGCTTCGCCGTTTTTCACTTTTGTCAGCAGTTCCCTGGCATTGCCAAGACCGGAAGCAACCGCGATCTTAACATCCATGCCCGCTACGTTGTAAGTAGCTTCCTTGATTCCCTTCGTTCCACGAACATCGGTAAAATCTACGGATGCCAGTTCCTCGCCGGTCAGTGTCTCCACCGCGGTACGAAGAGCCGCTTCCATAACACCTCCGGTAGCGCCGAAGATTACGGCCGCACCTGTGGATAGTCCCAAAGGCTCGTCGAAGTCCTCATCCGGCAGATCCAGGAAACGGATGCCTGCGCGTTCGATCATTCTGGCCAGCTCTCTGGTGGTGATGGCGATATCTACATCCGGTACACCGGCTGCATCCTGATCGTCACGGCCGATCTCGAATTTCTTAGCGGTACAGGGCATAACACTGACCATAACGATATCCTTCGGATCGATTCCCATCTTCTCCGCATAATAGGTCTTCGCGATCGCTCCGAACATCTGCTGGGGAGATTTGCAGGAGGAGAGATTCTCCGTCATGTCAGGGAAATAGTGTTCACAGTATTTGATCCATCCGGGTGAGCAGGAGGTGATCATAGGCAGAACGCCGCCGTTTTGTACCCGGTCCAGGAACTCGTGTGCTTCTTCCATAATGGTCAGGTCGGCGCTAAAGTCCGTATCAAACACTTTATCAAAGCCCAGACGGCGAAGGGATGCCGCCATCTTGCCCTCTACATTCGTACCGATCGGAAGGCCGAAGGCCTCTCCCAGAGCCGCACGGACCGCCGGAGCCGTCTGCACCAGCACATGCTTTTTGGGATCTGCAAGAGCTGCAAATACGTCATCGGTAAAGTCTTTTTCTCTTAATGCTCCGGTAGGACATACGGCGATACACTGGCCGCAGGATACACAGCTGGTTTCCCCTAAGCCCATCTCAAACGCGGAACCGATATTGGTAACAAATCCACGCTCATTGGCGCCGATCACGCCGATTCCCTGCACATTCGCGCAGACTGCCACACAGCGGCGGCAAAGGATACATTTATTGTTGTCACGGATCATATGGGCAGCGGAATCATCGATATCGAAATCCTGCATTTCGCCCTCGTACATGTCCTCATTCTCCACCTTCAGGTCTTTACAGAGTTTCTGAAGTTCACAGTCACCGCTGCGGACGCAGGAGAGACATTTTCTGTGATGGTTGGAGAGGATCAGCTCCAATGTTTTCTTTCTGGAATCCAGGACTTTGGGTGTGTTGGTCCACACTTCCATTCCTTCATTGATCGGATATACACAGGAAGCAACCAGACTTCTCGCACCTTTTACTTCGCAGACACACATCCGGCATGCGCCAATTTCGTTGATATCCTTCAGGAAACAAAGAGTAGGAATCTCAATATTGGCAAGCCGGGCTGCTTCCAGAATGGTAGAGCCTGCAGGTGCTTTTACTTCTACACCATTTATTTTTAATGTAATATTTTCCATTTTTGAATCCTCCATTACTCTTTATAGATAGCGCCGAAGCGGCATTTTTCCATACATGCTCCACATTTTACGCACTTGCTCTGATCGATTGCGTGAGGTTCTTTGACCACACCGATAATCGCGTTGTTCGGACATGTTCTGGCACAAAGTGTACAACCCTTACATTTATCCGCATCGATCTTGTAGGACAACAGAGCCTTACAGACACCGGCGGGACATTTCTTATCCACAACGTGGGCGATATATTCATCCCGGAAATAACGAAGCGTGGATAATACCGGATTGGGGGCTGTCTGTCCCAGTCCGCAAAGGGCGTTCTCTTTGATGTAGTAACAGAGTTCTTCCATCTTGTCCAGATCTTCCAGGGTCCCCTGGCCTTTGGTGATCTTATCCAACATCTCGTAGAGACGTTTGGTACCGATCCGGCAGGGAGTACATTTTCCGCAGGATTCATCTACGGTGAACTCAAGGAAGAATTTGGCGATATCAACCATACAGTTGTCTTCATCCATAACGATCAGACCGCCGGAACCCATCATGGAGCCGATGCTTAACAGGTTGTCATAATCGATCGGAATATCAAAGTGTTCCGGAGGGATACATCCGCCGGAAGGTCCGCCGGTCTGCGCCGCCTTGAACTTCTTGCCGCCGGGGATTCCGCCGCCGATCTCTTCCACCACTTCACGCAGCGTGGTTCCCATGGGGATCTCCACCAGGCCGGTGTTGTTGATCTTGCCGCCCAGAGCGAATACTTTGGTTCCTTTGGACTTCTCGGTACCCATGGAAGCGAACCATTCGGGTCCGTGCAGGATAATCTGAGGAATATTGGCATAGGTCTCTACGTTGTTCAGAATCGTCGGTTTCGCGAACAGACCCTTCAGTGCCGGGAAAGGAGGCCTGCATCTGGGTTCCCCGCGGTTTCCTTCGATGGAAACCATCAGCGCGGTCTCTTCCCCGCATACGAAAGCTCCTGCGCCGAGCCTAAGATCGATATCAAAGCAGAAATCCGTTCCAAAGATATTCTTGCCCAGCAGACCATATTCTCTGGCCTGATTGATGGCAATGTTCAGACGTTCTACGGCGATGGGATATTCCGCACGCACATATATGTAACCCTGGGTCGCACCAATGGTATAGCCGGCGATCGCCATGGCTTCCAGCACTACATGAGGATCGCCTTCCAGAACCGAACGGTCCATGAAAGCACCGGGATCACCCTCATCGGCGTTGCAACAGACATATTTCTGATCGGCATCGTTGGCCTTCGCCAGCGCCCATTTTCTTCCGGTGGGGAAGCCGGCTCCGCCGCGGCCTCTCAAACCGCTGTCCAGCAGGACATTTATCACATCATCGGGAGTCATCTCTGTCAGCACCTTGCCCAGAGCTTCGTATCCGCCGGTCCCGATGTATTCGTCGATATTTTCAGGATTGATGACGCCACAGTTTCTCAGTGCGATTCTGTGTTGTTTCTTATAAAAATCCGTATCATTTAATGCGGTTACTCCATGGTCCGTTACCGTCTCATCATACAGAAGTCTGGTAACAACCCTTCCTTTTAACAGATGTTCCTCTACGATTTCGGGAATATCCTCTGCCTTTACCATTGCATAAAATGCTGCTTCCGGGTATACGATCATGATCGGTCCCAAAGCACACAGGCCGTGGCATCCGGTCTTTACAACAGCCACCTCATTTTCCAGGCCTTTATTCTTAATTTCTTCCTCTAGTGTCGTGATGATTTTTTCACTTCCGGAGGAAGTGCATCCGGTTCCACCACAAACCAATACGTGTGAACGATACATAGTCACTGACCCTCCTATTTAATATTTTCAGCGTTCAAAGTATATTTCTGTACAACCTGACCACGGATCAGATGTTTTTCCAATACTTCCAGAGCTTTCTCCGGATTCATCTTCACATAAGTCACTTTATCCTTACCGGGTTCCATCACTTCCACGATGGGCTCATACTGGCACAGACCGATACATCCTGTCTGGGTTACCGCTATATTATCCAGATGTCTTTCCTGAACCGCGTCGGAAAGGGTGGTTAATACCGGTCTCGCACCGCTGGCGATACCGCAGGTTGCCATACCTACCACTACTCTGGTCTGGCTTGCGTCCTCTGAGCGAAGACCAACCTGTCCCTGCATTCTCTCACGGATTGCTTTCAATTCTTCCAAAGACTTCATATCGAGATCCCTCCATCTGTCTCTTTTTTGTTTTCCGTTAAATATTCCTTAATATATGCGGATACCTCCGGTTCATCAAAGGGTACATCCCCCAGAACCTCCCGAAATTCTCTGGTATCCAGCGTAAAGCTTCTGCCGTCCACTTCATATGTATATCGAAAATCCATATCTTTATGAAATATGATAAGCGTGTGAATCGTACTGGTCATATCTCCCAGGGGCATTCTGTCAATATGGGACAATCCGAATACCGCTGTTACGCATGTCCCGGCTCCGGGCTTCGATTCTATGGAAAAATCTCCGCCGGCAGCCAACGCCGCCATTTTAAAAAACGGAACTCCCAGGCCGACCTTACGGGTCGTTCGGGTTGTAAAAAACGGGTCCTCCACATGGGCCAGCTGCTCCGCCGTCATTCCGCAGCCATCATCCTTGATCTTAATAACCAGAGTATCCGCCTTTGTATCCGCCGCTACGGATATCTCCACCAGCGATGCTTTCGCTCTGGTAGAATTCTCGGCCACATCCAACACATTCAGTGAAATTTCAGGCATCATAGGCTATTCGTATTTAGCCAGAATGTCATCGATGTCATCCACTGTCAATCTTCCGTAAACCTCACCGTTGATCATCATAACAGGTGCCAGACCACAGGCGCCCACACACCGGCATGCATCCAACGAAAAACGTCCGTCTGGAGTACATTCTCCGCCGACAATACCTAACTTCTCCATCAACTTATTGTAAATATCACCGGAGCCCTTAACATAACAGGCTGTTCCAAGACAGACAGAAATCTGATACTTACCTTTGGGATTGAGGGAAAATTGAGAATAGAAAGTCGCAACACCATAGATCTTCTCCAGGGGAAGCCCGGTTTCATTTGAAATGATGGTCTGAACTTCAATCGGCAGATAGCCATAGATATCCTGCGCTTTTTGCAGAATGGGCATCAAAGAACCTTTTTCGTCTTTGTGCTCGGCAATGACTTTTAACAGGTCCGCTTCCTGCTCTTTCGTTCCCTGAAACGGAACGGTTTGCTTTTTGGCACTCATCTAAAAACCTCCTTGTAATTAAACCTATAAGTATGACTATTTTATCACAAGTCCGTTAAAAAATCTACAAATAATTCCATTTTTCACACGAAATAAGAGGAGGCGATGATTGGTAAGTGTGGTGATATTGACGAAAGGGGCCGGGGCGGGTGTTGGAAGGTGCGGACTCCGGGGAAGGGGGACCCAAAGTATCGGGGGCCAAATCGCTTCGGCCGGGTCTAAGAACAGGTAACTCCGAAGAGGCCGAAACCTCCGATTAGCAGGACCCGGGGCAAACTCGCCAAAGTACGGCTCAGACAGTGCCCCGGGTCCTGCGAGGTTTCGTCCTCTTCTGCGTAACCTGTTCTAAGACCCGGCCTCAAGCGATTTGGCCCCCGATACTTTGGGTCCCCCCTCCCCGGAGTCCGCACCTTCCAACACCCGCCCCTACTTTGGTGATATCTGAGGTTCTTTTTGTTTTGGATACGTATATCTGGGAAGTCCTTTGCTGTGTTTGCCGTATTCAATCGCTTCTTTCGGACAGCGGCAGATACAAGCCATACAGTGTGTGCAGTTGTCCGCCCAGTCCGGCTTGCCGTTTACAAGCTGTATATTGCCAAGAGGACAGACCTTTTCACATAATCCGCAGGAAATACAGGTTTCTGTCGCATAGAATTTCTTTGCATGCACCAAAAGAGGATAAAAGAGACTGTTAATCATTCCGCTATTCATTTTGTCACTTAAAGAAAGCTGGGGTTCGGGAATGTGTTTGCCCGCTTTTATATAATCAATCGCTTTGTTGATTTCGCTTTCTGCTTTTTTAATAATTGCGGCGGCTTCGTCCTTTGTTGGAGTGGTAAACAGTGCGATATAGTTTTCGGGCATAACAATTTCAAAACAGCCCAGGTATTGCATTCCCTTTTTGGAACAGAAGGATCTGAGATACTTTCCCGCATTGCCGATACTGCCGCCGCAGGTCATCACAAAATAGATATCCCTGCTTCCTGATAATGCTGCTTGTTCCATCCATTTTTCTAAAATATGCGGTATTCTCCATGCGTATGTCGGAGCAACAACAACCCACGGCTGATCGGAGTGCATCTCTGAATAATCTTTCTTTCTTATTCTTTGAAAAAGATTAACGGCTTCTTCTCCTGTTTCTTTTGCTATCTTTTCGGCAACATACTCACTGTTGCCCGTTCCTGTAAAATATAGAATCATTGTATTTTCTCCTGACTGATGTGCTGAACACCTTCATATATTATATTGACCAACCCTGCAATATCTTTCCATTTCGTTTCGTTTGCGCTCAGGTAATAGTAGTTTTTCGTTCCTTCCCGCCGCATAGCCACAATCCCTGCGTCCTTCAATATTTGCAGATGATGCGATACTGAAGGTCTTGTTAAATGTGTTTTCTTCGCAATCTCGCCGACTCTTATGCCTGGCAGGCCGTTTTCTAACAGAACCAGCAAAATACTCTGTCTTGTTTCATCCCCGATCGCTGTAAAGGCACTTCTGTGTTTTTGAAAACCGTCAATAATGCTCTGTAATCTTTCCTGACAATCCATAACTTCCTCCTCACATATACCGGACATCTAAATTTTCCCGGTGTACCGAACGCAGATATTTCACTTTCGGATACCCCAGCACAAGCGTTGCCGCAACCTTTTTCCCACTTGGTATCCGCAATGCTTTTTTTATTTTGGATGAAGCGTTAGCCGCCATTGAAAAAAATCCGCTGAATAAAACGCCGAGTCCGTATGCTTCCGCAACGAATTCCATATTCTGTGCGGCCAGCAAGCCATTTGTCCTGTCCTTTGCCATAATTACGATTACAATCGGAGCTTCAAAAAAGAAAAAATGGCCGGTAATTTTGTTTCTCCTTGCCATAGGGCTTACCAAATCCGCAAAAGGTTTTACCCTTTTGAAAAAGGAAACCGCCAATTTCTCAACATTATCTTTCTCCTTATCAAGTACAGCAAAGGAAACATCCTGCAAATTTTTAGCCGTATGTGTAAGTCTGCCGGCTTCTAAAATCTGTTCTATTACCTCATACGGAATTTTTTTCTTTTGAAATTGTCTGATACTTCTTCGGAAACGGATAACCTCCAAAACCTCCAGAGGATTCAGTCGTACCTCCGAAGTTTTCTCGATTTGCTTATCCTCGTATCCCGTAGCGGATACAGCTTTTTTCGGACAAACAGCAGTACAGTGACCGCACATCACACATTCCTCAGATATAATATTTGCCTTACCATTATACAGATCAATATTATGTGCAACACAGCTTTTGGCACAAAGTCCGCAGCCAATACACAAATCTCTATCTATCTTAATTTGATGAGTTCTCATACAGCAGTTCCTTTCGTTAAAGTTCTTTAACCATTATACAAAAAACCCCCGTTAATAACAACATTGGTAAAGAAAATTGTTACCATTCATTTTATTAAAACAAACCATATATTCGTCCCCCTCCGTTACAATACCCCGACAAAAACCACCCTCAACAGCTAACCCGGCATGCAAAACCGCAAGAAGAAAGCCACCCGGCATTCACCAAAGCAGGGAAGGACCCTGGGAGGCGGGAGGCCGACGGTATGACGGCGCAGGCCGCCCGGTGTCCGTTCCGTACGGATGTGCCCTATGGGGCGCCTGGCAGAAAGAGCAGTGTCTGTTGTCCTCTTCCTCACATAAGGCGCCCGTGTGAAATCTTAATGAAATCGGCCCGGCAGGTTTGCGGCGAAAGACTGCGTTCCCTGCAGTCTTTCGGTGGCTGCTGAACCGCGAATGCATCGGCATTCGGGGTGAATCAGCCACGAACCGCGAACCTGCCGGGCCGATTTCATTTAGATTTCACCGGGTAACAGCCTTAAGTGAGGAAGAGGACAACAGACACTGCTCTTTCTGCCAGGCTCCCCATAGGGCACATCCGTACGGAACGGACACCGGGCGGTCTGCGCCGTCATACCGGTCCGGCCTCCCGCCTCCCAGGGTCCTTCCCGGCCCTCCCCAATTCCCGGCCCTCCCCAATTCCCGGCCCTCCCCAGTCCCCGGCCCTCCCCAGTCCCCGGCCCTCCCCAGTCCCCAGCCCTCCATCACCTCATCGCCGGGCCCCCCCGCCCTACATTTAGGTTGAATCTCTACCTGATAAATGTTAAACTGAGGTTATATTATCCAGTTGAAAAAGGGGGTTTTTCATTGAAGATAAAAGATATACAGGGCTTGCTGGAAGCTGTACTGGTCGTGGACGGCGGAAATACGGATCTGGATATCCATTATGCCTGCGGTGCGGATATGATGAGCGATGTGCTGGCTTACCTGCATGAGCATTCGATCCTGCTGACAGGGCTGTGCAACCCGCAGGTGGTGCGCACCGCGGAAATGATGGATATCGAGTGTATCGTGTTTGTCCGCGGAAAACAGCCGGACGAGAATATGAAGTCCATGGCAAAGGAACGCAATCTCACGTTGATGGTGTCCGAATACCGCATGTTCACTGCCTGCGGTAAACTGTATGAGCAGGGGATGCGCGGAGGTGATGTGCGTGGACGATAAGATTATTTTGCACTATGAAGTCTCCGGGGATGATTTTACCAGAGCCGGGGAAGCCAGCAGCGATGTGAAGAACAAACTAAAACAGATGGATGTCAGCCCTGAAGCGATTCGAAAGGTTGCGATCGCCATGTATGAGGGCGAGATCAATATGGTGATTCACGCATACGGCGGTGATATTACGGTAGAGATCTCTCCGGAAGAGATCTTGATGGTGCTTAAGGATACCGGCCCCGGTATTCCGGATGTGGGTCTGGCTATGCAGGAAGGTTATTCCACCGCCAAGGAAGAGATACGTTCTCTGGGGTTCGGCGCCGGCATGGGACTCCCTAATATGAAGAAATATTCTGACACGATGAAAATCGATACCATCGTGGGTGTCGGTACTACAATCACGATGACGGTAGCTATGTGACCGGAAAAGAAGGTGTATTCATGGATAAATTTTATCATTCCGTGCGTCTGCAGCAGGATTTGTGCAAGGGTTGTATCAACTGTATCAAACGCTGCCCCACTTCGGCCATCCGGGTGAGGAACGGTAAAGCCCGGATTACCAGCAAGTTCTGTATCGACTGCGGAGAATGCATCCGCATCTGCCCTCACCATGCGAAGGTGGCTACTTATGACCACCTGGATGCTTTAAAACAATATAAATATACGGTGATCCTGCCGGCTCCCTCTTTGTATGCCCAGTTTAATAATCTGGACGATACGAATATTGTGCTGACCGCACTTTTAATGCTGGGGTTTGATGATGTCTATGAAGTAAGCGGCGCCGCAGAGCTGGTATCGGAGGAATCCCGTACCTATATCAGAGAGCATATGGATAACTGGCCTTATATCAGCACGGCCTGCCCTTCGGTGGTTCGCCTGATCCGGGTCCGGTTTCCGAACCTGTTAAGCCATCTGCTCCCGGTGAAGCCTCCGGTGGAGGTGGCAGCGCAGCTGGCCCGGAAGAAAGCCGTGAAACTTACCGGCTATAAGCCGGAGGAGATCGGCGTGTTTTTCCTGTCCCCCTGTCCTTCGAAGGTGACGTATTCCAAGACTCCGCTTGGTGTGGAAAAAAGCGAGATTGATCATGTGCTGGCGATCAAGGAAATCTATCCTCTGATGCTGCCCCTGATGAAAGAGGCACAGCGAAGCCCCAAACAACTGTCGATCTCCGGTAAGATCGGTATCGGCTGGGGGGGGCAGCGGAGGTGAAGCCAGCGGCCTGATCAGCGATAATTATCTGGCTGCCGACGGAATAGAGAATGTGATCCAGGTGCTGGAGGATCTGGAGGACGAAAAGCTTCCGAACCTGCAGTTTATTGAACTGGACGCCTGTGCCGGCGGCTGCGTCGGCGGGGTCCTGACCGTGGAGAATCCCTATGTGGCTGCTGTTAAATTAAAGAAACTGCGCAAGTATATGCCGGTGTCCTGTAATCATCTGGGGGATGAACCTGCGGAAAATCTGTATCTCACCCAGGATATCAACTATGAACCTGTGTTCCGTCTTGGGAATGATTTAAAGAGCAGCATTCTGAAAATGAATCAGGTGGAGCGGCTCTGTCAGAAATTTCCGGGGCTGGACTGCGGCTCCTGCGGGGCTCCGACCTGTAAGGCTCTGGCGGAGGATATCGTCCGGGGCGAAGCGAAAGAAAATGATTGTATCTATCTGTTCCGGCAGGATATCCATGAACTTTCCGATGAGATCGCGGCCATTACGAACTCTTTGCTAAACGGCGACGGCGATGGTAAGGCCGGCATCCATATGCTCCAGGATTATATTCACGATTTTTCCAGCCGTATGGCCAGGCTGGACCCTTTGACGCAAAAGGAGAATGATGATGACAGTACAAGATCTGATTAATACAAACCGATTTACAGTCATAAACGCCGGAGAAAATCCGGGGCGTGAAATAACCAAACCTTTCTGCTGCGATCTGCTCAGTGTTGCCATGAGCAGAGCACCCGAAGGCTGTGCCTGGGTAACTGTGATGGGGAACATGAATACCCTGGCCGTAGCGACGCTCTCCGATTCCGCCTGTATTATCCTGGCGGAAGGTATGCTGTTAGATGAGGCGGCCGCGGCCAAAGCGAATACACAGGGTGTCACGGTTCTTAGCACACCGGAGCCGGTATTTGAAACCGCCCTGTTGATCTACAGGCTGATCCATGGTGAATCTATATTATGATTTACATATCCATTCCTGCCTGTCCCCATGCGGCGATGATGACATGACTCCCGCCAACATCGCAGGAATGGCTATGCTCAAAGGGCTGGATGTTATAGCCGTCACCGATCACAACAGCTGCCAAAACTGCCCGGCCGTATGTAAGCTTGCCGCAAATTACGGAATACTTGCGCTGCCGGGTATGGAACTGACCACGGCGGAGGAAGTGCACGCGGTCTGTCTGTTTTCCTCCCTTTCGGACGCGCTGTCATTTGACAGCTATGTTTCCGAACGGCTTCCTCCTGTCCCGAACCGGGAAGATATCTTCGGAAAACAGCAGATCTACAATGACCAGGACGAAATCACCGGTACCTTACCCTATCTTCTGATCAACGCGACTGCTATCTCCTTTGAAGGTCTTTGGGAACTGGTTGACCGCTATCACGGCGTCATGTTCCCCGCCCACATAGACAAGCCGGCTTTCAGCCTTATCTCGAACCTCGGTTTTATCCCGGAGGACAGCCGGTTTCCCTGCGCGGAAGTAAAGGATATGAAAAAACTCCACGAACTTCAAAAATCCAATCCTTACCTGGACCAATGCCGGATCTTAAGCAATTCGGATGCACACCAGCTCGAGTTGATCCACGAGCCCTATTACACCCTTTCCGCAGAAGCCAGATCTCCTGAAGCTGTCATCGCGGCTCTGAAAACCAGACCGGAGGGATGACCATAAAGCGGCAGTATCAGTCAGGCCTGTTTTCCGGATATACCGGTGCCGGCGGATGCTGTTGTCACAGGTACTTCTTTGTCCGGGTTTTTGCAAAATCATGTCGAATCCATGTTATAATCTACCATAAACTTATGCCAAAACTCTATGTTTTATTGTGCAAAACGAATAAAATAATTGACAGATTTTTCATTCTGTGATACTCTTTATTTGTGTTGCAGAGGGCAACGAAACACTAACATTTTTTAATTTTTTGGAGGTATCATCATGAGTAAAGGTACAGTAAAATGGTTTAACAACCAAAAAGGTTACGGATTCATTTCAGACTCTGAAGGCAACGATGTATTTGTGCATTACACAGGCCTCAACATGGACGGCTTCAAATCTCTGGAAGAGGGACAAGAAGTTGAATATGAGATCGTAAATGGAGATAAAGGCCCCCAGGCTGTTAACGTAACCAGACTCTAATCAAATCGTTTTCCATGTGCCTTATTCTTTAATAAATAGAATATTGCGACTCTATTAGGAAGAAAGCAAGGTAGAATAACGAGATTACAAAAGAGAGCCATCTAAGGATGGCTCTCTTTTGTTCGATAGGAAAGTGCTGCTTCTGGTTCGTTTCATTCATTACTGGTTCAGCAATTCTTCCAGAATCCGGTTCACGATCCCCGGATCTCCTTTCCCTTTCAGCTCTTTCATAGTCTGGCCCACCAGATAACCCATGGCTTTCTTCTTTCCGCTATGGAAGTCCTCCACGGATTTGGGATTTTGGCGGATCACGGTTTCTATCACTTTCTTAAGAGCCCCCTCATCCGTGACTGCTCCCAATCCTTTCTCCCGGACGTACGCTTCCGGGTCCACATCCCGGTCAAAAATCTGCTCAAATACCTCCTTGGCAACCGTACCGTTGATGGCTCTGTCGTCCACCAGTTTAATGAGCTTTGCCAGATGGTCCGGCGTAAAATGGATCTCCTGCGGATCCATTCCCTTTTCCTTCAGCAGACGCATAGTCTCCCCCATCAGCCAGTTCGATACCTTCTTCGGCTGACGGCACAGCGCGGTGGTCTCCTCAAAGATATCCGCCATATGCTTGGATGACGTGATGATATCTATATCATATTCCGGTATGTCATATTCCTTTTTATAGCGTTCCTGCTTTTGGGTCCTGAATTCAGGCTGGGCGTCTTTTATGGCCCGCAGCCATTCCTCACTGATCTGTACCGGCACCAGATCCGGTTCCGGGAAATACCGGTAGTCCTGGGCATCTTCCTTTGACCGCATGGCATAGGAATACTCCTTGTTATCATCCCAACGCCTGGTCTCCTGAACCACAGCCTTCCCTTCTTCGATCCGCTCGATCTGCCGCTTCGTCTCCGCGTCGATCGCTCTGGATATGGCTTTAAAGGAGTTTAAGTTTTTCATTTCCGTCCGGGTTCCATATTCACTGGCGTTCACCTCCCGGACAGAGAGGTTTACATCCGCACGCATGGAGCCTTCCTGGAGTTTGCAGTCGGAAGCACCCAGGTATTGTATCAGGAGCCGCAGCTTTTCCAGATACGCGATTACTTCCTCCGCATTTCTCATATCCGGTTCAGAGACGATCTCGATCAGCGGTACGCCGCTTCGGTTATAATCCACCAGGGAACAGTCCTCCCACTCATCGTGAATGAGCTTTCCGGCATCCTCTTCCATATGGATCTCGTGTATTCCGATCTTTTTTTTCTGTTTATCCGGCCCGGTTTCGATCTCCACATAGCCATCGCGGCAGATCGGGAGATACAGCTGGGAGATCTGATAATTTTGCGGATTATCCGGATAGAAGTAATTCTTACGGTCAAACTTGCAATACTGATTCATCTGACAGTTGGTGGCCAGGCCCACAGCTGCAGCGTACTCCACCACTTGTCTGTTGAGTACCGGCAGGGAACCCGGCATCCCTGTGCATACCGGGCAGGTGTGGGTATTGGGAGCGCCGCCGAACTGCGTGCTGCAGGAACAGAAGATCTTTGTTTTCGTAGCCAGCTCCACGTGGACTTCCAGTCCGATTACGGTTTCATACTGTTTCGCCATTTTACTTCTCCTCCTCTCGCAGCGTTGCTGCAGATGTACAGGAACATTCCCATGTGTAGGCCGCCCGGATCAGGTCCTTCTCCCGGAACAGGTTCCCGATCAGTTGGAAGCCGATGGGCAGTCCTTTTGAATCCATGCCGCAGGGAACACTGATCCCCGGCAGGCCCGCCAGATTCACAGCCACCGTGTAAATATCTCCCAGGTACATTTTAATCGGATCACTCAGCGATTCCCCGATCCGCGGCGCAGTGGCAGGTGCCGCAGGCCCCAGAATCAGATCATATTTTTCAAAGGCCGCGTCGAAGGCTTTTTTAATCAGTGCTTTGGTGCGCAGCGCTTTCAAATAATAAGCGTCGTAATAACCGGAGCTTAGCACAAAGGACCCCAGCATAATCCGCCGTTTTACTTCCGCGCCGAATCCCTCCGAGCGGGTTTTTTTATACATATGGTGCAGGCCTTCATACTCTGCCGTCCGGTATCCGTATTTTACCCCGTCAAAGCGGGCCAGGTTAGAGCTGGCTTCCGCGCAGGCGATCACATAATATGCCGGAATCGCGTATTCCACCAGGCTTAAATCAAACTCTTCCACGACCGCTCCCCTGGCCGCCAGCTCTTTCGCGACCGTCAGCACCGCATCTTTTACTTCCCCCTGTAAGCCTTCTGTAAGATAATCCCGGGGAATCCCGATCCTCATCCCCTTCACATCCTCATACAGTGCCGAAGTAAAATCACAGTCATCCCGTTTTACAGAGGTACTGTCCTTGGGATCATGGGAAGCGATAGTTTCCAGCACCGCCGCACAGTCCGATACATTCCGCGCGATCGGCCCGATCTGATCCAGGGATGATCCATAGGCTACCAGACCATAGCGGGAAACCGTGCCGTAAGTTGGCTTAAGCCCCACAACACCGCAAAAAGAGCTGGGCTGTCTGATCGATCCCCCGGTATCAGATCCCAGGGCATAAAAGCATTCCATTGCCGCCACGGCCGCGCAGGACCCGCCGGAGGACCCGCCGGGTACGTGTTCCGGGTTATGCGGATTCCTGGTGATCCCATAAAAAGAAGTCTCCGTAGTGCTGCCCATAGCGAATTCGTCCATATTGGTCTTTCCGAGAACCACAGCCCCGGCCGCTTCCAGATTGCGTACTGCTTCGGCCGTATAGGGCGGGATAAAATTTTCCAGGATTCTGGAAGCACAGGTTGTTTTAAGCCCTCTGGTACACAGATTGTCCTTGACAGCTGTGGGAACACCGGCCAGCGGTCCGGTCAGTATCTTGTCGTCGATCTGCTTTTGTACCGCGGCGGACCTCTTCTTTGCCCCCTCCTCATCGATGGTCAGATAACAGTGATACTGAGGTTCCTTTTTTTGTATCTGTTCCAGAGAGGCCTGCACCGCCTCCGCCACGGAGATTTCCCGTTCTTTTATCTTTCTGCCCAGTTCCAGGGCGCTTAATTCATAGATTTCCATCGTATCCCCTCCCTTAATCCACTGTCTTCGGTACTTGAAAGCTGCCGTCTTTTTGCGCGGGGGCATTGGCCAGAATATCTCCCCGGTTATCCTGATCAGATGGGATATCCTCCCGAAATACATTGCACACAGGAAATACATGGGACATGGGCTCCACGCCCTCGGTGTCCAGTCCGCCCAGCAGATCAATATAATCCAGCATTTTTGCCATGTCTTTTTTGGCCTGTTCCCGTTCCTCTGGAGATAATTCCAGTTTTGCCAGAATGCCCACATAGTCGATGATCTCGTCAGTAATCCTATTTTTCATTTTTTCCTCCATTCTCGCGTTTCCCGCATCTATAGACTGTGAACCTTCGCTTTCCTCTATGGTTCCAGCCTGCCCAAATCTCTGGGGAACAATGTGGTTTCCCGTACGTTGGTCTCCTCCAGCAGTTTCATGGTGAGACGTTCCAGTCCGATTCCTAATCCGCCGTGCGGGGGCATTCCATATTGGAAAATCATCAGATAATGTTCCATTCCCTCCGGGCTCATTCCCCGGCTCTTCATCTTATCCAGAAGCATTTGATAATCATGAATCCTCTGTCCGCCGGTAGTTATCTCCATCCCGCGGAACAGAAGGTCAAAGCTTAAGGTGTATCTGGCATCCGCCGGATCATCCATCGCATAGAACGGGCGTTTCTTGGAGGGATAATGGGTTACAAATACAAAATCCGCATCGTACTCTTCTTTAAAAAAGCGGCTGATCAGCACTTCCTCCTCCGGTTCCAGATCATAAGGGTTTCTGATTTTCCTGTCATACTTCTCAGCCGCCTTCTGCTTCGCCTCATCAAAGCGCACGGCGGGAATCTGGTCTGTCTTAGGCAGACGGATTCCCAGTATCTTTCGCTCTTTTTCATATTCCCGCTCCAGCAGAGTCATGGTATACTGCAGAAACCCCGTCTCCATAGCCATCAAGTCCTCAAACCCATCGATGTAGCCCATCTCAAAATCCAGGCTGGTATATTCATTGAGATGGCGGGGCGTGTTGTGCTTTTCCGCCCGGAATACCGGTCCCGTCTCAAACACCCGGTCATAGACACCTACCATAGTCTGCTTATAAAACTGAGGACTCTGTGCCAGCTCCGCCTTCTTGCCGAAATATTCCAGTTTGAAAATGTTGGAGCCTCCCTCCGCTCCTTTGGCGGTAATCTTAGGGGTATGCACTTCGGTAAATCCTTCCCCATACAGAAAATCCCGGAATCCCCGGACAATCCCCTCCTGGATCTTAAACTTTGCCCTCTCCCGGATGTTCCGCAGGGAAACCGGGCGCAGGGAAAGCATGGACTCCAGGGACACGTTCATTTTCCATTTGCCGATCGGAATTGGCATAGGCAGATAAGGCTCCGACAAGATACGAATGCCCGTCAGCCGGATCTCGAATCCATTGGGTGCCCGATCCTCAGCCGACACTGTCCCTTCTGCCACCACCGTGGCTCCTTCCCTGATCTCCTGTAAGGAAAACGGCGTTACGCCTTCCTCATAAACACATTGTACCAGCCCTTCACTTTTGCGCAAGACAAGAAATGTAATTTCACCCATATCCCGGATCGTATGCACGGTGCCGTTGATCCGGATCTGCCTTCCGGTATAGTCATTGGCCATCAGGTCCCTGATTTCCAATGTGTTCTTTTGTTTTACACCTGTCATAAATTCCATCCTGTTTTCCTCCTTTTTTCCAGCATGGTCTGTTCTCCAGCCACTGCTGTTCTGATTAGGTAAGCTTTCTATGAAATAAAAAAATCCCGGAACATGCTTCCACATATTCCGGGACGGGATATCATCTCCCGCGGTACCACCCGCATTGAATTCACAAGTATTTTGCAAAACGCTTATGAATTCCTCTCTCACGTGTATAACGTTCACGACCCGTACCGGCCTACTGCTGTTTCAACCGGTCTGCTCCAGAGTGTTCCCTTAGTCCCGTTCCATATGGATGCGCTCTCAGTCGGTGACGCGTCCTTCCTGTTAAGTCCCATGGACCAGAGTCTCTTTCTCTGCATTTACACTATCGTATTACATATTCTGAATTCTTTCAATCGCCGCCAGCGTGTTTTCGTAGCTTCCAAATGCTGTCAGCCGAAAATACCCTTCCCCGCTGGGACCAAACCCGGACCCCGGGGTTCCGACTACATTGGCATGTTCCAGCAGATAATCAAAGAATTCCCAGGAACTCATACCATTCGGAGTCTTCAGCCAGATATAAGGTGCATTCACGCCGCCGGAGACCGAATATCCCGCCTTCTTCAAACCCTGATAGATCACTTTTGCATTTTTCATATAGTAAGCGACCTGCTCCTGCACCTGTCTGCGCCCCTCCGGCGTATAGACGGCCGCTCCGGCCTTCTGAATAATATACGGGGCGCCGTTATATTTCGTTCCGTGCCGTCTGGCCCATAGTCCATGCAGGGAAACATCCCCGCACTTCAATTCCTTCGGGATAACGGTAAACCCAAGCCTGGTGCCCGTAAATCCTGCATTCTTAGAAAAACTCCGCAGTTCAATGGCACAGCCTCTGGCCCCGTCACACTCATAGATGGAATGAGGTACGTCATCCTCCGAAATATACGCCTCATAAGCCGCGTCGTAGATGATCACCGCGCCGACCCGGTTCGCATAATCCACCCATTCCTGAAGCCTCTTTTTAGAAACCGCAGCCCCGGTCGGATTATTCGGGAAACATAGATAAATGATATCCGGCGTCTTTCCGGGCAGCTCCGGTGCAAAATCATTCTCAGCCGTACACGGCATATAGATCACATCGCTCCAGATCTCCGACTCCGGATCATAAGTTCCGGTTCTTCCCGCCATCACATTCGTATCCACATACACCGGATACACCGGATCACAGACCGCAATCTTATTATCCAGACTGAAAATCTCCTGAATATTCCCTGAATCACATTTCGCCCCGTCCGAGATAAACACCTCATCCGCCGCGATGTCACAGCCCCTGGCCCTGTAATCTCCCTTGACAATCGCATTTCTCAGGAACTCATATCCCAGATCCGGCGCATATCCGTGAAATGTCTCCTCATGAGCCATCTCATCCACAGCCGCATGCAGCGCATCTATGACAGCCGGAGCTAAGGGCAAAGTCACGTCGCCGATCCCCAGACGAATGACCGGCTTTTCCGGATGCGCAGCCGTAAAAGCATTTACTTTTTTCGCAATATTCGAAAACAGATAGCTTCCCGGCAGCTTCAGATAATTCTCATTAATCCTGAACATAAAATCATTCCTCCAGTTTCGTCACATCGATCTCTCCATAATATACCGTGGCCGCAGGTCCGGTCATAAACACCGTATCCCGCTTCGTGTCCCATTCCACTTCAAGACAGCCGCCAAGCAGTTCTACCGTCACACAATCCTTCGTAAAGCCATTCAGCACCGAAGCAACCACTGCCGCGCAAGCACCTGTTCCGCAGGCAAATGTCTCACCTGAGCCCCGTTCCCAGACTCTCATCCGAATCCGGTTCTCATCCAGCACCTGGATAAACTCCGTATTCACTCTATTCGGGAAACAGGGATTCCCTTCAAACTGAGGACCTAACTCCTCCAGATTCAGATCTTCCACATGTTCCACAAACACCACCGCATGCGGATTCCCCATGGATACACAGGTCATCCGGTATACGGCATTCCCTGCGTGGATCGGTTCATCAATCACCTGTTCCTTCTGGCTGATCACCGGCACATCTGCAGCCCGTAAAACCGGAGCTCCCATATCCACCCGGACGCTTTGAACCTTCCCCTGTTCCACAAACAGCTTCAGTTCCTTTATTCCCGCCAGCGTCTCCACCTGAAGCTCCGTTTTCTCAGTCAGCCCCTGGTCATACACAAACTTACCGACGCAGCGGATCCCGTTTCCGCACATTTCACCTCTGGAGCCATCCGCGTTATACATCTCCATGGTAAAATCAGCTTTATCAGACGGCTTAATTAAAATCAGCCCATCCGACCCGATCCCAAAATGCCGGTCACTGATCCGTCTGGCGATCTTCGAAGGATTTTTCAGCATCTCCTTCGTACAGTCCACATAAACATAATCGTTACCCAATCCATGCATCTTAACAAATAACACGGCCGTTCCTCCTATACGATTGAATAAAAATATGCCCCCAGTATAGCAAAAATTTGAAGCCGTTGCAACGATTTCCTTTTCCTCTGTCTCTTCTATTTTCTTTTCCTCTAATAAATACTCATAACCATCCCGGCCGTCTCAACCAGATTCGTCCCGCTGTCCATACTGCATTTCTGCAGATACCGGTGCGCTTCCTCCTCCGTCATATTATTGCGCTCCATCAGTAAAGCTTTCGCCTGCCGGATCATTTCTTTCTCAGATTCCGACCGTTCCTTCCTCTTCTGGCGGTTCTTCCTTCTTCGCCCGGCGATCGTATGAACCATCATTTCTACGGTACTGACCAGGTCGTGCACCTTGACCGGCATAGCCACACATACAATATCGTTATTCACACACTCGCTCCACAGATGCTGGGAAGCGACAAGAAGCATCTCAAAATGAGGTGGTAGAAAATCATGCAGATCCGTGTACATCATATCCGCAGCCCGATAACCGCAGATCACAATCCCGTCGTTCAGAGCCTCCGCATACTGGATCGCCTGTGAACCGGCTGTGCATACGGCAGCCACGTCAAAGCCATGCCGAACCAACAGATTGCGGATATTTTTCGCGTCCTCGGGTTTTGGAAATACAACAATGATACTGGTCAATTTTTCCCTCCCGTGGCGCATTTACTGCGCCTTTAAATTGAAGAAAAGGTCAGATTTTATAGAGATATTCCGCAATCTCCCAGGAAGTAACCTGCGTCCGGTATGCTGTCCATTCCGCCTTCTTAGCCTCCAGATAACGCCTGCAAATATGGTCTCCCAAAACATTCTGAATATACAAATCCTCTTCCAGGGCCTGGACCGCCTCGATCAGCGTTCCGGGAAGCATGCCGATCCCCAACTCTTCCCGTTCCTGCTCCGTCAGTTCGAAGATATTTCTGTCAATACTGTCCGGCGGCAAAATCTGATTGCGGATGCCGTCCAGTCCGGCAGCCAGGCACACAGCCAGCGCCAGATAAGGATTGGAGGATGCGTCGGGGCATCTTAATTCCACCCTGGTTTTTTCTCCTTTATTAGAAGGTATCCGGATCAGAGGACTGCGGTTCACCGCCGACCAGGCGATATACACCGGCGCCTCAAATCCCGGGACCAGCCGTTTATAAGAATTCACGATCGGATTCGTGATGGCTGTCATTGCGCGGATGTGCTTCATGATGCCTCCGATAAAATAATAGGCCTCTTTGCTGAGTCCTGCCGAATCGGAAGGATCATGAAATATATTTTTGCCGTCCTTGTTCAGAGACATATTCGTATGCATTCCGGAACCATGCACGCCATACTTCGGCTTCGGCATAAATGTGGCATGCAGGCCGTGGCGTTTTGCTATGGTTCTGACGGCCAGCTTAAAGGTCATAATATTGTCAGCGGCAGTCAATGCCTCGTCATATTTAAAATCAATTTCATGCTGCCCGGAGGCAGCCTCGTGATAGGAATACTCGATTTCAAAGCCCATTTCTTCCAGGGTCAGCACCATATCCCGTCTTGCGTTCTCTCCCAGGTCCACAGGACTGATGTCAAAATAGCCGGCTTTTTCATGGGTGGTTGTAGTGGGCTGTCCGCTGTCATCCGTGTGAAAAAGGAAAAATTCACATTCCGGACCAACCTCGAAAGTATATCCCATATCCTGTGCTTCCCGGATTACTTTCTTGAGTATATATCTGGGATCTCCCTCGAAAGCCTCCCCATTTGTGCGGTGTACATCACAGATCAGCCGGGCAACCTTTCCCTGTTGGGGACGCCAGGGGAAAATCTGCAGCGTATCATAATCCGGATACAGATACAGATCGGATTCTTCGATTCCTACAAAACCGTCGATTAGGGAACCGTCGAACATACAACGGTTATCCAGCGCTTTGTTCAACTGGCTGGAGGTGATCGCCACATTCTTAAACATCCCATGCATGTCGGTGAACTGAAGCCGGATAAACTCCACATCCTCTTCTTCCACAAGCTTCATAATGTCTTTTTTTGAATATTTACTCATATCCCGCTCTCCTTCTCCGCTGTTTTCCCTCAGGTTTCTGGCCGCATAAAGCGCCAGGATTCTGGAGTACACACCTATTGAAAAAAAGGCATACCCAAATTATGAGCACGCCTTTGTCCTTTCAAAAATGATAACAAACGCCTTTGTATTTGTCAATCGCTGATCTGTTTAAATTTTTATTTCGGCAATGTACCAGAATTTTCCTCTGATCAGACTCCATAATCATGATATTTGCCCAGGAATTCCCTGGTACGCGCATTGTCGGACTGGAAAATATCCTCAGGAGTCCCCTGCTGCGCAATCACTCCATTGTCCATAAAAATTATCCGATCGGAGATATCTCTGGCAAATGCCATCTCGTGTGTAACGATCACCATGGTGATATCCAGATCTGCCAGCGAACGGATCACCTTCAGCACTTCACCGGTCAGTTCCGGATCCAGGGCGGAGGTTGGTTCATCAAAAAACAGAATCTTTGGATTCAGCGCCAGAGCTCTGGCAATCGCCACCCTCTGACACTGGCCGCCCGAGAGCTGACAGGGATAAGCATCCTCTTTATCCGAGAGCCCCATTTTTTTCAATAATTCCCTGGCCTCCTTATACACCTCATCCTTCGGTCGTTTCTGTACATGAATCGGTGCGTCCGTTATATTTTTCATTACGGAAAAATGAGGAAACAGGTTAAAGTTCTGGAATACCAGGCCATAGTAATTTTGTATCTTTTTTAACTGTGCACTTTTCGCATAGACGGCATTTCCATTTTCATCCGTCCACACCGCCTGTTCGCCCATATAGCTCATCGTTCCGCTGTCCATCCGCTCCAGCATCGTCGCGCAGCGCAGCAGCGTGGATTTTCCGGAGCCGGAAGGGCCTATAATCGACAGTACTTCTCCTTCTTTTACAGACAGGGAGATATCCTGAATTACTTCCAACTCATCAAATGTCTTTCTTAGATTATTGATTTCCAACAGATTCATCCTGGCGCCTCCCTACCGGTAATAGTTAAATTTCTTTTCCACAAACTCCATAACACTGGCCACCAGCAGATTGAATACATAATAAAACACGCCGGCTGCCACATAGGGAATCATACTGACCTGGGAGGAAGCCAGCGCCTTCGCCTGGGTAAACATCTCCGTAACGGCTATGGCAAAGGCCAGGGACGTATCCTTAACCAGGGTGATCACTTCATTGGTAATCGAAGGCAGTATCCGTTTGATCACCTGCGGCAGGATAATCTTGAGAAAGGTCTGGGCCTTGCTGTACCCCAGAAGTTTCGCCGCCTCGTACTGCCCGTCAGGCATAGACTCAATGCCTCCCCGGTAGATCTCCGCGAAATACGCGGCATAATTCAATCCGAATGCGATAAATGCCGCATACAGCCGGTAACTGTTGGTCACCTGGAGTCCCAGAATATAGTAAGGTCCGAAGTACACCACCATCAACTGCAGCATCAGAGGAGTTCCCCGCATAATGGATATGTAGATTTTAAATATTGTCCGAATGATCGGATTCTTGGCCATGCGCCCGAAAGCTATTACCAGGCCCAGCGGCAGCGAAACGATCAGCGTCACGCAGAATATCTCCAACGTTGTCAGCATACCACTGCCCAGTTTTGATAACAATAATGCCCAGTTCACGTTTTATCCTCCTGTCTGCAGGGACGGAATTGAAAAATGCGGGCGAGTCAACGCCCGCCCGACTGTATTCCGAACCTGTATATCTTTTATCTTTTCTTAGTTATTTACCGATTGTGGTGATATCGGATCCGAACCATTTGGTGGAGATCTCAGCTGTGGTTCCGTCTGCCGCCATCTCTTCCAGTGTCGCCTGCACCTTGTCCCTTAATTCCGTATTGTCCTTCTTAAACGCGATACCGTATTCCTCGGTGGCCAACACGTCATCCAGTACTACAAAATTGTTCTCTCTGTTCGCGATCTGATAATCAGCCACTACGCTGTCCATTGCAATGGCGTCCACCGCTCCGGATTCCAGATCCATAAATGCGGTATTATAATCGGGAACTGCCTGCAGCTGGCCAAAGCTGCCGCTTAATTCGGGATCATCATTCAAGGCTGCCTCTGCGGAAGAATCCGCCTGTACATCCACAACTTTTCCGGCCAGTCCCTCTTTGGAATCTATTCCGGAATCTTCTCTCACCACAAATACCTGCTTATTATTCAGGTAAGGATCTGTCCATGCATAGTTCTCTTCCCGTCCGTTCATAGTGAAACCGTTCCAGATACAGGTAATCGTGCCGGCATCCAGCTCCATATCTTTGGAATCCCAGGCGATCGGCTGAGGCACATATTCCATGCCAAGCCTCTTCGCTACTTCCTGTGCCATCTCCAGGTCAAACCCGGTGAATTCACCGTCGTCTCCCACAAATCCCATGGGCGGGAAATCCTGATCGAAACCTACGATAAAGGAACCGCCTGCTGCTGCATCCGAAGCCGGAGCTGCCGTCTCCTTATCCGTCGCGGGTGTGGCAGATGCCTGTACTTCTTCGCTGTTCGCAGGTGTCTCCGAGGGAGCCGCAGCCGGAGCTTCTTCTTTATCTCCACAGCCTGCTGCAAACATACTGACTGTCAATGTCAATGCCAATAAAACTGCTAACTTTTTCATAACTAATCCTCCTGTTTTCCTTTGGTAGTGCTCTACCCTATTAAAGCATTTCCATATTATCATGCAGGGGGCGGGGTTGTCAATATCTTTCCTGCTATGGCTGGATTATGGCTGGATTACAGCTGTATCCGGTTCAATAAGCTGCGTATATCAACCATTCACTTCCCATTCGGGGAAACCCATATTCTTAGCAGAATTGTATACTGGGTGAAGAATCTCCTCCAGATTTTTATAGAAGGTATCTTGCCCGATTGCCGGATCGTAAAGCTTCACTAGTGCGTCCTGACTGTTGATGTGCTCTTTTTTACAATGTTCAAACAGAGCATGAACCGTCCTGTTTTTCCACATGAGCTGATAGGCCTGATATTCGACCCTGCACAGCCTTCCAAAATAGGTATTCCAATCAGGAAGCCGGTTACTCTTGCTGCTGTTGACGTTTTTGGTGGTGGGAGTCAAGTTGTAGAGCTCATCATGAGCGACATAGGACCAGGGGATAAAATGGTCGATCGAAACTTCGTCACCTTTCAGTACGCTGCCGGTATAGATGTCACAGACAGGCTCGGCCGCCACGATAGCCTTCCAGTACTTTTTCACTTTTTCCAGATGGCGCTTCGTGGGAGGATCGATTTTATTAGGTATTCCGGGTACACTGGGATTCCTTTTCTGAAGGTACTCGATCATATGAAATCGTAACCATCCCAGCAAAATAGACTGATTGTCTAGAATATAATCCAACCATTCCCTGTTAATACGGATACTCCTTTTGAGCCCCTGGACCTGATCATAATAGTAAAGCAGATGTTTTTCCTGGTTCATACGTTCAATTACTATGGTCTGGCTCTTCCAGAAGGAAGCCTTCGCTCCTGTAAGAAAAGGCGCCTGCAGCCGGAACGGCACATGCAGTGCCAGTGTCCGTTTCATCTGTAGTACTTCAGGTTCCTGATTGTCCTGGAGATATTTCAGGATATTTTCTTTTTTCTCCGTTGTTTTTAAACCGCTATTTACATATACCTGAAACACCAGCTTTTCCAGCGTATCCGAAGGCCCAAAGTTTAGACGGTATTCTGACACCATATACCAGGCGTCTGCAATCATATAATCGATAATCTCAGAAAAAGTTATCAGATTCTTCCCCTGTATCACGTGTTCAATGACCGCCTGAAACCAAAATAGTTTATAGCTCTCACTCATATTATCGAACAGTCTGGAAAATGAGTGGATGGGCAGCTCAGGTGAGTAGGGCAATTCCATTTTTTTATCTCCGGTTTCCTATCAAAAAATTGTAATTCCATATAGTATACTATCTGATATCTCATATTTTCATACGCTCTCGTCTATTCAGTAATAACACATTTCGACCGTTTCCGCAATATATTCTTTGCGTCTGTATATTCTTCACATCTGTATACTCTGGCCTTGTTTTGCAAACAGCAAAAGGATCAGAACGGTACTGGCTGATATAGAAGGAATAAAGGGCCGGGGAGTAAGGAGCCGGAGATGCCGCAGATCTATATGGCGAACGTTTATAATCAGAAATAATACGGTGCTGATCACATGGTTCGCCGTCCATCTTAAGAAATATGGATAGTCTGATTCCTGAAAAGTCAGGAAAAGAGCTGCGCACAAATATACTTTTGTGTCACCGGAAGAAAACACCCTTCCTTTTTGTAGGAGGTATAAAATAACACAATAAATAATAATACCAATTATCTGTTCACGGTATTCTAAGAACGGAGTATTTTTTCCATAAACAAGATACCGGAATACCCACAGGATTATTCCTGTCACTAAAAATAAATGAGAGATGGCTGGATACAGCAGACCTGTATAATGATCGGTATAGCTCATAACAGACAAATAGAGAAGCAAAGCAGCAAATACCGCTGTCTCAATAAAAGAATACAGACCAGATAATAAAAATATAAACGCGCCAAAGCACAGGAGAACTGTAAATAAACGTGGGACAGCTGGGAGTTGCAGTTCCAGATCTTTTTGCTTTATATAATGCACGATAAATTGAAAAGAAACGGATAAAAGGACAGTGATCAAAATTCCTTTCATCATCTTCGATCCGCCAGCCTGATCCTGGTTTTTAATTCATCCAGCATGTTTCCTGAAACACGGAATTGAGGATACACGGTCTTCGTCAGCTGGTTCCCGTCATTTCCTGTCTTATAGGCTGTCACTTCGGTCGTATAGGCACCTTCCTGGGTATATAACGGGACATAGAACTCCTGGGTAAGCTCCTGACTCATGGCGGGAGACAGATCATATTCCTGATCCAGGTGATTCGGGTTCCACTCATCTTCCTGACTGATTAGCTCCTGTGGAAAGGAAACTTTTACCTTTTCGCACATACCATATACTTTAATAGTCAAGATTCCCTGTTCACCGGTTTTAAAAACAGGATCATGCGGTTCCAGGGTTCTCGTTATAAAAGCCTCCACCTCCAGGATCGGATCCCAGATTGCGTACAGGGTGGTATTCTCGCCCAGCATGATTTGCTGCGCAGGCTGATAGGAACCCAGATTCGTATCTGGTTTCGTACTCCAGCCCAGAAAACGGCAGCCGTCCTTTTCAGGTGTCAGGGGACTGATCGTAAAATTGGCGGAATCGGCATTAACAATGCTCCTTGTCTCTGCTGATGGTGCATCCCTCCCTCCGTTTGCGTCATAAGATAAGGTGATCGTCTTTTTCCAGACCGCGTACAAGTGTATTACAGAATCCTGTGTGGACGACAGATTTTGTACGGTCTGCCGATCCGTGTAACGTACCGTGGCAGAAGACACGCTGGTGCTCCATCCCTGGAATAAGGCTTTGTCCCGTATAAAGCCATTGGTATTGAGCGTTTGTGCCACATCGTAGGTATGTTTGCTGGATACTGTATTTCCTCCGGTATTTCCATTGCCGTGATAAGATACGGTATAGGTTACGGGTTTCCAGGACGCTGTCAGGGTTACAGATCCGGTGGGAGTCCATACAGTCCCCGCATCCCCCACCTTCTTTCCATTTAAATACCACCCCTGAAACAGATAACCGATTCTTTTTACTGCAGGCAGAGTGACGGCGGACTGCCTGTAGTTGGCTGTCAGGCTTCCGTTGCCCGTGCCAAAGGTGTAGGTACTTCCATTTATGGTTCCGGAGCCGGAACGGCTCCATCCGGTAAAAACTTTTCCGGCAGTCAGCGTCTTACTGCCCTCTCCTTTGTTCGCATTACAATACACCGTATATCCAGCCGGCGGAACCGGAGCACCTATCGATCTGCTTGTCCCCCATTGCTGCCTGCGCACACTGATTCCCGTACTGCCTTCCCAGCTGCCACCATTCGGGTTAACCTGCAGGGAGAAGGTCTGCTTTTGGAGCTGAATCGTTACGGTACGAGGTCCCTGCACTACGATACCGCTGGGTGTATCTACCCGGATACCCAGATCGTAGAAAGTGGAAGCACTCACGGTAAAAGCCTGTGATGTCAGTGTATTTCCTCCGTTCGGAAGACGGTTTATAAAATAGTAGTCCTTCCATATAAAATCTCTGTGATCCACAAATTGCTGCAAGGTGGTGGTTCCGCCGCTGTTCTGAACATAGGGCGTACCGGCGAACTCATAGTAAGCAGGCATCTGCCAATGAATTGGAACCGAAAATTCCTGTATGTAGGGAGACCCGCAGTCTCCGCAGAAGGTATAGGGAAATACGGATGCCGTGTTGGAATCCAGCCGCATTCCGCAGGGATTTCCTGATAAGGAAAGATACAGAACAGCTGGAAAATTCCGGTAATAAAATTGTTTTCCGGATAGTCCGCTGACCTGGAGGACCGCGATTCCAAAGTCCCGGTCCGGACTGCAGATCTTAATATAAATTCTGCCGGTATCATCCAGATACCGCCAGTCCCAGTGGCCGCAATCTCCATTTCCCAGTGAGGTGGCGGCGTCTGCGCGATAAGGGGTCATTAAGATCCAGCTTAACAGCAAGGACAGAAAAAACATCAGCTTCCAGATCTTTTTCATATTATTTAACCTCTTTCTATAGATCGTGTATTCTTTTAAATGTAATTTACTGATTCTGTAATTTACTGATTCTCAATTTTACTGTATTTTACTGATTCTCAACAAACCGCTGTTTATTTTTTCGTTAAATGTCTGTTCCATTGCCTTTGGAATCCACAGATTCAGTACAGTGGCTGCCGGCTGCTCCTGTTCCATCGGCATACGCTCCACTCTGTTTCCAGAGGAGGTAAAAGCTCCGGATACATAGATATTGGTAAAGACACGCTCATTTACCCCGGTTTCCCGATCCGTAACCGATAAATTAATACGATCGCCTGTTCTTAAGATCCCTCCTACCACCTGGGACAGATCGGTGACGGACACACTTACTTCCACCGGTTCCTCCAGTTCTTCCAATAATTCAGGAAATTCGCATAGTTTTGATACTGTCATGATCTCCCGCTCACAGATGTCCTCTTCCGTAATATTTCCGGCCAATCGCTTACTGTCTTGAATCGCCTGCTCCGGTATGAAAGAGATAGGCACATAAGTCTCCCGGAAACTGTCCGCTATGATTTCATCCGTTAATTCCGTTCCCTTTGGTATGTAAGCTGCCGCCAGAACTACCAGCTTTTCTTCTTCCTTTTTCAGAAAACCCGCTTCCAGCATCAGAAGCAGAAGGAATACCAGAAAAGCCATGAAAAAGCTGAACAGGAATCTCCATGCCAGATTCTTTTTCTTTTTTTCTTTTTGGTATTTCATTTTTATTCTTTTCATTCTTTTGTTTTTATTCTCCTTGTCCTTTTTTGTGCCAGGACGTATGTAATCTTTACAGCTTCCCTTAATGAATGCCCATCGGGCGGGGTGGCAGCATTCGCTGCTCTAAAAGGTTGGTTCATTCTCTCGTTACCACGTCCACACTCTTTTGAACCGTTACTTCTCTGTCCTGATCCCTCCATCCCCGTATCGGGAAACTGATCCTGCTGTAGATCGTAGTACTTTCGATCACTGTACCGTCCGGTGTTCTCACATCCCCCTGAATTCCCAGGCAGTTTTTTGCCAGCCAGACGCCATCTTTTTTTCCCGTCTGATAAATCAAATGGTTCTCTACATTATATATAATAAAATCCTCTATTCGAATCTGTCCCTTCAGCAGACTGTTTTCCAAAGCAGTTTCGTGCTCATCTAACCTCAGGTTTTCTCTGAGAGCCGTTCTGAATTCCTCATACGCCCGAACTTCATCGCTGATCAGTATCTCATGTGAGACGCCGAATTCCGCCAGATCAATAACGGCGGCGGCCAGATTAGAGGCCGTCAGTCCATCCTGCGCATAGTTCCTGGTAATTTTGATCATTCTGCTCTGATACAGGAAAAGGATCAGCAGTAAAACAATACTTACCATGCTTAGAGAAATGACATATTCCACGGCTCCCGCTTCTTTTTTCCTATCATTAGACTTTCTTCTTATTTCTCGGACCTCCTAATATTTCGCAGTGGAAGCTTTCCGTATTCTCACAGGTGTCAGTACTTCTGTCTGGTTCAGGCCGGCAAATCCGCTTAGACGTTGTTGTTTCTGTCGGATCATTCCCTGTATCTGTAATATTACCTGATTACCATAACCCACTTCACCCCTGGTTGTGCCATCCAGATTGATCTGTTCCATACCCAATTCGGACAATTCCTGTATCAGTTCCTGGCTGTCAGAATCTGTAAGATATCCCTGCGTCTCCATCCGCAGAATATATTCCCGTGCCAGACTATCCAGCCTGTCCCTGGAATCCAAATCAGACATCCAGTTTAAAAATACAATTCCGATAATTCCCAGCATCAGGATACTTAATATACTGGGCATGAACTTAAATATGCTTCCCTGCTCTTTTTTTCCCATAAGATAAGACCTCATTTCTGTTACATACTGAACAACTCAGAAACCTTCGTATTCATTGATGTCATAATCGTTGTGATCAGACTGCTGATCTGAGTCCGGAATATCAGGATCAGGGCCACGGCTATCACAGCCAATGCCACCTCAGCGATAATTTCTTTTCCTCCCAGCTCTTTTTTCATCATCTTTCCTTCCCATCTGTGTATTATCATCATGAATTCCTGTTTCCATATATTTTTCATATTTACCTCCATTCGCGCGTTTTCGCGCATATATAGGGATGGATGAACGTCTTTTTGCTCAACCGAACCCTCCTAAAATAGAATAATCGAATCCATTATCTCAGTTCCCAAGCCCAGCAGGCAGACCCCCATGATTCCCACAAAAATCAGCAGCTGCAAAACCTGGATTTTCCGATCCAGCTTTTCTTTTTCTTTCATATGTATCGCATGCTGCATATCGGTGAGCTGGGAGGATACGTCCTCGAGAACCTGTACAGTACGACCGGATTCTAACGACTGCTGCAAAATCATACATAAAATATCAATATATTTATTCTCAAACTTTCCATGAAACTCATCCAACGCGTTAGTTATATCGCTTTTTGCTACGATACGGTTTGTCAGGGTCAGAAGCGCCGCCTTCAACCTACCGTTCTCTACAGCAAGATAGCATTCCGAAAGTGAATAAGTCAGATACACTCCAGCCTTCGTCTGTATTCTGAGCGTATCATAGACATTCTTTATATCCGCCATCATTTCATCATTGTCCTGGTTGTTGGACAGGCGGATGAACCCATCAGGCGCCTGAAATCCAACCGGCAGCAGCAGCAAACCTATCACAGGGTGAATCTGTAACCCCGCAGCCAAGCACAGCAGCGCAAAAAATCCTTTCACTGCCAGATAGGAAACCGGATCGGCTTTCCCTGGAAACATATAGGTAACCCCGTAATGTTCCAGATAATCCTGAATTCGGTCATATCGGAAATATGGTAATCCAGTGGTTTTCATTTTCCGTCTGACCTGTCCGCCCATCTGATTGCGCCACTGGATCAGACGTTCCTGTACCTGTGTGTAAGATACACTGCAAAGTGCCAGCATAAGCAGCACCGGACATATAAGCTCGGTCACTGTTTTCCCTCTGCTGATCATTTCCATGACCTCCATCTGTGAATAGTGTCTCCTTTCTTTTCATTATTTATCATTCTTTATGTGTCAGCGGATACTTTTATTATGATTGTCCTTTTTTCCCTGCGAAAAACATGGAATACAGGCAGGCAAGCAGTACGATCATACAGTACAGCGCAATGCCGTTCCCAATCACAGAATGGAATAGCACATACAGAAACCCATGGCGGATAAAACCGTTCAGCATACTGGTTACAACAAGGCAGAGCAGCAGAATAATACTGATTTCGATACGTCCATTGTCATACAGTGCTTTTCTTTCTTTTTGATCCTGCAGATATTCCTGCAGGCTTCTGCGGTTGTCGCGGATAATTTCCGCGTAGTTCGCCTCATGCCTGGAACAGATCTCCAGATTCCGGATCAGATTCCGGAACTGGGGATGTTCGATCTGAAGCTCCAGATTTCTCAGCGCCTCCTCCACATTTCCCGTATTGCGCGCCGTACTCACACACTCCTGAAGTGCCGGGCGCAGTGGTACATCCAGATAGGGACAGACCTTTTCGAAAATAAAAATCAGATCGTCGCTGGTTTCACTGAAGTTTTCCAGCAGATTGGCAAACTGTGTAATGCTGTTCTGTGTTTTTTTATAATTGGAAACAGAAAGACTGTAGATTACAAGATAAAAAAGAAACATGGTAAAAGCAGCAGCCGGAATCGTCAGAACCCAGATTCCGCTCAGGCTTTTGGCCAGTGCGGCAGCGGCCACGGATGCCGTCATCATCAGAACCAGAAATATTTCGGTATTCAAAAACGGCAGATAGTAACGGATATTGCTCTGAAGGATCATAAGATCAAAACGGTAAAGAACGCTTTTTCTCCTGCCTGCCCCCTCCTCAAACCACCGTTTGGTCTCCTCCCTTCTGCGGCCTTCCTCCTGTTCTTCCGACAGGCGATAAAATTCCAGCAGTGCCCGTTCCACCAATCGCTGCTCCTTCAGGAAATCATGGAGATTCGTAAAACTGGCGAACAGCAGCGGAAGCAGAAGTATCCGCAAACAGAAACTGATTTCTTTGATCAAGCGGTATCATCCCTCCTTATATTATTTTTCTATATTTCAAATCGTTATTTATCCGGTCCCAGCCGTCTATCTGGGAGATCTCCCTCACTTTAAAATTTTCAAGGAAGACGATCGTGGATATATGACACAGCATATGCAGCGCATCTTCCCGGCTGTAATCGCTTTCGTATTTTACATAATCAGCCAGTTTATTCAGCCCTTCCGTAGAGCTGGCTCCATGCACGGATGCCCAGCACTTATGCCCGGTATATGCCGCATTTAAAAAATACAGTGCTTCACCTCCCTTGATTTCCCCTATGATAAAATAGTCCAGGTCCGTCAGCAGGCCATTGCGGGCCAGATCCTTCAAATCATATCGGATCTTTCCCTCACCCTTGCTGGATACTACGTGCTGAAACATCAGATCCGGATGTGTATTGGAAAACAGTTCTTCATTTTCCTGAATCACCAGGCCGGAATTAGACTCCGGGATACAGTCCAGCAATGCGTTCATCAGGGTGGTTTTGCCGGACGCCCCCTTCCCGGTAAACAGGATTCCAGAAGCCCGGGACGCTTCCTGCCTCATCCATTCTGCGGTTTCATCACTCAGCATACCCATTTTTATCAGATCTGCCAGCGTATTTTTCTGCTTGGCAATCTTACGTATATGCAGATAAGGGGTGTCTACGGAGTTAACAAACTCAGTCGTGATATTAAAGCGCAAAATAAACTTAGGATTTGTTGTTTTGTCTGTAAAGTTCTGAACCGCATTCAAATCGCTCAGGTTCGTTCTGTTTTTGATAACCACCCGGTCCACAAACCGCCGATACGCCTCTTTACTTCTGAATTTTAAGGGCGAAGTCATACGCTTCCCATACCTTTTTACCCGTATATGATTCTCATCCAGCACTTTAATATCTGATATGGACTCATCATTGATCAGCTCATCCAGAATATCATAGCTCCACAGGAATTTGCGAAAGCGTTCCAATACGATACCGGCCAGCGGCTCCCCTACCTGTCTGTGTTTCAGGTATTCCCTTACCTCTTGCAGGAATTCATCCCTGCTTTTCATCCCCCGTTCGACCAGATTCAGCGGTTTCATATCAACTCTGGTAAAATAGTCAATGACGTCATCCAACAGTTTATTTACAAAATCTCCCTGAAGAATATGCTCCCTGTTTTCCGTCCGGGTTTTGTTTACATACAATTCGCTCCTCCTTTCTTTCCGCTCCCCGATCTTGTTTATTGTTATGGGCACTTACGTGCGATGCATGAAAAATAGTCAGTGAGGCTTTTTCGAGCGCTACTATTTTTTATCGCTATGAGCACTTAGTGCCTGTATTTTAGGCACTTACGTGCGATGCATGAAAAATAGTCAGCGAGGTTTTTTCGAGCGCTACTATTTTTTATGAAACTCTCCCTGATCACCTCTCTTACTTTAAACCAATTGCTGTCCATTCCCATCATAGAAATCCTGTCAACACAGCTTCAGAATACCTGTGCCACCTGATGGATGATCATAAATAGGAAATACCGTTCAACGCTTGAAACAGATTGGACAATACATCAGTAAATGGAAAAAATCAGATAAATAAAGTAATGAATGAATAAAATAAAACAGATACAAAACAGATCAATCAGAATTATTCTTTAAAGAATGTACAAAGATCATATCTCAAAATGAGGAGCATGTCAACTCTGCATTCTAACCAAAAAACGCCTTATTTTTAACCCTTATTTTTTACACCCGTACCATTGATTTCTTTCTGTCCCAAACCAGGCCAGACCGTAATCATCATGGTAACAAAACACGCAGTTCCCCCGATAAAATTCGATACCGGCTCAGCCAGAAACACTCCATTCGTGCCCAGATTTCCCATCATTGGCAGAAGAAGAGTCAAAGGGATCACGATAATTGCCTTTCGAAGCAGCGAAAAGAATACAGCCTGCCTGGATTTGCCCAACGCCACGAATACGGACTGTCCGGCGAACTGCAGAGACATCATAAAAATGCCGAAAAAATAAATCTTCATAGCTGGAACACCAGCCTTTATAAGTTCAGGCTCGCTGTTAAACAGGTGGATGAAAAACCGGGGCGCCAGCAGTAATAAACCCCAGACCGCAAACGTATAGATGATACACACTGCGGTTGTGAATTTTATAGCGCTTCGCACCCGTGCGTACTCCTCAGCCCCATAATTAAATCCCATCACCGGCTGGGCACCATTGGTCACCCCCATCACCGGCATGGTTATAATCTCCCGCACCGAGTTGATCACTGTCATGACCCCAACATACAGATCGCCCCCGAAATTTTGCAGTGTAGCGTTGCAAATGATCTGCACAGATCCATTGGTGACAGACATCACAAAACCGGACATCCCAAGCCCTGTAATACTTTTGAGCAGCTCAGCCTTTAACCGCATCCCTTCCCGGTTCAGCTTCAGAATTGCCTTTGGCCCCCGCAGGAACTTAAGCACCCAGACGGCAGACAGCATCTGGGAAATCAAAGTGGCTGCCGCAGCTCCCTGCACCCCCATCTGAAAAAAAAAGATAAACAGAGGGTCCAGTACAATATTTGCCACCGCACCCAGAAGTACAGTCATCATGCCGATTTTACCAAATCCCTGTGAATTGATAAAACTATTCATTCCCAGGCTGATCATTACAAATACGGTACCCAGCAAATAGATGGTCAGATACGCATCTGCGTAAGGAAACGTTGCACTGCTGGCGCCGAACAGATACAGCAGCGGCTTTTTAAACAACAGGCAGAGTATCATCAGAATAAAGCCGGTAATCAAAAGCATGGAAAAAGAATTTCCCATAATCTGCTCCGCTTTTTTGTTTTCTCTCTGTCCTCTGGCTATGGAACACAGCGGTGCCCCGCCCATTCCGAACAGATTGGCAAACGCCGTAATGATCGTAATTATTGGCAGCGCCAGGCCAAGTCCGGTCAACGGCACTGTGGACGCTCCCGGAATATGCCCAATATAGATCCGGTCTACCACATTATATAGTACATTAATCAGCTGAGCCAACGTCATGGGCAGCGCCAGGCTTAAAATATTTCCCGAAACGCTGCCCTTGCTGAAATCATTGTTCACGCTCATGTTTCACAACTCCTCATTTTCCGTCCGCATCTGCAGCCTTTGTCGTCCGGATCTCGCGGGCCAGAATTAATGCTCCTTTGGCACAGGCGGGGCCCACCATTTCATATAGGATACTGGAAGACAGTATAATCGTAGAAAGCATGGTTCCCATCCGGGGCGGCAGAATCCGCTGTCCCAGGGCGGCCAGTCCGATCGCCACACCGGCCTGCGGCACCAGGGCCAAACCCAGATATTTGCGCACCTCCGGGGAAGCCTTACCGATCAGAGCGCCGGTCCAGGCCCCCACATATTTGCCGAGAATCCGTACACCAAAATAAACCACGCCGATCACACCGGCCGACACCAGCATGGGAACATTCAGCTTCATACCGGAAAGTACAAAAAACATCAGCATGATAGGCGGGGAAAAATGATTCACCTGTTTAAACAGGTTCTTTTTTTCGATCACATTTACATATACCGTTCCCATAATCATACAGGGAAGCAGAGGGGAGACATCCAGCATCGTGCACACCCCGGTCATGGCAAAAATCACTGCGTTGATCAGGATCAGTCTGTGATCCCTGGACCGGCTGTCCGATATGATCCATTTCAAAAGATAACCGCACACGGCTCCTAAGAAAAATACCCCCAGATTCACCAGCAGAGGAACCAGGAATACGTTCCACCTCATATGTCCGGCACCGCTCTCCAGTTGATCCGCAATGGCCGCGCACACGCTGAATGCAATCAGGGCTACCGCATCATCCAAAGCTACCACCTGCAGGATGGTATTCACCAGCTCTCCTCTGGCATGATACTGATTGATCGTCATAATCGTCGAGGCCGGCGCCGTGGCAGATCCGATCGCTCCCAGCAAGATGGCAAAGGGGACCGACAGATGAAAGAGAAAGATCATCGTCAGCGCCACCACCGTTCCAGCCAGTAATGCCTCGAATACGGTTATGATAATGATCCGCCTGCCATTTTTCTTCAGTTCCTCCAGTTTAAAGTATTTTCCTACGCCAAACGCAATGTAAGCCAGAGCTATGTCCGTGATAAACCCCATTCCCTCCATAATATCAGGCGAAATCAGATTCAAGACATAGGGGCCGATCAGCACCCCCGCTAAAATATACCCCGTCACATCCGGCAGATGCAGCTTTTTCGTGATCCTGGTCATCAAAAAACCTGCAATCAGAATCAACGCAATACTTAAAATTACCTCCGCAGAAGAATTTCCAATCCTGTCGAGAAGAGCCATCCCACCACGCTCCTTTTCTCTAAGGCGATGTCACACACGCCCACACAGATAATATACTCCCTACGTAATCCCGTTATGCTTTCACTCATTATAGCACAGTTTTCATGTCTTAACCACCAAGGAGCACGGCTGGACGGCTCCGGCGCAAAAAAGCCGGTCCCTCTCAGAAGCATAAGGCCAAAGACACAGCGTACACCGGTATGATCAGTGCCATATGCAGCCATATCCACCCTCTGCTGCAAACATCATTCTCCTTACCCAGATCTTTTTTAAAACCAGGAAAATTAATTACCAGAAGCAGAATCAGGCAGGCAATAAACACCGCGTTAAATATCTTCGAATATAGCGCATAATTCTTCACCGACCATATGATCTGGTTGAGATTTACATAATGTAACTTTCCGGTATTGATCCCCGGCAGAAAGTTCGCCAAAAATCCTCTTGCCACAAAAGAAGGCCCCATAAACCCATTGGTATTCAGGTGGACCAGAACCGTGCTGGCGGACAACAGAACCTCAAGTATCATATTCAACCGCAGATATTTTTTATTGGATATTATCACACACAGCAAAAATGGGTAAAGCAGGATTAACCGGTAATAAAAATATTCCGTAAACCCAAAGAACACGAACTGCGTCGCCATAGCAATATAAATCACATACTGCCGCCACTGCTCCTCCCCCTTTGTCTTAACCACGTAAGCAAAAAAGTAAACCAGACACAGGACCAGAATAAAAATGGAAGTGTTCACCACAGGACCAAAAGAAATATCTTTACTCAGTATTTTTCCGATCTCATCTCCATATTTAATTGCGCCATTCATCGACTTTTGATACAGAGGCGCATTGTGGTAGATCAGAGAAAATAAAATCGTGAGCCAGAATCCGCCCAGTATCCGATATATAATTTTATCCACTCGCTTTTCTATAACCAGTACCAATCCAATATAGGTAAATATGAAAAATGGTTTGGTCGCTATCGCAAAGGAAGATAACAACATAAACAGCCCATATCGTTTTTTCAGCAGAAAATAAACAGCCATAATTCCAAACATACAGATGACCACATCATTTTGTCCGGCAAAGCAGACGGCAATATATACATGAACCGCAGATACCATCAGAAGAGCTGCGAGCCAGCTTCTGTATCGGTTTCCGGTCATAAGCAATACGATCTGATACATAAAATAAGCCGTAACCAAAAGTGCCGCAACTAAGAAAAGTTTGGACCAGATCAGCATCAGAGAATTTTCAACAATCCGGAACCCGAAAAACCTCTGAAGAATCCAAATCGGTATATTCCAGACTGCCCAGGGAAGAACACTGAACACACTGGTCCCCATGTCCTTGTGCATGGCACCGAACAGGTTTTCCCGGCAATACGCATAATAATCCAACGGCTTTCCATCGAAAACGACGTCCAGAAGATTCGTGGACCAGATCGTCCAGGACACACCGTCCGCATAAGTATATGTAATCAGGATCAGTCCTCCGATGATTCCTGCGATTACCCATTCAACCGGCAGGACCCGGCAGCTTTGAAACCAAGCCAGATAACTTTTGTCAAATTTTTTCTTATTCATTTTCACTCGCTCCTTGATTGTCGCAGCCAGGTTCCCAAATTGTCTCCTCCTGTGATCGATTTCCAGCACATATAGTTATGGGGAAACATTTTTTGTTCCGTCTTTCCTTCCTGTCTAATTCTTGACACCTCATCAAAAACCCATACCCGCAAGTCAATATGTAGTGAATTATAGCACGCTAACTCTTTTTCTACAAATCAATCCGCTCATTTAATTCTTAATTTTTAATAGGATAACCTTAATTTTTTCTTAAAGCAGAACAAACGTTCAACAGTTTGTTACGATTCTCATAATTGTTTTTCGTAACAATTCGTTGTAGAATATTAATAAATGGTAACATTGATATTCATTTACAAAAGAGGGGGATTTCTATGAAATGGTATCAAAAAACAGGTTGGATTCTGGCATTTTTAGTCTTGTTCTTTCCTGTTGGCTGTTTTCTTATGTGGAAGTATAAAAAAGAATGGAAAATGCCAATAAAAGCAGGCGCCAGCGCGTTATTTGGAGTATTCTTTTTGATTCTCTTTCTTTCCACATTTTCATCGGACACCAGCCAAACTGCCGCGCTTACCGATCAATTGGAAGCCATACAGAACGAAAAGCAGGAACTGGAAGCACAGGTTGAATCTCTGTCCGCCGATCTGTCCGCTCTGAAGGATGAAAACCAGACGAACGTGGCAAAGATTGAGCAACTGCAGGATCAGTTAGAGACAGCTGAACAAACCATAGACTCCCTGGCTGACTTAGATCAGACGGAGGATTTACAAAATCAGATCGATTCCCTGAAACAGGAGAACACAAAACTAACGGAAGAAAATGAAAAATTGTCTTCCCAGATCGCATCTGCTTCTGTTTCCAATACATCAAAATCATCTCCGGATTCTTCCGTATCAGCTGGTACCGACGCTCCTTCCCAACCGGCCGACACGGATGCTCAAATCGTACTGGTTACCAAAACTGGCAGTAAGTATCATAACCATAAGTGCGGCAATGGCACTTATTATGAATCAACGCTGGAGGACGCCCTGGCAAGGGGATTAACGCCATGTAAAAAGTGCTTTTAAACGTGTTGAAATAAATACATACTTCCATAGACTCCACATATATATGTATAAAACCATATATTGTGGAGTTTTTATATGTGGAGAATTCCAAAAACAGAGTATAAAAATCTGAAAATACCAACGGTTGCAAAATCCGGTTTTTTCTGGTTTGTACTGCTGCTGTTGATTGTATGCAGTGTCCTGTATTTACCAACCGTCACCTCGGTCAGCAGTTCGGTGGACGGGCGCGAGCTTCCGATTTACTGTGTGGAGACACCGAAAAAACAGGTGGCCCTAAGCTTTGATGCCGCATGGGGCAACGAGGATACTCAGACATTATTGGATATTCTGGCGAAATACAATGTCCATACAACCTTTTTTATGACAGGAGGATGGGTGGAAAGTTATCCTGAGGATGTAAAAAAGATTCTGGCAGCCGGCCATGACCTGGGCAATCACTCACAGAATCACAAAAACATGAGTCAGTTAAGCGATGAGGAATGTAAGCAGGAGCTGATGAGTGTACATAATAAGGTCAAAGAACTGACCGGTTATGAGATGTTTTTGTTTCGTCCCCCCTATGGAGATTATGATAATCATGTGATCACGAATGCCCGGGAATGCGGCTATTACCCGATTCAGTGGGACGTGGACAGCTTGGATTGGAAAGATTATGGGGCTGACAGCATCGTACAGATGGTAACGCAGAATGAACATCTAGGTAACGGCTCCATCATTCTTATGCATAATGGAGCCAAGTATACAAAAGACGCTCTGGAAACAGTAATTACCACTCTGCAGGGTGCGGGTTATGAACTGGTTCCGGTTTCCCAGTTAATCTGCCGGGATAATTACCACATGGACCACGAAGGACGCCAGATCCCGGACAGCAAATAAAAAAATCCGTTCAGGTAACCAGTGTCGCTTTCGTCCGGCAGAATAACAGTATTATAAACCTCCAAACGGATACGGACCACTGAGGTGGCTCCAGTAAGTCAGGCTTAATAGCGCAGTGATTCTTAAGCTGCTGCTAATTAGGCCTAACTTATTAGAGTCACCTGTGCAGCCCGCTTTGGAGGTTTTCTATTTACATAGTTGCCTTGCGGCTGTCTCTATTTACCACAAAGATGCCAATACAAACCAGCACCAATGCGGTCAGTCCCATCCACCCAAAAGCCTGCTCCTGTTCATGCAGCAGCAGAGCGGACAGAACAACTCCGAACACCGGATTCATAAAACCAAATACCGCTACCTTCGACGCCGGGTTATATTTCAGAAGATTCCCCCAGATCGAATAGGCTCCCGCCGACACAATGGCCAGATAGAACAGCATTCCCGTCGATCCAGCCGTAAACGTCGTGATCTCTCCGCCGGTCAGCAATCCGCACATAGTTATCACTAGTCCGCCGATCACAAACTGATAGCCGCTCAGCAGCATCGGATCTTCATCTTTTCCGAACTTCTTCAAAAATACGCTGGACATGGCGTATGAGAATGCCGACAGCAGGATGAAGCCTTCTCCGTTCAGTTTGATTCCCGTATCCAAACCGCCCTGGTTCAGGTTGACCAATACCACACCGGCGAATCCCACCATACAGCCCAGTATTTTCGACACAGTCAGTTTCTCCTGATGAAAAACAAGACAGGCCAGCAGAATAACAAAAAACACATTGGCCGCTTCGATTATGGAGGATTTCACTCCTGTCGTATTCGCCAGGCCGATATAGAAAAATATGTATTGAATGATCGTTTGGAACAAGCTTAGTATCAGGATCTTCTTCCAGGCTGCTTTCCTGGGTACCATGAATTTTCGTCCCATCAGACTTCCTATTATAATGACCAGAATCCCCGCCAGTGTGAACCGCATACCTGCGAACAGCATCTGGCTGCTCACCGCATCCGCCGGAATCTCAAACAGGCTATATCCTATTTTAATACAGGGAAATGCACTTCCCCACAGCGCGCAGCAGATCATTGCCATAAGACACAGCACCGGTGTTTTCTTTAACCATTCTCCCTTTTTCGATGACATATTGACTCATCCATCCCTTTCGCAGCAGCTAATCCAGGTGTTATTCCAGACGTTGCTTCTCTTCAAACGGGTTAATCATATCATTTCAAAAGAAAAATCTCAAGAGTTATGTTTTCCTGAATTGCTGCACGATTTGTTGTATTTATGAATCGTTCGTTTAATGGATAAATAGAAGAAAAGATAATAATTCCTGCCATTCCATAAACTCTCTCCTATATATACAAATGGTACCTATTTTCAAAAGAGATCTTTCAAAGTTTCGAAAATCCACTGCGAGAAACGGATCGGGACACCGTTCGGCCATATACCGAATTTTGTCCCGATCCTAAGATATTCCCTCATAACATCTCTTCATTATATATCCCGGATAGAATTATTCATGAATCGCTCTATAGTTTCCCGATCTGGATAGGATGGAATCGTCCCCCGATGTGCCACCGTATAGGCGGAATATCGGTTAGCCCATGTGCAGGCTTCCGTAATCGATTTACCCCAGACCAGATTTGCAGCAAAAGCGGCCAAAAATCCATCTCCCGCTCCGGTTGTATCCACGGCTTTTTGTTTCACTCCTGGGATACGGATGCATGTATCATTCTCCAACACCATGCATCCCTCATCTCCCAGTGTCATAATCACGGTCCCGGGTAAGCAGATCTGTTTCACCAGGCGGATCACTTGTTCCCTATTCCCATTATCATTTCTCCGGGTCTGCTCCACCCCGCCGATTTGAGCCAGGATGCACGCCTCCTCCCAGTTGATAATCAGAATATCGATATCCAAAAGAGCGTCAATTCCATGCTCCGGCATCGGGCTGGCATTTAAGATCGTCCGCATTCCTCTGCGATGGGCGATCTCAGCTGCCTTAAGAGCCAGATCTTCGCGAATTTCAAACCCTGTGATCAGTATGTCCGGGGTGGGAAAATACCCGATATCCGCCTCCAGTTCCTCCGCCGTCATGGCATTGCTGCTGCTTTCACCGACAACAATGGAATTTCTTCCATTATGGTCCGTCAGTATAATACCAGTGCAGGTGTTTACTCGTTCGGAGCGGCGGATTCTGCTGATATCCACCCCTGCTTCTTTCATCCAGGAGATTCCTAAGTCACCCCAGTAGTCCTCACCGATCTTTCCCAGAAAAGCGGTCGGAACTTTTAGTCTTCCAAGAGCAATCGCTACATTGGATCCCTTTCCCCCGTCCTGTTCAAACTGCCAGTCCTGCCCCCGGATTGTCTCTCCCCATTTGGGCAGCCGGTCTATCCTGACATACTGCCCTACTCCATGATTATTAAATACCAGAACCCGGGGCTCTTCTTTTACAGCTACCATAGTTTTATTTTGTGTGACAACGGATGGTCACTGGAAACTTTGTCACAGCACAGTATCTTTTCAGGAATGTATTTAGTCAGGAAAGTCACCGGATATTCCAGGACAGGTTCTTTGCACATAAGCAGGATACGGATTACCGTGTTCTTCCATGCGCCGGTTGTAATCATAAATACAATCCGTCTCGATGTCAGTATGGATTTCATTCCGACCGTAATTGCCATGGGGGGAACCAGATCGTAGAAACCGCCAAAAGTCCGCTGGGCTAAAGCCACGATTGTATCTTCGTTAATCTCACGGATTCTGGTTTTTCCATTTCTGAATTGTTCCCGGGTAATTCTGTGATACCTGGAACGGGGCGCTTCGCAGAAAGCGATCAGTCCCTTGCAGCCGATACCTGCCCATGTGGTATCAATTCCGCCCAACTCCTGCACTTTTTGGTCGAAGCTATCCGGATCGTGTACATCCGGCCAGATTCTATGTTCCTCAGGAACATTGAGTTCCGGATCAATTCGGTTATAAAAACCTCCCTGCATGGTCCCCCGCAGGCTGCGGAAATTCTCCTCTACCGGATAGGGACGGCCTTCCCAATCCAGAAATTCGTCCATATGAAATACATACAGGTTTTTCAGACTGATCCTTTCCCGGTTGACCCGGTTGATAAAGGTCGTATACTGCTCCATAGGACCGGCAGGCAGGATCCACCTCGTCAGTTTACCTGCTCTGTTATTCCTGATCATATCTTCTGCCATCAGGTTACCGATCTCCTCCATGGTCTGTGCCTTTGTTTCAGACAGACGGACCGCTGCGTTTAAGTCCTCCCGTTTACATAATTCTCCAAATGGGATTCGGCACCATTCCTCGATTTGATCTATCGTCAATTGAAATTCCATTTTTTCCTCCCTTCGTATGTTCATGCATTCATCAACTGCCTTTTAAATACTTCTGAATAAAGCCGCGGATATATGGTGTCAGGCTTTCGAATCCATCTTCCGTAATCAGGAATCCCTCTTCGATCCGGTTAGATCCTCCCGGCATTCCAAAAAGACTGATATCCGTGTTCACCGTCATCCCTGACTGGAAGCAGTCGGACGTGTGTTCATCCGGATAGGGAGACTCCGCTTCCGAACTTCCGATCCCATGCATCGGCGGATAGATGTCATACTGTTCCAGATTCTTACTTCGAAAATAGTTCCTTACTGCCTTTACAATCCCGTTCATAGGGTGTCCGGGTATGATCTGCTGCAAAGCGATTTCCGATGCCTCCATCAGTATCCGTATCACTTCTTCCGTCTCAGGTGAATAATGTCCTACGGCAAAAGGCGCGCCGCTGCTGGCGATATAACCTTCATACATAACAGCGATCCCGCACATAATCATATCTCCGTCTTCGATCACCTTGTGCTGAGGTCTCCCCACGATGGATTCTGTTCGTTTTCCTGATGCCAGAATAGTAAATACAATCTGCTCCGCCCCTGCTTTTCTAGCCGCATATTCTGCTTGTGCAGCCGCCTCTATCTCTGTCATACCAATCAGGCGGTCTCCAAGCTCATAGACTGCGGCAAATCCAAGGTCAGCCTGACGGCCCGCCTCTTTTAAACACCGGATCTCCGCGTCACTCTTGATCAGTTTCACCGCCCGCATCACTGGATTGGCATCGATTGGGTCTACCTGAAATGACTGTTTAATATCATCCAAAAGATACAGGGACATCGAATCTATTCCGGCGATCCCCAGGCGCCGCACTTTCCCTGAGGCATTGATTTCCCTGGCCAGATTGCAAAAGTCTGTATAGCTGGCCATAGGATAATCGATCTCCTCCGGCACATAAATACCAGCCAGTCCGGGATGGAGACGGATATCATTCCAAACGGACATCTCCCGGGCAATCATTTCTCCCTCAGGGGCACACATTAATACCGGCTCCCCGTTCTTTGGTATCAGCAGAATCCCACGTTCAAACAACGGCCAGTAATTACTGACATAGCGCAGGTGCTCCCTGCGATATTCGTCGCCGTAGACCAATAGCAGATCCAGATTATTCTTCAGCATCTCCTCCCGTATACGGGTAATCCTTCGTTCAAATTCACTTCGCGGTATCCCATTACCTATTTTCATTTGATTCATCCTCCTGCGTGCACTGCCGCGTCAGCGCAGCACGCCTTTATAGTTGATACTGTCCAGCATGACAGCCAGGAATATGATTGCGCCCCGGACTATGGTATAGGCATAGGGAGACGCATTTACCATAGCCATCCCATTGGTAATCAGTGTAATCAAAAGGATTCCCACCACTGCCCCTGGAAGAATCGTTGCCTTACCCCCAAACAAACTGGCACCGCCAACTACCGCAGCCGAGATAGCGATAAACTCATTGCCTTCACCAAAGGTGGCCGCAATCGTTCCGATCTGTCCGGCAGAGAGTATTCCTCCCAGAGCGGCCAGCACCGCGCAGATCACATAAACAAGGATCATATCCCTGTCCACATTTATTCCGATCCTCTTCGCATTCTCCGGATCGTTTCCTATAGCCATCAGATGCCTCCCGAAAGTGGTGGATCGCAATATATAATTCGTCACTGCCAGCAGCACGATGAAAATGATCAGTACATAAGGAATGTTAAAGATCCGACCACTGGCCAAAGGACTCATAAAAGTAATATTAAACTGTCTGGTATTAGAAATCGTCAGTCCCAGTCCCCGCATCACGCTTCCAACAGCTAATGTGGTAATAAATGGGACCATCCTGAACTTTGTAATGATAATGCCGTTCAGGAGTCCGAATACAACACCCACTGTAATCGCAATCCCCATACATGCCACCAGGGCAGCCGTAGAATTTAAAAAATTTTTACTTACGCTGACCGTCATCACACCTACCAACGTACTGGCCAGAAACATATTTCTGCCGATCGATATGTCAATCCCACCTACTGTAAGCACGAAAATAATACCAATTACCGCGATTCCGTGAGGAGATGCCTGCTGCAATATCAGAATCAGATTATTAAATGTCAGAAAGTTTGAATTCGAGACGCTGAAATAGATCATCAGCAGCAGGAAGATCAGATACATCCCGTAACGCACAGCATACTGCAGAATCCGTTTCCCCACATTTCTTTCACAGGCTTTTGTCATCTGTACTTACCCCCTTTATTTGCCTTGTATTTTCAGGCGTACAATCATAAAGCAAACTTCATGATCTGTTCCTGTGAATACTCTTCCTTTTGCACCTCACTCGTCAGCCGCCCATTAGCCAGCACCAGGATCCGGTCGCAGATCCCCATAAGCTCCTGCATCTCCGACGATACCACCAGAATCGCGGACCCTTCCTTCGCCATATTCAGAATGAGCCTGTAGATCTCATGTTTGGCTCCCACATCCACACCGTGGGTTGGTTCATCCACCAGAAATATCTTCGGCTCTTTCAGAAGCCATTTTCCCATAACTACTTTCTGCTGATTTCCGCCCGACAGGCTATTGGCTGCCTGACGATCCGGGTGCGGCGCTTTGATGCCCAATGTATTTACCATCTTCCGGCACAACCCGGCCTCCGCTTTTGTATCCACGACTCCCAGAGGACCGGTCAGCTCTTCATTTTTCACCATTAGCAGGTTGGTGCTGACCGTCCTGGGCATAAGCAGCCCCTCCTCCCGGCGGTTTTCCGTAATAAATGCCATCCCTTTATGGATACATCTGCCCGGGGAGGGTTTTTTCATTTCCTGTCCGAACACCACTATCTCTCCGCTTTCCAATGGATCCAGCCCGAACACCGCCCGAAGAATCTCAGTCCTCCCCGCGCCCATCAGTCCAAACATTCCCAGGATCTCCCCTTTGCGCAGATGGAAAGACACATCTTTTACAAATCCCGCGCAGCTTAAATCGTTCACTTCCAGAACTGTTTCCTGAACCTCCTTTTCTATGGATGGATAAACCTGAGTCAGCTCCCGCCCTACCATATAGCGTATCAATCCGGCTCGGTCATACCGTTCCTTATCATCGGTATGCACCACTTTCCCATCCCTCAGCACACAGATCCGGTCGCACAACAGCAGCACATCCTCCAAAATATGGGAAATATAGATAATCGAAACACCACTTGCCTTTAAGTCCCGTATCGTTTTAAATAGTTTCTCCTTTTCCCGGTTGGATAAAGATGTAGTCGGTTCGTCAAAAATAATCACCTTCGCATTTTTCATCAGAGCCTTGGCTATTTCAACCATCTGTCTGGAGCCCATGGGCAGATTCCCCATTTTCGCAGAGGTCCGGACATTCAGATCATATTTTTCTATGTATTCCTGGCTCTTTTCCCGGATTTTCTTCTTATCGATTCTACCCAGAAAACCCTTAGGAAAGTTGTCGATGAACATATTTTCCGCCACACTTAAATTGGTAAACAGGTTCAGTTCCTGATGGATGAAAGCGATTCCTTTTTCTGTAGCGTATTTCGGCGAAGAGGGTTCGTAGGGTTCTCCCATGTATTCGATGTTCCCCGCGCTCATTGGGAAAATACCTCCCAGTATATTCATCAGTGTGGATTTTCCGGCTCCGTTCTCCCCCACCAGACCCAGGATTTCTCCATGGCGCAGTTCCAGATTCACATGATGCAGCACCTCCACCGAGAAGAAGCTTTTGCAGATATCGTTTAATTTTAAGATCACATCGGACATATCCTGATTCTCCTTTCCCGGCTTAGTTTTCCTGATACGCGTTCTGCCGCTTCATAAAATAATCCACCATGGCCACGACAAAGATCAGAATTCCCTGTACCAACAATATAATATACCAGGTTACGTTCATGAGGTTCATGACATCGGTCATCAGGGACATGAAAATCACCCCCAGAAGCGTCTGTTTTACACCGCCGGAGCCTCCCAGTACACTGGTACCCCCGATGATTACTGCCCCAATTATATTTAAAAATACCTTATCCCCCAAAGTCGGAATTCCTGATTGATTTCTGGCCGTCGCCAGGATACTGGCGATCCCGGCATACAGGCCGCACAGCACGAACAGGAGGAAAACTGTCTTTTTCACCGGAATGCCAGATACTTCCGCGGTTCTGGCGTTGGTTCCCACTGCGTAGACATTTCTTCCGAACCGGGTTTTCGTCAGTAGCCAGTCAGAGAAAAGGAATACAGCGGCGGCGATCAGTACCGGTACAAAGAACCAGTTTCCAAGCCCGCCCAGAATACTGAACGCCGGCGGCAGCCCTGCGATCGTGGCAGACAGCGTCGTCTCAGCCGCAATCGAGTTGACGAACAGCACAGCGGCGCCGGAACCGATCATCTGCATCACCAGTGTAACGATAAAGGACGGCATCTTAAGTCTGGTCACCGCAGCTCCATTAATGATTCCAAATACCGCCCCTGTACCTGCCATCATAAGAACCGCGGCGCAGATCCCCATCAGGGGACTTGCGGCAAGCGGGGTTCTGGCCATAATGTAAGCACCAAGTACACTGCCCAGGGAAAGAACGGAGGTAATGCTGAAATCGATCCCGGCGTTTAACTGAACCAATGTCAGACCACAGGAGAGAATCAGCAGATCGGTGGACTGCAGCAACAGATTCTTCAGATTAAACACTGTAAAGAAATTAGGAGTGAAGAATATCGCAATCGTTGCCGCTGCCGTCAGGAAAACCAGGATCGGATATTTTATGATCACTGCCGTAAGCTTATGCAGTTTTTCTTTCACACAGATCACCCTGCCTTTATTCCACATCGGCCCAACTCCAGATCGCAGGGCCCGTTTCCTCTACATTTTTATAAGTTGCCAGCGTCGCCCCGTAGACGATCTGCCCGTCGTCCGCTTCCTCTTCCCCATTCAGAATCTTAACCGCATGAATCACGCTCTGCACTCCGCAGTCCACCGCGTCAAAGGCTCCGTCCACTTCGCTGTATCCATCCTTTAACACCTGCATACCTGCCGCATCACCGTCACTGGAGAGGATCACCACATGCCCTTCTTCACCGATCCTATGCCAGCGGTTCACCTGCTGTAGCGCACTCTGTACGGAGGGAATCAGCAGATCGGAAGGAACAATGATCATATTAATCTCCGGATTGGATTGCAGCCAGTTCTGCATTCCCTTTAAAGCCGTCTCCTGGTTCCATTCAGTCGGCACCTCCCCGACGATCTCAATGATGTCCGGATGTTCTGCGATCACTTCCTTGAAACCGGTGGACAATTTCACAGTCGCGGAATCACCAAGGCTTCCAAGAAGCAGCAGCGCCTGATAAGGTTCCGTAATCTTTCCTTCCTCCTTTACATCGTCCACAAACCACTGGATAATATCCTTTCCCATCTGGTAAGTGTCTGCCACCACGGATTTCGCTGCCTGTGCTCCTTCAATGGCCCGGTCGCACATAATCACTGGAATTCCCGCATCCATCGCTTCCTGTACGGTAACGGCTATTGATGTGCCGTCTAACGGGATACAGATGATGGCGTCGACTTTCTGGGATATCAGATTCCTCATCTGCTCATTTTGTTTATTAATGTCGTCGTCTGCCATCAGGGTTACCAGCTCTACCCCCATCTCTTCTGCCGTAGCCGTAATCCCATTATAGGTCCCCACATAATAGGGGGAAAATAAGGAGCAGATCGAAACCCCGACCGTCATACCGCTGTTCCCTTTTTCCTGTCCAGGCGCCGGCTTATTGCCATCCTGCCCGGAATCTTTGGCATCGGTTGATTCTGATGTGGGAGCGGATGCCGTTTCCTTATCCTTTTGATCCGCGCATCCGGCGGCTGCCAACGCAATCAGGACTGCAGCCATGAATAATGCAAATAACCTTTTGAACATAATTTTCTCCTCCTTTGTGAACAGATCAATGTCTCCTCTGGCCCTTTGGTATCTCAGCATTTTAAAGTGGGACTAAATTTTAAACTTTTTCTCTTATTTTACATTTCTTCCCTTCATTGTTTTAATGATTTTAATCGATTATTTAAACCATTTTAATTAAAGAAGTCCCTTTTGAATGCTGTTTTATACCTATTATGCTAGCTTTTATTTGCTATTTTGTCAATATTCGATGTGTTTTTTTTAAATTTTTATTTATTTTTTATTATTTACTATTTTTTACACAGGTTTTCTCCTATGCTCTTTGTTTAAAATATACATAAATTTTAAATCATTTTATTAAAATATTCTCTTGAATTTTAAAATAGAACTTGCTATGATAGATACAGCAAAAATCAAAATAGAATATTGGCTGCAGACACAAAAGAAAACATACTCCAAAAGGAGGACTGAAATTGAATCTAAAAGATATCGCACAAGCCGCACAGGTCTCACCTGCCACCGTATCCCTGGTGCTGCATAACAAAAAAGGGGTAAACAAAGAAACCCGGGAACGTCTGACCGGGCTTCTCTTACAGAATGGATATGTTATTGAATCAGAACCTCTCCCGTTCAGCCAAACCAGAAGCATCCGTTTTTTGAAATACAGCCTGCATTCTTATCTGGTTGACGGAAACGCAAATTTCGTATCCTCCATGATCGACTCCATCGAACACGAGTCCAGACGGCTGGGCTATAACCTCATTATGACCTCATTCGATGCCCATAACGCCGGGGAAGTTTTCGATATGCTGCGCAGCCAGCCCCAGGAGGACGGGCTGATTCTGCTGGGAACCGAGTGGTATCCGCACGACAATACCTACCTGCAGGAACTTCATTCTCCGCTGGTTATCGTGGATAACCTGCTGGTTCATGAGCCTTATGACTGCGTGGTTGCCAACAATGAACAGTTGTCCTATATCGCTGTCAAGCATCTGGCCGATCTGGGACATCAAAAGATAGGCCTGTTAGCCAATTCCCTGCCCACCTGTAATTGCCAGAGTCTGAGATCATCTTATAAATCTGCTCTGCAAACCCTGGGCCTTCCCTTTGATTCCTCACTGATCCATGAAGTGCCTCCTTCCCTCTCCGGTTCCTATGAAAGCACAAAAGCCCTGCTGCGCCAGGGTGTCACATTCCCGTCCGCCATGCTGGCGATCAATGACTGTATTGCTCTGGGCGCCATCAAGGCTTTTAAGGAAGCCGGCGTGAAAGTGCCGGAGGATATCTCTGTTGTAGGAATCGATAATATCTCTTTCTCCGCGATCTCCGATCCGCCGCTGACCACCTGTAACGCTTATCCTGCAGATCTGGGTATCTGGGCGGTACGCCTCCTGGATCATAAGATCAGCCATCCGGATTCTCCTGTACAGAAGATGTTGATCGACGGAGACTTAATTATTCGGAATAGTACCAGGCACTACAGGCCCAGATAGTTACTTTTTTTGCTTTGCCCTGGCCCGCTTCCGGTCGTATCTCAGAAACAGCAGGAAGATGGAATCGATCAGAAAGATCGCAAGGGCGATCGCTCCGGCAATCATAAATGTCTCAAACAGATACGCCTTAACTGCCTCAAAATCTTTCTCCAGCATATAGTAAACCACACGGAACATACCGACACCAGGTACGATCGGCAGAATTCCCGGAACGAAAAACGTGGTTACCGGAGCTTTCCGGCTCCGGGCCAGGATATTGGACAGCAGGGCAACCACGATGGCGGAAATCAGGCTTCCCATAATCGTGCTGTTTTCCACGTGAAGCACCACCAGATAGATGAGCCAGCCAAGAGCACCGGTAGCGCTGGTATACAGCAGATATTTCCTGGGGACCTCCAGAATGATGGAGAAGCACAGGACAGATACGAATGCACCGATAATCTGTAGGATCATAGCAGAACCTCCCATCCGAACAAACTGCAGATGCCAAGGCCAAGCCCCACTCCCAACGCGATCGCCAGAGCTTTTACAAAAGCCTCCAGCATTCTGGCTCCGCCGGACATATAATCCCCCTGGAGGGTATCACGGGCCGCGTTAGTCACCGCTACCCCCGGCATCATCGGCATCATGGTCGCTATGATGATCAGGTCCAGATGGACCGGTACCGGCAGGAACCGGCCCACCGCACAGGCACAGACCGCGATGGACGCACAGATACAGAAGTCACGGATAAACGGTCTCAGACCGATCCGGTTGCCGGCATAGGTCAAGGCTGCCATCAGGATACCGCACACTGCCGCGTTCAGACAGTCGACGGCGTGTCCGCCCAGCAGCATCGTATAGAAGATGGACACCAGTACCAGACACAGATTGACAAGATGGGGACGGTAGATCTTCTCCCGGGATACGGACATCAGCTCTTCCCTGGTCTCTTCCAGTGTCAGGGCACCGGAACAGAAACGCCGGGATATCTCATTCACCCGGCAGATCCGGTTCAGATTCGTATCTCTGTTCTTAATCCTGCGTACGACAGTAATGGGATGCATGTCCCGGTCGGAAGCCGTCACCAAAATGGAGGTAGTCAGCACGACCGCTTCCACCCTGGCAGGCTTTTGCGCTTCCAGCATATGGGTAATCGTCTCTTCACAGCGGTAAGTCTCCGCATTATTTTTTAACATGATCTCACCGGCCAGTACGGCGGTATCTGTCAGGGATTGATAATCCACGTGATCACCCCTTTCTCTCATTTATGTTAGCATCATAGCACATGCCCCATACCGCTTCAAGGGTCAAAAACCGGCGGCTTTGAACTTTCTTCAAAGCCGCCGCTTCTTCAAAACAGCCGTTTTCCCATATATCACATTTCAATAGAACCAGTCTGTTCCGTATCAAAAATCTAATGTAATCCCTGTCTCGTAAATGTACTCATCTACCAATAGCTGCACGCGGAATTTCCCGCCGAGCCCCTTCTTGTTGATAAACAGATCCACATTCCGGGGATTGTTTTTCAGGAACGTTCCGACACACATTGCTTCGAAATTCTTAGATGCCGACGTGTTGATGTAATAGCGATGGACACGGTCATCCTCACCCGTCAGCAGCAGCATGGCCAGCTGTCCTTTTTCATATGTGGCATTGAACAGGATCCGGTCCTCTTCTTCCGTAAGGGAAGCTTCATAGTGATCCGGTACTGCTTCTGCGGCAGCCTGTGCCGGCACCTCGGTGTCGAATTCCCCGGTAACGCTCATGGTGCCGCATACCCGTCCGGCTCCCAGCTCCATCACTTCTCCGGCGTAATAAGCCGGCAGTTTCTCGGCCCGGAATACATTGGACGGAACATGCAGTTCATAGACCACCTCATCATTTACGATCTCACAGGTGATGGAATTCAGGCTGCAGTCCGGCCCCGTGCCGTCCATACTGCCCAGACCCTCCAGAGGTTCTCCGTCCTTGTACGCGATTCCTCCGGAATGTACCATATACCGACCTTCCCCATAATACTCCACATTGCAGATATAAGGGGAAAAGAAATCCGCTCCCCGCTCTTTTCCATACTGCCAGACCTGGCGGACCTTGCGCGCTTGTGTGTCGATCTGGTAACGGACACCCCGGGAATAGCTGTCGGCCGCTTTGGCATACTGTTCCTTAATCTTCGAGCGGTAATGACCATTATCGAACATCATGATGTCCCCGTCCGGGCAGACCAGAACGCCGTGCTGTTCATAGGACCATTCAAATGGTTCCCCTACCGGTGTGAAAAAGTAACGATTTACAAAATCCTCCGGCCAGCCGGTCGGGTCACCGAGCACCCAGTTCAGTTCCCCGCTCACATAGTCGATATTGATGACCGCATCCTGATGCCGCCCCGACAGCGTGACAGAGTCGGTTTTTTTATCATACCACACGGCGTTATTATGGAACCAGTCGTGGGCGGAACCGGAACCGGAATAGGTAGCGGCACACTGGTAGGGCAGCAGCTTTTTATAATCCCAGGTACGGATAATCTTACCTGTCCTGCGGTCTACCAGCGCCAGTACGTCCTCCACCGTTTCCGCATCCGGTGCCTGGGTCAGCATTAGAATATTGCCGTCTTCCATCTCAAATGTGTCGTGATGATAACCGCCCGGTACACGGTATTCCCGGTAGATCTTGCCATGAACCCCCATCTCGTAAACACCGCTGACGTAATAGGGCAGACGGATCAGACGGTCGGTTCCCACCAGCAGATGTCCGTTGGCCAGCCGCTTCATGTCAAAAGATACGTTCACAGTAAGATACCAGCGGACATCCCCCCGGTAATCACAGGCCAGCGCATCCGCTTTGGAAGTCTGCGTCAGGAAGATAAAATTGTCACCCATATGCTCTTTATTTTCTTTGCAGAAGGTGGGCACCGGTACCTCCGGAGCCAGGGGGCTGGTGCGGATCTTGATCAGGCTGGTCTCGCCCCCTGATGTCTTAAGTTCCACCGTATTCTCATAGTCCCCGTATAACCCATATACCGGCAGGATATGTACCGTATTGCGCGGAAATGTATGGGAAATATTTCCTGCGGACTCTTTGCCCCTTACCGTCAGAGTAACCTCCTGCTTTACTTCTGTGCGGAATAAGACCAGGGCAGTTAACGGAGAGATCAGATAGGGGTTCAGTTTAACCAGAGGGGATTTCAGAGTATAATTTCCCTGTTCAAACTCCGCCAGTATCTCCTGCTCTGCCTTGTTCTGCTTAGTGATCAGATGTTCTTTTTTTTCATATTTTATTGTTTGCGCGTCCATTGTTTTCCTCCAGTCCCGCAGTTTTCTGCGGTATACATGCAGGCAGAATCCCCTTTGTCAGAGGACCTGCCGTATCAATACCAGTTACTTCAAGAATCCGGTCAGCGACCAGTAAGGGAATATGATAAGGATCAGGAATATAATGCTCAAAACCGTACGGGTCGTACAGAATTTGATCGCCTTCTTCATATCGAATACATCGTAGCTGAACAGGATCAGGAACAATGCCCACTCATAGGGGAAGAACAGCTGTTCCACGCCCCATACAAAGCTGAACGTCGTACCTACGATGCTCAAACCGAGTTTGGAAGCGATGTCGATAAACAGCGGTGAAAATGCCGCCATACCGGCCAGCGGCGTCATCATCATGTCTGTGACCACACCGGTCAGCCATGCAAACGCAGTCATTCCCAGGTTTCCTACATTTTGTAAAAGCGGCATCACGATGCTGCTGACCAGATCCGCGACACCGACAGCGTTGGACATGCTTCCGATGGACATGGTCGCGGCCACGAAGAATACCATCGGGAAATTCACAGACTTCAGATCTTCCACTTCAGCCACCTGCACACCCGGCAGATAGCAGGCGATCACCGCCAGGGAGAACAGCCATCCGGCATCGATATTGGTAAATATCATAGCGATAACAAGCAATACCAGGACAACCAGGAATTTGATCTCTTTGGGCTTCATTTTTCCGAGTTCTTTATATTTTTCTACAAAATACTCTTTCCCGTCGATCTGCACATCCTGTTTGAACAGAATCCGTACCATAACCAGCAGGACAAGGGTCCAGATCAGCATGACCGGGAAGTTGCTGATGAAATATTCCATCCAGCTTACCGCGTGACCGGTTTCTTTTAAGTAGGAGTTGACCAGCTGAAGATTCTCACTGGCGGATAAGTACAGCCAGGCCGGAGCGATCGCGGCTACAAAGCCTGCGAACATAATACCGGCTCCGGTATTACTGTTGTTCTTTATTTTCAGGGCATGATAGATACCATAGCAGAGGGCGCAGTACAAAGCCACACGGCCGGTCATATTCGGCACCAGTAACGCAACGATCACGCCTGACAGGACGATTCCCGTGACGATACCTTTGTAAGAGCCTCCGGTCTTAACGATGAAAAAATATGCAATTCTCTGCATCAGCCCGCTTTTTTCAAATATAACGGATAATGTCAGGCCTCCCAGGGACAGCCACACAACAGACCCTGTCCAGGGCGAAAGTACCACTGCCGCCGGTGCCACACCCCATAGAATAGCCCCGATCGTCAGCAGCAGCCCGGAGATATAGACAGGCATCAGGTTCAAAGCCCAGGTCAGAATCGCCCACGCCGTAACGACGAAAAATTTCCTCATCTCCGGTGTGACCGCATCTGACTGCGGAATGATGAAATACAAAAGTGCCGGAACCCCGATCGCAATCACCCATTTTATAATCTGTCCATACGGTATAGATTTTTTGTTCATTCCCCAATCCTCGCTTTCAAATATAGAAATCTGCCAGTAAAATTCCCCATAAGGGGCGAACCCTAATCATGGTTCTTTCATTTGCCTTGTTTTTAAGGCATACAGGTATACCTTGAAGCTTTTTCATGCAATAGAAACATACTGGTATTGCATGAAAAAGCTTTTGACCATAGTGTAATGCTATATGGCAAAAGCTTTTTCAAAAGCGCACCCTTCTCGTATTTATCTATGAACATCCTTGAAAGCTTCTGTCTGCGCTTTAATACCTCTCTCAGCAGCAAACCGTTCGATACTGGACGCTCCGAAGAATCCGTCGATTTCCGGAATTCTCTCGATGACATACTGCGCATCTTCCGGCTCCGCGATCGGTCCGCCGTGGCAGATGACCATAACATCCGGATTAACGCTTCTTCCGCCTTCGATGATCGCTTTGATTTTCACCACACAGTCATCCAGTGTGAGGGCGGTCTGCGCGCCGATGGTTCCCTTGGTAGTCAGTCCCATATGGGCAACCAGAATGTCGGCTCCTGCTTCCGCCATGGCTTTCGCCTGGTCCGGATCGAATACGTAGGGGCAGGTCAGCATATCCAGCTCATGAGCCTTGCGGATCATATCCACTTCCAGGCCATAACCCATACCGGTTTCTTCCAGGTTCTGGCGGAACACGCCGTCGATCAACCCTACGGTAGGGAAATTCTGCACGCCGTTAAATCCCATATCCTTAAGCTGTTTCAAATATACATCCATCACACGGAACGGGTCGGTTCCGCACACGCCGGCCAGTACCGGTGTATTCTTAACTACCGGGAGCACTTCAGACCCCATCTCCACAACGATCTGGTTCGCGTCGCCGTAGGATAACAGTCCGGATAGGGATCCTCTGCCTGCCATCCGGAAGCGCCCGGAATTATAGATGATCAGCATATCAGCTCCGCCTGCTTCACTGCTCTTGGCGGTGATACCGGTGCCGGCGCCTACACCTACCAGAATTTTACCATTAGCTGTTTCCTGTTTGAATTTTGCTAAGATCTCCGTTCTTGACATTGTGTTCATTTTACATATCCTCCTATTTCATCATTTCTATTAATTTCTCTGCTGCCGCTTCGGCAAACGCAGGATCATTGATATTGCAGTCCATTTCCTCAATTTCCACAACTTCTGTGTTTACTTTACTCTTTAAGGTGTTGAACAACACCTGGTCTTCCGAAGGCCCATAGAAGGCCCCGCCTTCCATGTCTATCGCGGATACCCCTTTCAGCGGAAGCATCAGCACTGTTTTTTCCGAGGCCATGTTCAGTTTCTCCGCCAGCTTTTCGCCGATCCGGGCATTTTCCTCCTCGGTGGTGCGCATCAGCGTGACCATCGGATTGTGCTTATAGAGATTCCGGCCCGCGAATTTCTCCGGAACCGTGTCGTAGGGCCCGAAATTTACCATATCCATGGCTCCCACCGATACCACCTGGGGAATCCTGCACAGGGAAGCCGCTTCGCTGCGGTGAGGGCCTGCGTTCAGGACACCTCCGATCAGTTCGTCGCACCACTCCGTTGTGGTCAGGTCCAGCACGCCCTTGATGAATCCGGCGCGGATCAGCATTTCCATGGAGCGCCCTCCGATTCCTGTGGCATGGAACACCAGCACCTCATACCCGCGTTTCTCCAGATATTCCCTCGCATGGGTAATGCAAGGTGTCGTCACTCCGAACATGGTAGCTGCGATCAATGGCTTTTCCGGTACTGTTTTCTTATTTTCAAAGCTCACCATTCCGGCGATGGCGAATACGGCATTGGTAAATATTTTCACCGAAATACTGTTCAATCCCGACACGTCCACGATCGACGGCATCATGACGATATCGCTGGTCCCCACATACTGCTGCGTGTTCCCGGAAGCCATGGTGGATACCATCACCTTCGGCACACCGATGGGCAGCGCCTGCATAGCCGGCGTCACCAGCGCCGTTCCTCCGGAACCTCCGAAGGATAATATTCCATCAAACTTTCCCTCATCGTAAAGTCCTGGCAGAAGCTTTTCCATCCCTTTGGACAGCACTTCCATGGCCCAGGCCCTGTCTTTTCTGGCTACAACGTCTTCTATCTTCTCCCCTGCCGCTGCCGCCAGCTCCTGATTGGAGACATCCGGCGTAAATGCCGGTTCGAATACCCCTGTATGTATCATATAGGCCTTCAATCCTATGCTCTCGATCAAATCCTTCACATAAGCAAATTCTTCCCCTTTTGTATCAAAGGTTCCTGCTACTGCTATTGTTTTCAAATACCTTCCTCCTTTCATTCTGTTATTCGGCAACTTATACCATTGCTCAGGTTGTATCATTGCCCAACTTGTACGGTTGCCTGACTGATTCCGTTGTTCTGCTGCTTTTCCATGTGACACTTATCTTTCCTGCATTTTCTGATCCGGCCGGATCTCTCAGAATTCCTATTGTGGAATCCACTGTCTCTTTCTTTGTATTTGGTTTTATGGAACAGGTTGTGTCCCTTTGTAAAAGTTTTTTATTTCATAGGAGCACTTCCTATGAAAAAATAAAAGAAACAGTAAATGTTTGATAAGTACATTTTACTGTTTCCCTCTTCATTAGTAAATGTGGTTATATTTGTATCTTATGTGGTTATATTGGTTTTTCTCCCGTATTCATCAGATATTTTTTGTGTTTATATTAGATTTCCGAAAATCCGTCGGAGAAACGCCCTTGTACTTTTTAAACATCTTGCAGAACTGGGCATAGTCTGTATATCCAACCATATTAGCCACTTCGACAAACGGAATTCCCGTATCCTCCATAAATTCTGCAGCACGGTCCATTCGGAACCGCACCAGGTATTCACTGAAACTCATCCCCTCCTCTTTTTTGAACAGAGTGCTCAGATAAGAAGCGGAGATATGGGCCGCCATCGCCAGATCCCCAAGATGAATCTGGCTCCGGTAATTTTCCTGAATAAACTGTTTGACATAATTTATGTAATCATAATTCCGTCCATTTCCCATGAGTACTTTATATACCACATTGTCCTCGTCCAGACTGCCGGAGGTCTTATAAGCCCGGGTTACATTCAGAATAGCCTTTTCCGCCGGAATTCTTTCAAATGAAGATCCTCCTATGAACCCCTGACAATCAGTTGTTTCATAGATATACTGCATATCAATGGGGGTTTTAATCGGTCCGCCGTAGACGACCTTGATCACATCCGTCCTGCCTTTGCACACATCAAAGATTCTTCTGGCCAGCATGGCGGACTGTTCCAGGGATACGACTTTTTTGGGCCCCAGCACGCCTCCTGTGGTCAGTCCCAGATGCGCACAGATGATATCCGCTCCGGCATCCAGCATCTTCCTGGCCTGCTCCTCGTCAAATACATAGGCGATGGTCAGCAAGTCCAAAAACCGGGCGATCCGGATCGCCTCCACCTCCCGGTCATAGGTGACCTGCTCTTCCTCCAGTGCTTCCCGGAAATGACCGTCGATCAGGCCCACGGTGGGGAAGTTGTTTATACCAGCGAAGCCAAGCTCTTTGATTTTTGATATGTAATCGTAGAGGTGGATGGCCGGGTCACTGGCATTGATTCCAAATATAACCGGGGTATCCGGTATCACCGGCAGAAGTTCCCGGGTGGCGAATTCCATAACGATATCATTGCTGTTGCCATAACAAAGAAAACAGCACAGGGAGCTTCTGCCCATCTGCCGGAACCTCCCCGCACTCAAGGCCAGGATCAGGTCCGCCCCTCCCAGCACCGTGTATTTGGACGTCATTCCGCTTCCGGTGGCGACACCGATAATATGGCCGTTGACATGGATCTGGGCGTGCAGTTGTTTTAAGATCATTTCCCGATCAGGCATATATACCACTCCACTTCCGTAAGATGCTTTGAAAATTCAGCAAGGTTATTTTGAGCGTTACTGCTATTTCACGATAGATTCTCATGTATCGTCCTAAGAACGGTTACCAATTCCGATACTGGGATCTGTCCTGGCGCGGAGGCCTGTTTCGCTGATCCAAAGGTCACACTGGAGCCGAATTCCTCCCCGCACAGCCGGCTGATCAGCCCTCTTACGCCCATGGACATGGTAATGATCGGGCGGTCTGCATACCCGGTGACCATCTCCTGCGTCGCATCCAGCAGGTTCAGTACATCCCGTCTGTTCCGGGGCATAACGGCCAGTTTGGGGATATCCGCACCTGCCTCCTGCATTCCCCGAAGTCGGGCCAGCATCTCTTCCTTTGAAGGAGTCTCCTGGAAATCGTGACTCGACACGATGGCCCTTACTCCGGATTCATGGGCTGCCTTCAGACACTTGTGCAAGTCCTCCCCCACAGTAAAATACTCTATATCAACCAGATCAATCAGTCCTGTCCCGCTCGCCCTGACCACAAGTTCCGTGTACTCAGCAGCTGTGATCGACTTTTCCCCGCCTTCCAGAGCCGTGCGGAATGTAAATAGAAGCGGCAGATCACCTGCTGCCTCTCTTAACTTTTCCAAAACTTCGTTCACCCGTTCAAAATCAAATACATCGGCAAACCAGTCCGCACGCCATTCCACGATATCTACCGGCAGGCCGGGCAGCTCCGCCGCCTGATCTATGATCTCTTTCTCCGTCGCGCCTGCAATGGGCACGCAGATCTTCGGTATACCCTCTCCGATTCTGACATTGCGTATGATAACCGGGTTCATGTGTGTTTCCCTCCATCTGTTTTCCTTTAACAGCTTTAAACTTTGTTAGCATTACTTTGTTCATTTACTTTGCCGGCCTTATTTTTCCAATCATTGGTAAATTATAGCACGTAACCCGACTCTGCTCAATGGATATATCATGTTATTTATCCGGCTGTTTATCAAACCCATGAATCAGAATCTGCTCCCCGGTTCCGAAAGTATCATATCCTCCCAGCTCTTTAAGCTTCATCCGGAATGCTTTACTTGTCAGCACATCCAGGAATGCCTGTATATGCGGAAGTTCCAGAGCCTTCGGGTAGAGCGCAAAGTCGTATTCCTCCGCTCCGATCGGAAGGAAATCCAGATCCATGGCCTTCGCGGCCGACTGAATCCCCATCCCGGCGTCTGCCCCGTCGCTGCTCACCAGAGCCGCTACGGCCATATGGGTTGATGCCTCATGGGAGTATCCGTCTATTTCCTCCGGCGTAAGCCCATTTTCACTCAGAAGATAGTCAAACAGAATTCTGGTTCCGGCCCCCCTCTGCCGGTTCACGTACCGATGGCCCGGCAGATCACTGATTCCCCTGATCTTCAGAGGATTTCCCTTTTTGACGATCAATCCCTGAATCCGTTTCACACCCTTGATCAGCAGAACCGGTTCGTGAAAAAGTTCTTCCAGGTACGGGATGTTATATACACCGGTCTTCTGATCCAGCAGATGGACCGGAGCCACATGGGCTTCCCCCCGGAGCAGTGCCATGAGGCCGCCCATACTCCCTACATGGGTGCTGCTCAAAAACATATGCGGATGCAAATTCGGCATCAGGTCCGCCAGGACATCCAGCAGCAGGTCATGGCTTCCGATCACCATCACCGTATGTTCGATTTCTGACAGGCTTCGGAATAACTCCACCTGCACCGTTTCTCCTGCCTCCACGCCTTCGCTGTTCTGGCCGATGACACAAAAACCATCCGCCCTCACCAGGGACATGGCCGCGCCCGCGCCCCTGGCCAGCGGTGCGGCGATCAGCTTCTCATCCACCTTTCCAATCTTAACCCTGACATACTCTTTATATTTCAGGCTGGAGATCAGGCGTCTCGACAGCACCGCTTCGGCACAGGCTACCGGCTGCCGGTTCCGGTCTAAGAAAAGATCCATCACCGGTATCACAAAATTCTGAAAGCCGATGAAGGCGGACACCGGGTAGCCCGGAAGCCCGATTACCGGTTTCCCGTCCACAACAGCCAGTATCACCGGCTTTCCTGGTTTTATCGCCACGCCATGAACGATCACCTGCCCCAGCTCTCTTAACACATGCACGGTATAATCCTCCGTCCCCGCGCTGGACCCGGCATTCACCAGCACCATATCATGGTCCTGTACAGCCGTATGGACCGCCTGCCGAAGCAGCTCATAATCATCAGGAACGGGCGGCAGACGGCGGGGCACTCCCTCCTGCTCTGTCACCATATTCTCAAACATCCGGGAATTTGACTCGATGATCTCACCCTCCCGCGGCTGCCGTCCAGGTTCAATCATCTCAGAACCGGTAGGGATCACCGCTACCAGCGGCCGCCGGATTACCTCCACGTCCACAATCCCTCCTGCAAGCAATACGCCGATATCAATCGGACGAATCCTGTGTCCTCCGGGCAGAATCATTTCGCCGGCCACGATATCCTCCCCGATGGGCCGCACATGCTGCCACGGCGCGGCGGACGCCAGAACCCGGACGACAGCCGGGTCCTCCGTCTCCACCAGCTCCTCCGCCATAATCACCGCGTTGTATGGGGGCCTGATCGGATCACCGGTATCGATCATCTGACAGTCCTCGCCGATCACCAGCTCTGTGGGTTCCCGCTCGGAGGCATGGTTCGTGGTCTTTGCCATGACAGCGACTCCGTCCATGGCTGCCGAATTGTAAAGAGGAGAACAATATTTTGCATAAACTGCCGACTTCGTCACCCGGTTCAGCGCTTCCGTTACCGGTATCCTCTCATAACTGACGCGGATGACCGCTTCCAGTGCCTTCCGATAGATCCGGACCGCTTCTTCTGCCGGAGTATTATTCAGATACAGATTCCGTTTCTCCATCTTGCTTCTATCCTTTCCCAACTGCCCTGTAAAGTATTATAAGATGCAAAGCAGCCCCGTTATCTCTATAACATCCACACGCGGACCCTTTCCCCAGTACACAGTCCTTCCCGGTTAACCGGTATCATCGTATAACCGTCCGCTTCCGTCAGTGTGGTGATCAATCCCGACTTTCCAAACACCGGCCTGGCCAGGTATCCGTCCTCACCGGGCAGCAGCCGTACCAGCTGGCAGGTCTCCCTCCCCGGCGCTCCCGGCACATTGCATTCCATCTGCGCCGGGATACAGACCGTTTGTCTTTCCCCCCGGAGTTTCTTAAACATCCGCCCGAACAGCAGGACAAATACAAGCATTGCAGCCGCAGGGTGTCCCGGCAGCCCGGCCAGAACCGTACGGCTGCGCTCATCATATCCCAGGATGGTCGGTTTTCCCGGTTTTAACGCCAGTCCGTGGGTAAATACTCCCGGCTTTGCAAGCCGGTCGATCACCTCAGCGGTAAAATCCTTATTTCCCTGTGAGCTGCCACCGGAGAGCAGCACCAGATCACTGTCCCGCATGGCAGCATTTACCGTCTGTAAGAACTGCTCTCTGTCATCCTGCAAAAGGCCGGTACGAATCACATCGCAGCCATACTGGCAGGCCAGCGTTTTCAGCACCCCCGTATTGATATCCCGCATCTGTCCGGGACCAGGCATAATTCCCGGCTCCACCAGTTCATCACCTGTGGATAAAACCGTAACCCGAAACGGGGCGAATACCGGAATCTCTTCGATTCCTGCCGCCAAAAGCCCCCCGATCTCCTGGGCACGGATTTTAGTTCCTTTTTTGATAAAAACATTCCCGATGCGGATATCATCCCCCACGGGCACCACATCTTTTCCCGGGGATACCGACTGCCCTACCGCGATCTGTCCTGTGCCGAAAGGTTCACAATATTCGATCATCACCATGGCATCCGCTCCCTCCGGAATCATACCTCCGGTGGGAACATAGGCACACTGACCGCTATGTAACCGATGCCCGGGAACTTGTCCTGCGCTCACTTCCTCCGTCAATTCCAAAAAAACCGGAAGAGTTTCCGCCGCCCCCTGTGTATCCTGTGCCAGCACAGCATATCCATCCACCGTGGAACGCCGGAACCCCGGGATATTCTCTGTACTTACCATATCCCCGGCCAGAATACTTCCCAGCGCTTCCCCTGTCCGGACCCGATGCGTCTTAAGCGGCAGCTTTTCAGCCGCCCGGAGCAGCTTCTCCATCGCCTCTTCCAATGTATCCACTCTCAGCAACTTCATCTTTACCTCCAAGTGTGCATGTTACAGCACATATAGGTTTATGGGGGAACAGCTTTTTGTTCATCCATTTCCTTTTCCATCATGCACTTTTAATAGTTCCCTGTCTAAAAAAGCCCGAAGCCTTTCTTCCCCGCAGCTGCGAATCACTTCCCGGGCAGGGCCGCTGACGGCCAGCTCCCCCTGCGACAGAAAGTGAATCTGATCACACATACGGTATATATGGGAAAGCTGATGGCTGATCATCACCCAGGTGACGGCGGACTGTTCCTGGATCTCCCTGATCCACTGCTCGAACAGCTCCACACTGTCCGGGTCCAGATTCGATAGGGTTTCATCCACAATAATCAGCTTCGGCCGAAAGATCATGGCACGGATCATGGACAATTTCTGCCGTTCCCCTCCGGACAGACTGCCCGCGTACTGGTCTTTCTTCTCCCACAGCCCGCAGCGGGTAAGCCACGGCCTGATATCTGCCTCTTTGGGCTTCATCCCCCGAAGTTTCAGCGGATACGCCGCATTCTCATAGACACTGGCATGCATCAGATAGGGTCTCTGGGCGGTCATGGTAATCTCCCTTCCGGTCAGGCCCTCCCTGTCGATCCGCCCGGAATCCGGTGTCAGGATTCCCATCATCAGTTTCGCCAGCGTGGTTTTCCCACAGCCGTTTCCGCCGATCAGCCCGTGAATACACCCGCCTTCCAGCCGCAGTTCCGGAATCCGAAGGCAGAAATCCCCGACCCTCTTTTGGATATCAATCATTTTCAACGGGTATTTCCTCCTTTCGGAAAAAGTCCGCCAGGCACTGCAGGAGAAAAGCCATCAGTAATAGGATCAGCCCCAGGGCCACTCCCTCCGTAAAGATTCCCTGGCTTTTCAGCAGAGAAATGGCCGTAGTCATGGTACGGGTATTTCCCTTGATATTTCCTCCCACCAGCATAACCGCTCCCACTTCACTGATAGAACGCCCGAAGCCTGAGAGAATGGCAAAATAGATTTCATTTTTCATCTCCCGGAGCATCAGCCGGTTCGTCTGCATTGGATTTGCTCCCATCGTAACGGCAAAGCTGCGGATGGCGGGCGCAGTGCGCACCGCGTAAGAATAGACCATCCCGCATATAATCGGTGTGATGATGAGAGTCTGCGCCAGCACCATACCCTTGATCGTAAACAGCCAGCGGAACGCCCCCAATGGTCCCCGCCGCATCAAAAGCATATAGACCAGCAGGCCGATCACCACCGGCGGCACTCCCATCAAGGTCCTGTTCACCCGCACCGCAATACGCCTGCCTGGAAAATGGTGTTTCTCCAGCAGCAGTCCCAGCGGGATTCCCAACAGAGCGGAAATCACGGTGGAACAGACCGCCATCTGAAACGTCACCTTTATAGAGCTTAATACCCCTACATTGGAAAATGTCTCATTGATCCATTGTTCAATCGCGTTCATTCCCGGCCCCTTTCCTGTGAAATGAAAACAGCACCGCATCCGCCGGAAGACCTTGGTCCTACGCGGATACGGCGCTATGCATCTTCGTATTTTATGAATCGGTTCCGGCATTGGGCACAAAGAGCGCCTGCCCGTATTCTTCCACACCGTATTCGCCGATTAGCTGCTGCACCTTTTCAGAGCAGATCCAGTCGATGAAATCATTGGCTCCCACGTTATTGATATCAGGATATTTATCCGGATTCACCGCGATCACCCCGTACTGATTCAGCAGGCTGGAATCCCCCTCACAGACGATCTCCAGCTCCAGCGGTACCGTGGCATCCTTCTTCATCTTCAGATACGTTCCCCGGTCTGTCAGGCAGTAAGCCTCCCTCTCATCCGCCATCGTCAGCGTAGCGCCCATGCCCTGTCCGGATTCCACATATTCCGGGTCCTTGGCCGGATCAAGGGCCAGCTTCTTCCATATTTGTTTTTCTTTCTTATCTGTGCCGGAATCGTCTCCCCGGGAGACAAAAGGAAGCTGGTCTTTGATGATCTGCGAGAAAACAGCTTCTATATTATCTGTATGCGCGATCGGCTCAGCCGGCCCCGCCACGATAAAATCATTGTACATCACCGGAAAACGCTCCACCCCGTAACCCGCTGCCACAAATTCTTCCTCGCTGGCCTTGGCATGTACCAAAACTACGGCCACATCTCCGTTCTCGCCCATTTTCAGGGCTTCTCCCGTACCGACCGCGTCCCACTGCAGATCCCAGCCGGTATCCGCAAGAAATATGGGCTTCAGGTAATCCAGCAGCCCCGTATCATCGGTGCTGGTAGTCGTAGCCATCAAAAGCACCCCTTTTTCTTCCACCGGAGTCTGTTCCGGTTCTGCCGGTACCGAGCTGTCCACCGGAGCGGCAGCCTTAGCCGGCGGTGTTTCGGGCGCCTCCGTAGCCGCCGGTTCCGCCGGCCCGGCAGGCGCTTCTTCCTTTTTTCCGCAGCCCGCGGCAGCAGTAATGATCATGAGCAGGCACAGAATGAGTGACAGGATCTTTCTTGCTTTTTTCATCATAACCCTCCCTTAAAACAGAATCATTGACATCCAGCTATTTGGCTTCCTGTTTTTATCATACAGGAATTTTCTGGTAAGTGAAAGCTTATTTCGCACTTCCCGCGACTTTTTCGATCAGCTCTTCACAGATATCCGGCACATCTCTTCCGTCTGTCGCGATGATAATATCTGCCGCTTTCAGGTATTTCGGCCGCCGTTTTTCCAAAAGCCCGGCGATAAATTCCACATTCATATTATGATTCAGAATCGGGCGTTCCCGGCTGTCCTTGACCCGTTCGTAGATCGTTTCGGGCCTGGCCGTCAGAAGTACGATTTTCCCGTTTTCTTTCATCAGGCGGATATTCTCATCCTGAAGCACCATACCTCCGCCGCAGGATATGATCAGATTCTTCCGTCTCTGAAGCTCTGCCAGCAGCTGGGTTTCACAGCGGCGGAAATAGGCTTCGCCGTCTGTTTCGAAAATATTGGCAATGCTCCTGCCCTCTCTTTGCTCGATCAGGCGGTCCGTATCTGCCTCCTCTACCCCGAGCGTTTTCACCAGATAGGATGAGATCGTGCTCTTCCCGGTTCCCATGAAACCCACCAGCAGGATATTACAGGAGAACAAGGACTGTGCGCGGACTTTATCGGCACTTTCAATTATTGTCTGATAGATATTACGGATGATTGATTCATCAGCGCAGCCGCGAAGAAGGCGATCGATCTGACCGCCCAGGTCCCTCTTTAATTCTCCGTACAATTCTCCGTCCGCCTCTTCATCCATACTGTCATCCTGAGATTTCTTCATGATTTTATCCTGGTCTGTTCCAGGTCCCAGCAAGGGCTGATGATGCTTTATATCGAAATCTGTCAGTTCTCTGGTCAGCTTCATCCTTTGATTCAGGGCTTCTATGATATGCTCATCACACTGCCGGATGCGCTCTTGCAGCTTCTCTTTGTCTTGGGTTTTCATAGTTACCTCCGTTGTCTGTATGATAGAAATTAGTATGTAGGGCGAAAGTACAGTTACACATTCGTTTTTAAGCACTGCAACGGATATATTATAGCAATATGCAAGCACGAATACAAATGCTTTTTCCATTTAATGCAATAAATTATGTTGTGATAACAACGTTGGCACTAAAGACTATTTTCTGTACCGGAATACAATTGATTTATTATCAGTTCATTCATATTATCATATGATGATTGGATAGACTCATTTTGATAAATACCGGCTTTTCTGGCTAATTTCCATAAAGTCTCCATGATATCAGCCGGGGATTTCCCACATTCTTTTGTAATTATATCCTCAGTTAGACAAATGATTACATGTGCTGCAAAATTACGGACATTTTGCTCAACTCTTCTCAATTCTTTCACCATGGAAAAAACGTTTTTATCACTTCCATAACTCTCAATAAGAATTTTCAGATGTACCGATGAATACGGTAAGTTTTCGTTATATCCCTTTCCAGATCCTATTGAAAAACCATTCTCCAGCTTTTCTAAAATATCCCTGCCCTTTTTCGTTTGCCCCAGTTTCTTCCTGGTGATATATACTTTTCCACTTTTAGATTTTTCACAATAGTCTTTTATCCTGATATCTAAGATATTGGATAAATAACTCTCTAATACATCTATAATGATCGGCGTAACACCTCTTATGAAATCGACATATTCCTTGCGTTTACGTTTAATATCCAACGTTAAAAGATATTCTATATTCATTTGATATACTGTATCTAATCTAGGCATAAAATTAAACTCATATTGCTTTTGTAAGGCCCAGACTTCATCCAGTTCCAAACGGAATCTCTTTTCTGAAGCTTCCAGCATCGCTAATGATATTTTTGACAGATGATTACAGTTTTTTGCAACATTGTTTGCCGCAGTATAATCGTAAACCTCCAGATGTCCACGAATAATACCATATCTGATCTCTTCTGCCAGATTCAGATGTTCCGAAACCACACACCGGTCATTAAAATTTTCTTGGTTATCTTTATTAGTGACCCACCTCTCCTCAAAATCAAATTCTTTATTAAAATTTCCTCCGTTTGCGGGAGAGGGTACTTGAATCGGACGATATTTACTATCACTAAAGGCAGCCAGGGTCTGTAAAGCTGCATCCATCGCAGGTGTTCCCGAAGAAACGTTTAATAGCAGCTCGAAATCCTCTCCTTTGTATTTATCGCTTATCTCACTTAGTATGCTGCGGAATTCGTGATAGAAGATGTCAAATACATGGGGATTGTCTAAATCAGGCCTTTCGATAATTTCAATCTTGAACGTATATCCTAATGTCTCGCCTAATCTGTTCAGGCTCCGGCAATATCGATCATCTCTTCTGTGTAATTCCAGCATTTCTTTCGATAAATATAGATAAATTACAGCCGGTTTATATTTTCGACAAATATGTAATAGTGGACCGTCACTATTCCTTGCAATGGGATCGGTGCCGCTTACTGCTGAGAATAAGATGTATTTTTTCATTGTTATCCTTCTTTCAGTATTTTCTCTACTTAAAAATTAGGCGCGTATAGAAGTAATATTTTTGAATGCGGACATGTTGTATCTCCTTGCGGAGCGCAGGTTGGAATGAGTATACTATATAGCCAGTTAGGAATTACACAATTTCCATCTCCTTGCGGAGCGTAAGTTGTAACGCCGGAACGGTGATTTGTGGTGCTACTATTCCGGGTTTCCATCTCCTTGCGGAGCGTAAGTTGTAACGATTACTAGACGGGCAAAAACACAGTTGGACGAGGTTTCCATCTCCTTGCGGAGCGTAAGTTGTAACGATTATGAATACAAGCGATCAACTTTGGGAATTGCAGTTTCCATCTCCTTGCAGAGCGTAAGTTGTAACCATTGAACAGGTGTATACCGGAGCTAACTACGATGTTTCCATCTCCTTGCGGAGCGTAAGTTGTAACGTTGGTCTCTCTTTCAAAATGGGAAAGTAAATGGTTTCCATCTCCTTGCGGAGCGTAAGTTGTAACTGATGCGATGTTGGAGAATGAGCAGCCAAACACGTTTCCATCTCCTTGCGGAGCGTAAGTTGTAACCTAATAATTGATCCTGATAGTGAGAGGCTGTCAGTTTCCATCTCCTTGCGGAGCGTAAGTTGTAACAGGCGGCCTGAATGATATCTATGACCGGGATAAGTTTCCATCTCCTTGCGGAGCGTAAGTTGTAACGAAAATATATGGTAATATTAATATAGAGTTAAGGTTTCCATCTCCTTGCGGAGCGTAAGTTGTAACTGATCTTTTCGGCGGTCAACAAGGTTGCCGGATGTGTTTCCATCTCCTTGCGGAGCGTAAGTTGTAACCCCTCCCAAAACAACCCGCTGCCAAAGCCATCTCCATACATATAAAGTGCGAACCTATAAAACCCCATCAAAATTTCCCCTCAAAAAACCACCAAAAACATCTCGCCCCCTAGAAACCTCCAAGGTGCGAATCCCCCACACTTTTCATGTTCACTGCCGGTTCGCACCACACTCCTTCCCTCCAATCAGCTCAACACAGACACCTCCCATCCCCAGCGCCGTCTTCGCTCCAACCCCACACCAATTACCAAAGTACAACAATGCCTGAGCTAAAATTCTCAGCGGCTCGGGCAAATAAAATTTTATCATTATATATCCCCGGAAGCCCTTCGTGAACATATTTTTCATAGGATAATAACTGCTCTCCAATTTATATGCCGTGATCTTCGTGCCAATTAAAATCTGCCTCACCGCGTCCTCATCATTTACCGGTACCTTCGGAAATATTTTGTTCCAACGCATAATAAGGCTTTGCATGACCAATTCCGCCGTAGGAAATAGCACATATTCTCCGTTTTGTTTGAATGTCGCAGGGCTGTGAAAATAAATCCGATATTGTCTGGCCTCTCCATAACGCATCCCCGCTTCATAAAAAATCTCCCGCTCACCCGGAATCAAGATTTCTGTTTTCTGGACCATATGGTATTCCTTACCGCGAATATCTACCTTCCTGTCCTTTAAAATATCTTCGATCTGTTGCTCCAGCCTGTCATCAAAACAGGAAAGAGTCCAAACCGCCCGCTGCGTCCGGTTATCATACTTCACATATTGACTCATCACTACGCGTTCCTGCTGATGCAGCAGATCCGACAGTTCCGAATCCAACTTGTTGCTCAGCATTCCATAGAAGGCATATCCGGGATTCACATCCACTTCGCCATTATATTCCCATTCAACTGTAAACTTTTTCGCCAAATCTGCGTCCCCGCTTTCCTTCTATTTAAATCCTACCGTACACACACCATAATGGTAAACATCACGGTTATAATACGTACACTTTAGATTTCTGGGGGAGATTCCCACCAGCTCGTCCTTGTCGTGAAAATGCTTTGGGAACTGCCTCTTCATCACAGAAGAGACCAGTTTCACAGCCTGTTCATGCCTGTGCTTCCCCATGGCTGCATACGCAATATTTTTAGAGAAATATCCGCAGCCTCCTCCGACCACCAGCATCTGATTATGCACGGGAAATTCACCGCCTTTATACTTCATATAATAAGGCAAATATGTATCTTTGTAATGCTTTCCATAATCCTGGATACATTGTTCTAAGAATTTCAGATTCCAATCCTTCCAGATCCTTCTGTCAATCGTTATCCTGCTTCTGATCTTTACTCCTGTGCGGACGCATTCCCGTACCAAAGGCATCTGTTTTATATTCCCACTGGGAGACATATCCCATTTTCCGCATAAAACCATATCATCCGGGGAAATCGTTTCGCTGTCGGATACAGCGAATCCTCTCATAATACTATTTTGTTCGTCGCCCGGATGATCCGTCACCTGCAAAGTATTCAGATAGGTCTGTTCCAGTCTTTTAGCATTTAAATCATTCTTCTGAAGCCCATTCTTCTGCAAAAGCAATCCTGTCAATAGAGCAGTCCGCAATGCCCCTTTTAAAGAACTTCCGGGAATATAAGGTCTGCCATAGCGATCTCTGTAAAACATCCAGATCTCTTTCAGGGATCTTCCCGCCTCCAGTCCTTCCCCACAGCGGATGGTATATCGAGTAAATGATGCCACTTCCTGTTCTGTTACGGAATTTTCCGACAGAAATTTATATAAATAACCACTAAACGGATTGGTGATAAACGCTTCATACTTTTCCACTAACCCTCTTTCGATTAAGAAAGAAAAGAATTTTTCATCATCTAATACGGATACCATTCTCTTGTTGGCATCCATATAATATTCCACCTTGCTGCAGGACTTTCCATTTCCTACAAATACTGGTGCTCTGGTTTCTAATATCATCTGATAACTCTCCAGATATCCTTCACGGATCATTGTTTTACCTCCATAAAAATCGGACGGGAATATCGATAAACCGGATGATCCTTCCCGTTGAATACTTGATAAATATCTCCCGAAAAGCGATTCATAAAAACGGAACCTGCGGAAAAGAAATATTGCGTTTTTTTCTTGCAAAAATGGTCCCTGTATTTTGACGAAAGTACATACCCCCCTCTTCTGGTAAGGGTATAATAGGCTCCCTGCATCGATCTGTCTAGTTCCTCATCCTTCGGCAAAGCTGTCGTAAGCAGAAGACTTAATCCTGCCGGCTCCGCTGTCAGACTGCTCTTAAAGAATGCCCTCTGCTTGTCACGATTCTCCGCGCTGTCATCCAGGATTGTTTCTTCTATCAAACGGAATTTCCCATAACCGGAACTGATTTTCCCGCCCAATCCCTCCATCTCCAGATCTTTCAACAGCCTGCGAACCAGATCCAGATCATCCTGATTTTCATATTGGACCAACCCATACAAACCGCAATCCTCATAAAATAAAAATCCGCTTACCATATATGGCAATGCGTCTTCTTCCCTACGGACCGCTGCCTTAATTACATCCCACGGAGTCCCGAATTCAGCACCCAATTCTTCCACATTCAAGTTCTGCTCTCCCTGCAGGCCTCTCCAAAATTCATCCAGCCTCATAGCCGGAATAAACTTTATCCCTTTCATCTGTTTTCTTCTGGATGAATCCATTGTGTTCCATGTTAACTTCGCTGGCAGAGAAGGCTTCGGTACATAAAGGATATCCTTTTTATAAGGGAACAGATCTGAAAAAGCCAATTTTCTGTCTGTCACTCCTTGAACCAGTGCCGGTATTTCATTCTCTCCATCACTTTGGCAGGCACTATGGCATAGCGCAGAAAAAAGTGTATCCGCGCACAGACTGACCGTCGTATGTTCCAGAGCCTTAGCGTCAGCGCCATTGCCAAAGTGAACGGGCCCCGTAAAGCGTAATTTATATAGATAAAAGCTCATAATTTTCCACTTCCATAAACAGATTTTTGATCTCAGACAGGTCGGTTTGTAAATTCATTGATTCTATACGGATATTCTCAAAGCTTACACGGCCGCTTCCCCTGGTCCCATGGCCCCCCAGATAGTCGATCTGCAGCAGCTTCATCCCTTTCGCCAGCATCTCAAGATCCTCATCCCGCTGACCGTCATCCTCTACATTGTATACGATACACACCTCGAACAAGGCCCCGCTGACCACCCGTTCGATCGATCTCGGTTTCGCTTTTGCCGTCACTCTGTCTATCGTATTTTCAGCCTTCACTTCCGTCACATCACTCAAGTGTAAAAATTCCTCTTTATTCTTTAAGAAAGCGTCTGCGAACTGCAGCCGGCTTCTTCTGATAGGCTTCTGCGAAGTTCCAAACATACGTAGCAAAATTTCCGGATCACTATTGGGAGAACTGTAGACTATGCCTGCTTTTTCCATGTACCTGGCCAGTAAAGTTCTGATTTTCCCTTTCAGGCTGCTTCCTGGAATAATTGGATAATTCGTTCTTTTATCCCTTATAACCGGACTGTTTATGGCGCCAATTGCAGCATATTCCTCCGATCCTCCGATATGTAATCCCGTCAAAACCTTTAGAACTGCCTTTATGATTATTTTATCACTCATTTTCGTTCCTCCTTATGCATCATCTCCACCCAAAAACCTGTGGTAGGCCACCAACGCTTCCATGTAATTCGCAAAATTAATAAATTTCTCCCTATCGCTGCCAATCCCTTTTATATACTGCAGAAGATGTGCCGCTTCAACAAAACTTTTCACCGCTCCTTCTCTGCCTGCATCGTATAGAATACGTACCCTCATCTTTTGCAGGGCGGATACACTCTCCGGTTTTAATTCCGGCTCCCTCCTTCTGCTCTCTACGTTATATATATCTGTTGACAGCGAAAAGATATTCCGTATTTTTGATGTGGTCAGCTCAAACTTATAATTCCCACCGGGCTGCTTTTTCCCCAGCCCCCTCATTACTCTTTCCGCCCGATCCACATAATCCACCGGTATCTCCTCGGCTGTCAATTCCAGGTTTTTATGCTCCTGCCTATAGTCGCTGTTCTTCCTGTAATCATTATTCTGACTATAATTACTCTTTTGCCTATTGCCCTTATTCTGGCTATAGGCATCGTGGTGTTCTCCATGAAATCCATTATTTCTCTGTCTCTGATATTCACTCATAGCGTCTCCTCCTTTTCTTTCGTTCTTGTAAAATATAGGAAAATATAAATCGCAGTGATTAGTTCCTTCCTGTCCTTATCGTCCAAAATCCACTGATACATCGATCGTGAAAACTCACTATATATCTGCCAATTTAACTGGTCAGTCGGATCCGGTTTCATAGTGGCCAGCAGGTAGGCATAGCGCGCGATATTTATTTTTTCATCCGTACCCCTCAGGAACTCCAGAATCCGATATAAAAAAGCATTTCCCCGTTCCTGGTTCTTAGCATGAAAGAACCTCCTGAGCAATGTCAATTTCTCACCAATTACCCCTTTCCGGAACGCAGGCCACGGATACACATGGTCGGCATCAAACAATGCCACCGCATTTTTCCCGGGCAGCGCCTTCGCCATGGCTTCCAATTCAGCAGTTCTGTCCGCCGACCGGTGAACCGGATATTTGAGATCATAGATGCCGATCCCTCCGGATAACGACAGCTTACCGGCAGTATAACGCCGAAAGCCCTCCTGAATCCTCATAGCGGCATCGATCACATCACTCCATGCCCCGATCAAAAACACATCGTCCCCTCCTGAATAAACCACATCGACCTTTAGGAAAGAATTACTCTCATCTCCTTGTAAAATTTGATTTATATAACCTTTAAAGAACATGGACAATTTACGTGAAAGCACCGCGGTTCTATTTAATGTTACATAACGCTCTCTCTTAGAAAGAATCTCTTCCCCAATCATCTGAAATCCACCAATAAAAGTAGAACCAAGATTATCGACATCCAGTCTTAAAACTCCAATTTTACCGATTCCTTGTGCTTCCTCCGCCATCACAGACAGCAAATCACTATAATAGTAATCTCCCATATAGATCCGAATCGCGCCACACTCAGAAATAGGAGTGTTATTTTTCACATACGTTCTGCGCACCTCTTCACTCTTTAGCTCCCGCCGGATTTGAAGCGGATTAAAAACATACAAAAAGGCTTCTCCGGCCTTTCCGTTATCGATCACAGGCACGGAAACCCCCGTTTGACCACTGATCTCGCTCTCGTATATCACCAGCACCCCATCCGGCTTTAATATCTTATTCGAAAATTCAGCAAAAGCACCGCACCAGGCACATATATCATCTCCTTGCAATAACTTCTCCGTACGACCACATATTTTACATTCTCTGCCTTCATCCAACCCACGGTTTCCATTGAGTTCTCTAATCTCATCCGGTGTATACCTTTGCATTTTGCAGGCACTGATCTGACGGGACAGAGATCGAAATAGGCTTTGATAGGCCTCATCTTCCGCCGGTATATTCATCAATTCTTTCCCGCTGCACGGCACCCAGGCAGAAGCCATATATAAATGTGTATCGAAATTATCCCGAAACCATTTATTTACAATCGAATTCCACAATTTCAGACCGTCCTTCACCTCTGCAGTATTCGGAAGCAAAAGATAGCAATGCGCACCTCCCGAATAAATCAGGTTGGCCCGGGATAGGCCAATAAACGAGAGCAGTTCGTCTATATAATGCTCCATAAATATTTCCAAAAAAAATGACCGGCTGCGAAGAGTTTTAAGGACCTTGTCACTTTTTATCATATAAATAAATTGCTGCACCCCCGAAATATCACTTGTATAAAGTAAGAATGCTTTTTCCTCTGCAAATTTCTCCCGATCGAAAACGGATTCATCCGCTGACCCGCTCATCTTCTCCCAATCAATAAATTCACTGATACAACTTCCCAAGGCTGCTAACATATTATTTCTGTCAAACAGGGAAATATCTTCGTCCTCTCCATCCTCCCCTGCTGTTCCAACCACAGAGAACCATTTTCTCCCGCTTTCTATTAACGAATTTAATTTATCCGGTCCAACACCATGCTCACGCACATCTTGTGCAAAATGCTGCAGACAATTCTGATAGTCTTCGCCAGACCATTCTATAAACTGATCCTCTTCAATCGGAAATAATAATCTTTCGGACATTTTAGGTTCATAAAAAACCATATCCGATCTTCCATTTAAATAATTAAAAACTGACTGCAGCCTCCTCAACTCATTTTGATTTGATCTCTGCCCCGTCAGTTTCTGCCATCTCATGTCCGTCAATATATAATTTGCTATAGAAACTATATAAGCAGGTAAATCCTCCCATCTCCCCGCCTTCTTACTCCCCTCTATAATCTGCTCTGATCCAATCATAAATTCCAGCAATTCAGAATCCCCGATAACTTTACTATCCCCCAGCCACCGGACAGCACCCGTTTCATAAGCTTGCCCATACACATCTGGATAAGCCCTGCAAACAATCCGTCCAATATCATGAAAAAGGCCGCCGAGGATCACTTTATAAGTGGTATCTTTCATCCCAATCTCCCTCTTTTGTATTCTAATACCGCCAACCATTTTATATCATTTTACCATTTTACAGTGTCTTTTCGCAACTACTTTGTATAAAATCCCCAAACTCCAAAACTAAAAATACCGAAATCCCCCCGTTCCGGCCCTTCGAGCTCCAGCCCTTCATCCTTCTAAATCCGCCCGATAACTCAGCAGCAGATCCACCATCCGCCCATAACTCTTCACCCCGTCACTCTGAGAATTCGCCTTCAGGTAAGTATCATTAAACTTATCATAAGTTTTCGCCACCACACCGTCATATTTACTCCACCACTCATTATGATGCACCAGCTCACGATTCGCCGTATCACACAGTTTCGCCCGCACCTCAGAGTAAGCCTCCGGGTCATCCTTCGCCAGCGCATTCGTACTGTAGATATAAGCCAGCAGATCCCCGCTGTACCGGAATTCCGGACTGTCCGACTCCTGACAGGCCAGATACGCGATGAAATTCGCTTCATCCTCCCGCATAAACCCTTTCAGATGGGACAGCTCATGGCACATGGTGGATGGTATACTGTAAGCCGGCATATTCCTGTTATAATTGGCCTCCACCGTGAGAAAATACACCCCCTGCAGTTTCTCATAAGACATCACAAAACTTGCCAGGATCGGCTTTGGCAGCGGATAATACCCATCGAGGCTCTCATACCGGTCCCCCAGCTTACTCATAGAAGCGCTGGCCTCCCTTTTGACACCTTCCGGCAGCGCGCATAAACCATCTGCGTCCGTTTCGATCAACTGCGCTTCCCTGTTGATTTCCTCTGTAAGCCATTCACACAGATCCGTAAGTTCCGCCTTCGTATACTCTTTCATCTCGAATCCGGCTTCCTGGGAAAAGGGATAGCGGTAATAATTAATCCCGCAGTTCAGATTAAATATCAAAAAGAGAATGACACCCGCATGCAAAACAAAGATGCCCCCGCTTCTTCCCATTTTGCTTAAACTGTAAATCCCCTTCCGGATTCGGATTACACCCACTGCCAGCCAAACCGCCACCAGCAGAATTCCCCCGTAGATCAGGAACTCTCCCACGGAAAAAGGCAGCACGCTGAAGAGCCTGCCCACTGTATTCACCCACAACGGATAGATATTCACCGCATACCATTCACCGAACCAGGCCGTATGCCTGGATAGCACCTGCATCAACAAGCCGAGTACCGTCAGTGATCCCAAAAGTATCCCTCTTCTTTTCCAGTTGATTTTTTTCATTGGCATCCACTCCAGTCGAATTTTTCATTGGCATTCCTTAAAATACCCGCGTCCCAATCGTATTATATTTGTATTTGACACAAAGGTCTGCTACTATTTATAATAACAGTATTATGAAGATAGGTTCATCCTGTATTTTGCCGGTACCTATAGAATATCAAGTCCTGAATAAAATAGCAATTAAGTAACTATGAGGAAGGGGATTTTATGCAGCAAAGAGAGAAGTTTTCATCCCGTCTGGGTTTTATTTTTCTATCTGCAGGATGCGCCATCGGTCTTGGGAACGTTTGGCGTTTCCCATATATCACCGGGAAATACGGCGGCGGAGCTTTCGTCCTTATTTATCTGTTTTTCCTGATTATCCTGGGCCTGCCGATTATGGTGATGGAATTTTCCGTGGGAAGGGCCAGTCAGAAGAGCATCGGCCGCTCCTTCCATGTTCTGGAGCCCAAAGGGAGCAAATGGCATATTCACGGCTATTTCGGGCTGGCCGGTAATATCCTGCTGATGATGTTTTATACTACCGTCGGCGGTTGGATGCTGGCTTACTTTTTTAAAATGGCAGCGGGAGAATTCCAGGGATTAACCCCCGACGCCATCAGTACGAAGTACAATGCTTTGACCAGCAGCACCTCCGAGATGATCCTGTGGATGCTCATCATCGTGATCTTGGGCTTTGTGGTCTGTTCCTTCGGCCTCCAGCGGGGTGTGGAACGGATTACCAAATGGATGATGGCCAGTCTGTTTCTCATTATGCTGGTGCTGGCAGTCCGCGCCTTCACGCTGCCAAACGCGGCGAAGGGGTTGTCCTTTTATCTGCTTCCCGATTTTAATAAGATCAAAGAGGCCGGGGTGGCCAATGTCATATTTGCCGCTATGGGACAGGCATTTTTTACCTTAAGCATCGGAATCGGATCTCTGGCCATCTTTGGCAGTTATATAGGAAAAGAACACCGTCTGACCGGAGAAGCCCTCAATGTGGCTGTTCTGGACACTTCGGTAGCGCTGATCGCGGGTCTGATTATATTTCCCTCCTGTTTTGCTTTCGGTGTCAATCCAGGAGAGGGGCCCGGACTGATCTTCGTCACCCTGCCTAATGTGTTTAATTCCATGCCGGGCGGCAGGCTCTGGGGATCTTTGTTCTTTTTGTTTATGTCCTTTGCCGCGCTCTCCACCGTTATTGCGGTATTTCAGAATATCATGTCCTGCTTTATGGACCTGTGGAACTGGAGCCTTAGGAAGGCAGCGCTTGTCAACGCGGTTCTGATCGCCGTCTTATCCTTGCCCTGCATTCTGGGAATGACCGTCTGGAAAGACGTTTCCATCCTGGGTTTTGACATACAGGGATTTGAAGATTTCCTGGTCAGCAATAATCTGCTGCCGCTGGGTTCCCTGGTATACCTGCTGTTCTGCGTTACCCGCTATGGATGGGGATGGGATAATTTTATCAAAGAAGCGGATTCCGGCACCGGCATTCGTTTTCCCCGCAAACTCAGGTTCTACTTTACCTTTGTGCTTCCGGTCATAGTTTTGTTTATCTTCATACAAGGGTATTACAGTCTGTTAAAATAAAGTGCATGATACACCGGTCAGGAGGAGTAATCTATGTTAAATCGAGGCAGGGCGCGTATTGTTAGAATTCCATTTATTTTCCTGCTTTTCCTTAGTCTGATAATAGCAATCCCTTCGACAGTCTTGGCCGCCCAGGAGGAAACTCCGACTGCCGGAAACGATATCGATCTGTCGGAGAAAAAAGTATTGAGAGTCGGCCTGTCAGAATCCAAAGGGTTGAGCTTTCTCGATGAATATGGGAATCCCACCGGGCTGATTGTGGATTATCTGAATGAAATATCCAAATACACCGATTGGCAATACGAATATCACTTCGGTGATCCGGAAGAAATATTCGAGGAATCCCTGAATGGTAAATATGACCTGATGGGAGGCGTATATTATGCCCCGAGTCTGGAAGAATACTACGGATTTCCCAAATACAGCATTGGTTCTAACCAGGCTGTTCTTTATGGCCGGAAAGATGACAATCGTCTGAAAAGTTATGATTTAACCTCTCTGAACGGCATGACCATCGGGGTTTATGAACAGGCAAAAGAAAAAATACGCCGTTTAGAGGAATTCCTGAACTTTAATGATCTGAAATGTGAGCTCAAGTCTTACAGTCACGACGATATGGTGGCAGAAACACTCTATACCTATCTGGAAAATAAGGATATTGATCTCTTATTGGGCAATGATATGGAAAATGCCTCGCAATTCCGTGCTGTCACCTCTTTTGACGCGCAGCCCTATTATATTACTACCCGGCCGGGAGAACAGGAGATCCTGGACGGTCTGAACATGGCAATTGAAAAGATCCTGGATTCCACCCCCCATTTCAACGATGAACTCTATACAAAATACTTTACTAATAATAACGAAACAGATGTTCAGTTTACGGATGAAGAGCTGGCCTACATATCTGCCAATGGCAATGTGAAAATCTCCGTGGTAAATAACTGGCATCCTTTTTACTGCCTGGACAATGACAAAGACCACCATGACGGATTAGTACCTGACTTAATAGAACTAATCTCCGAGATTTCCAATCTTAATTTTACCTATGTATATGCCGACACCTATGCCGAATCCATCTCCCAGGTACAGAATGGGGAAGCTGACCTGTTGGGCTGGTATCTGGATTCCGCTGCCTATTCTGAGACCCAGAACCTGGCTCTGACCAGATCTTACCTGAGCCTGAATAACATGATCATAAGAAATAAATCCGTCTCCTATCCCGGGGATAATTTAACCGGTGGAATCATGGAAGGGCGCTCCCTGCCCGACGAGATAAGTGCCGCAAAAATCCGTTACTACCCTACCTCCTTCGCGGGGATAGAAGCTGTCAGCCGGGGAGAGATTGATTTTTTCTATGGTCTGTCTTCCTCGCTGGAACAGGAAATCCAATCCCATCAATTCCTGAATATATCGCCGATCACTTTGTCAAATAAGAGCACAGTGGTTTCTTTTGCCATGGCCCGGCCCATTACGCCGGAGCTGATGACCATATTAAACAAATCAATCTCGGCGGTCTCCAACGAAAATCTGGATTCCCTGATTGACCGGAATATGGTCTCTGTAGGCCGTACGGAAATGTCGTTAAAAGATATGATCTATGCCAATCCCTTCGCTTTCCTCGCTATATTTTCACTCATACTGCTTCTGATCGTCGCGGTATTTCTGATCGTAGTCCGGTCCCGGGTGAAAAATACTCTGATGCAGAATGAGTTGAAAAAGGCGGAAGCGGAAAGTAAAGCAAAAGGAGATTTTTTGTCCCGTATGAGCCATGAGATCCGAACCCCAATGAATGCCATCGTTGGGCTGACAGATCTAACCTGCATGATGGACGAGGTTCCCCGGAATGTGGAGGCTAATCTGAAAAAGCTCCGTTCCTCCTCTCAATATCTGTTATCTCTGATCAATGACATTCTGGATATGTCCAGAATAGATAACGGAATGCTGACTATCGCCGCGGAGCCCTTCTCCCTGAAACATATGCTGGGCGAAATCGTGGAGATGATGAACGTGCAGGCAGAACAAAAGCAGCTTATTTTTGAATACCGCTGCTCCATTGAACATGATTGGCTGATCGGTGATCCTATCCGGCTTCGTCAGGTACTGATTAATCTTTTGTCCAATGCGATCAAATTCACTTCTGCTGACGGGACGGTGGCCTTTGATATCGCTGAAACCTCTGGAGACGAACGATCCGGCTCCTTCCGCTTTTCCGTACAAGACACAGGAATTGGTATCCCTTATGACTCACAGGAGCAGATATTCGGCGCCTTTGAACAGCTGGGCGCCAATGTCTCCAAAAGTGCAGGAACCGGGCTTGGCTTACCGATCAGCCGTAACATTGTACGTCTGATGGGCGGTGACCTAAAACTTCGCAGTGAGCCGGATAAAGGTTCCGAGTTCTATTTCAGCCTGACCCTTCCATATGAGGACAGTCCCCCTGCCTCATCGGTGTCAGACGATGCCTCCATGGCTCTGAATGGGCTTCGGGTCCTCCTGGCCGAAGATAATGATCTGAATGCTGAGATCGCCACAGACCTTCTTAAGATGCAGGGGATAAATACCGAACGGGCATCGGATGGTCTGGAAGCAGTACAGATGTTTATAGAAAGTCCGCAGGGATATTACAATCTGATTCTTATGGATATCCAGATGCCGAACAAAAACGGCCTGGATGCCGCTGTTGAAATACGGGCCTGCCCTCATCCGGACGCCTCCGCTATTCCGATTATTGCCATGACTGCGAATTCCTTCCAGGAGGATGTGGAAGCCGCGATCGGTGCAGGAATGAACGACTTCATTCCCAAACCGGTTGACTCGGAATATCTGTTTGAGGTCATAAGAACACATCATTTGCTTCTCCATACAGAAACCTCTGGTATCAGCAAAAAACGGAATGATTGTACTCCAGGTTAGGAGAATAAAAAAGGAAGCAAAATTGCTTCCTTTTTTAAACTTCTCTTCTGGAATTTGGCTTAGACAGCTTACTCCTGCTCTTTCTCATCTCTTATAGTCCGAGAAGCTCCTTTTTCTTCAGATTAAATTCATCCTGCGTGATAATTCCCTCATCCAGCAGTTGTTTATACTCCCGGATCTGTTCTATATTACTCTTTTCCTTCTGCTCTCCTGCATTCTGAACAGCAGCCTGAGGCTGTGGCTGCGGCTGTGCTGCGCTAAGATTCTGGGCCAGAGTATTTCCCAGGGCCATACCAGCTCCCAGACCAGCCATACCGCCTTCCTGACGGGAAGCATCCCTCATGGCTCTGGCTGTCTGGTACTGCATGAACGTGTTCATGTCTCTGCCCGCCATACCGATTCCCGACTGCTCATCTATCATCTCCTCCACTTCATCCGGAAGGGATAAATTCTCCACGATCACTTCACTGAACGCAATACCAAAAGGTAAGGCTTTTTCATTCGCCATCTGCATAATAGATTCTGAAAGGCTCCGGTATTTGACAGCCAGATCCAGAATCGACATATTGCATTCCGCGATCGAGACCGCCGCCGCTTCCAGCAGGATGGATTCCAGGTATTTGATGATCTCAAACGTCATAGTCCGGCTCTGGGCACCAATGATCTCTCTGACAAACCTGGTCACATCGATAACCCGGAAGGAAAATTTCCCAAAAGCCGTGATCCTGGCCATGTTCAAATCTTTATCTCTGACGATAATCGGATTTGCCATCTCCCATTTATTGCCGACAAACTGTTTCAAACTAATAAAATACAGATCCGCAATCACCGGAGAGCGGAATCCGAAGGAAAATGCCTGCATTTTCGATAAAAACGGAAAATTGTCCGTATTCAATATATACGTGCCGGGTTCCATCACATCCGCCAGGTTTCCGCCTTTAATAAATGCCGCTGCCTGCCCTTCGCGTACGATTACCTGAGAGCCTTCCTTGATCTCATCGTCTCCGCCCCGGTCATACTTCTTGACCAGAATTTTACCGTTCGTGTCCACATATTCGATGACGTCCAGGAACTGCCCTTTGATCATATCCATAACTCCCATATGCTGCCTCCTCTACCTTATGGTTCTGCCCTCGCTGTCCTGAAAAGTGTTGCTGGCGATCTTAACTATATCAACAATCCATCCGACATAAAAAATTCCAATCGTAAATGTATATAGCAAGCCTGTGCCTACTTTCCCTACATAATAGCGGTGAACTCCGATCCAGCCTAAAAAGATCGCAAGGATTAACGTAGTGGTCTTACTTTTGGGTGATTTCAAAGCTGTGTTCTGCATCGGATTCATCTGGGTGTAATTTTGCTGCTGGCCAAATTGCTGCTGATAACCCTGCTGCTGACTGCCTTGCTGCTGATAATCAGGCTGCTGGTTCTGCTGCCCTGCCTGATCCACTCCCTGATACTGCGGACCGGCGGCTGCCTGGGGTGTACTCACAACCGCTCCACAATAAGTACATACACCGTTCTCGACCGGAGCGCCACATAAATTACAGTTCATTAGTCTTTCCCCCTTACTGTTGTTTCAACTCAAATTACTGGTAAGTCTGTTTTAGCTATGTGTATTATATCACACTCTTAGACCTATTTCATTAAAAAGGTAAGCTTTATTTTTCAGCCTTTATTTTTCTGGGATAACGAAATTTTAAATGGGGGCCGCTGCACTCAGTGATTCGTACGCAGCTTCATTCCGGTGCCCAACAGCATGAAAAAATGCTGTAAACAGCCCGTTTAAGACCGCTTACAGCATTTCCATTTTATCTATTTTTAATTCTAAACAATCCCCTGTGCATTCATAGCAGTAGCACAAGGTCTCAGTGTTTATGCGGTTTTTGCTTTCATTTGTATATTATGGGCATATTACCAACGAAGTCCTTTTCGATTTTATACCATCTTACATCGCTTTAGGCTTTCTGTAAATATGCAGATGAACAGAATCCGGTTTTGTCTCCATATACCACATAATACCAACGTGTTCCGTTGTAGGTTGTGTAGTAACCATAACACTGTACCGATGATCCGGCTGGCATTAAAGTGATTGCAGTTTTACCGGTGCCGGCTCCAACTCTCAGGTACAGATTGCTAGTCGTTTTGTATTTTCCGGCGATTGCTGCATCTTTACTTCTTGCACTCTCAACCCTTGCTGTACTGCCAGACACTGCCGGTTTGGATGTTGATGTGCTTCCGCTTGGGGCGGATCCGCCTACGGAAACAACGATAACAGTATGCCCTTTGCTCTTTGTAACCAGAATGTCTCCTGATTTAAGGACGGTTGCAGATGTAACGGAAACTTTTTTAGCAAACAGGCCTGATTTTTCTAATACTGACGGCTCCGTTGCGGTGCTAAAAGCTCCCACGTCAATGCCGGTTGCCTCATAGATACAACCTCTTACGAGGTCGCTGCAATCTGTTTCTGTCTTTTCTCCGATTCCTTTCATGTTGCCGTACTTTTTAAGCATTGCCATAATGGATCTGTGTGCCTGACAGTAGCCGATATTGTTGTTCATGCAGGCATCCCACATTGCTTTAGCAACTTTCTTTGCGTGTTCGTCACTCAGGAAGCGGAACATATACCATCCTTTGGTATGAACATAATAATTCTGTGTGCTTACCTCTACGCCATCCTGATCTCCCGGCTTGCCTCCGGCATACTTTCCGTTCTCATCTCTTCTTGCACTTCCGATAATTACTTTCATTGTCTTTTCCTCCTTTTTCACTGCAAACTGGTTATAATATTCCTTGGCATAAGATCCCCTGGTTGCCTTTACCTTTTGCCCCTGATCTTTCGGCTTTTCATATCCGGTCAGGATAATGTTGGATGCTTCCTGTGTGGATTTTGCGGCTTTGAGTTTTGTAAGAACCCCTTTGTACGATCCGGTCAATTCCTCCCACAGAAATTCTAACTGCATCTCTTCGTCTCCGATGGACTTATTTTTCTTCTTGGCAAAATTGAGAAGATTCTGTTTTCTGCTCCAATAGGTCCACTGTGCGTACCCATAGCCGTAGGAATCCCGGACAAAGTTCCCATAGCTGCCGTTGTCTACCGCAGCGGTATATGTTTCATCTGTATACCCGCTCTTTTTCTCACAACTGTTCTGCAGATTGCGAGGATTGAATCCGCTCTCGGCTCTTATGCTTGCCATGACACCACTTACGGCGTAATGACTTAATCCTTTAGCACAAAAGAAGTTCCATGCCCTCTCCTGTGCTGTCGTACCTTTCAATGCCATGATCCGTGCCTCCTTAAAAAGAAAGAGCCGGGTGTGTTAATTCACATCCGGCTCATGGCTCTGAATAATATTCTCTTACTGGTTTCCAATCTGTTTGATCTGCTTGATTGCCTGAATAACTTTGTCATATCCGTTCGTGGCAACTAAAAAACTAAGATACGCAAGGGCAATGAGTTCAACGCCAATCTTTGCGTTAAGCATCGTTTCTGTGTAAATCAGATACCCGGCGGACAGTGCCACGGAGATAACGACTGCGGTAACTGCTGCCATCACGTTCGATGAATAGTCAACAGATTTCTTATCCAGAAGTTTCTTGATTCCCTCAACGGTAAGGTTTGTGAGTAATGATACTGCGAACAGTGCTACAATTAAAAATTCCATTGTCATAATATGACCTCCTATCCTACTGCCTCATCATCAGAGGCTTTGTGTGTGGTTCCGTCTTTGCTTATGACGGTGCTGTTGATTGGTACTGAAAAACTGAGTTTGTTCTTTTCAAAGATGTTCATAATCGTATTTGTTCCAAGGTAAACCACCAATGGAGCTACGATTTCTTTGACGATTGTGCTTGATACATCCACCACCGGGTCCATGCCTATCCATGAGAGAACATAGGAACACGATGTAAGGATCATCCCATGAGCCAATACCGCAGTAGTGGCTACCTTTGCATAGGTGTTCAGGCTTACTTTCTTTTTCTTCTCTTTTCTCCGCCTACGCTCTCTTTTCTGCAGGATGTAAAATGTCACGCAAGCTGCAATGTAACCGAGAGCGAAACCTATAAAAATTTTAAGTATCATCTTCTACACCCTCTTTCTTCTTTTGCGGTTCTGTCGGTAGTCCTTTCAGATCTTCGATTAAGTCTGTCGCAACATCATTTCCGCCAAGTATGTGATAAGGTTCATACATCCTTGTGGCGTTCTCTCGTGCGTATATGGGGCAGTAACCCCTCTCAGACCACTTATTGTATGTCTGAACGATACCATTTCTTAAAAGAGCTTCTACGCCCTTGTCAATGGCTTTGTTTTTTAAGTGCTGATTGTACATCAGCTTCGCCATCACGCCCATTCCACTGATTATCAATCCAAAAAGAAACTCGATCCAATATTTCACGATAAAATCTATCATTCTTCACGCTCCCGTCTGTATGATCTCAAATCATACTCAATTAAATCCATCTTCTGATCCACGTCGTTTTTCATATCATCGAGTTCCTTATGCAGTTCATCCGATATTCTGCACTGCTCAATGATTTCTTCCTGCTTTTTAATTATTTCAAGCAGTTGTGTGGTTGCCTCACACAGCCTATCTACAATGACATAACTTCCATCACGCATGACTTTCCTTTAACTCCTTTGCTTCACAGGTGATCTTCTGCACCAGATTATAGGTGTCGGCGTGTTTTATCGAACCAATTCTACTTGTAAACGATTTGTCGAAAAATTCTTCCGTGATAGTTCCATCTTTGAAATTCTTCATAAGGCGTTTCAGTCTACGCATAGCATCCTTTCTGATTTTCTTCGTAGAGTTCCAATGCCTATATCCAACAAAATCCACTCCGTTCTTTGCATAAACAATGGTTGTTTTTGGATTTAATTGTAATTTAAGAACATCCGCAAGGAATATTTCTATCTGTTTCTCCCACCGTTTCAACTGTTCAAGATCCTCTGATATAATCACAAAATCATCCATATATCTCATGTAGTGTTCTGCATGAAGTGTATGTTTTACGAACATATCCAATCGGTGTAAATACACGTTGGCAAATAGTTGGCTCGTAAGATTTCCAACCGGTATGCCGACACCATCCGGGAATATCCCATTATGGTCTATTATCCGGTCAAGGATTACGAGTAAGTCCTTGTCTTTAATGTAGGTTCTAATTTCTCTTTTCAGAACCTTGTGGTCTATGCTCTGGAAGTAATGGTGTATGTCGGCTTTCAGTACATAGACTGATTTACCTTGCACAACTTCCAGATTATATAACCACCTTGTCAACTGCTTGCTGGCTCTGTGAGCACCTTTCCCTTTTCTGCAAGCGTAGGAATGGTAGATGAACTGATGCTCAAATATCGGCTCTATGTAATTGACAATCATATGTTGGATAACCCTATCGTAAAATGGCAAAGCCATGATTATACGCTCTTTGGGTTCCCAAACTTTGAATACCTTGTACTTTCCAGGAGTATATGTCAAACTTTCCAATTCCCGAATGGCTTTGCCGAGATATTCCTCTCTGTTTGCTTCAAACTCCAAAACCTCCGGTCTGTACCTTTTGCACCGCCTCGCTTTTTTGTATGCGTTTAATGCGTTCTTCATGGTACAGATGTTTTTCATAAGACCTGTTATTCTCTTCATAAATAATGCTTACGCCACACTTCCTTCGCTTTCGCTACTATTTGGCTTCGCTGTTTTAAGTTCGCCCGGTTTGCACGGGACGGGATAGCCGTCTGACTATTCAATAAATGATTATCAAATAATCCTTGTTGGCAAGCCATAGCTCCACCAATCTGACAGTTTTCAAAATAGTCACAGACGCACCACACGCCAATGTTCGTGTTCACGTTCCACGGATAATTGTTGCAATTCACAGTCCGCGAACCATCGTGAACCCCGTTGTTCCAGTTGCCACCGCCAATGAGCGCGTGCAAGCCACGGAGCGACAGTGCGAATTAACAGCTACCCCAAGATAGTTGCTTATTTTGATTTCTTTTCCTTTTGTGCCTTGTTTATTAACCCTCCGATATACGCACCGAGAATACCGATCTGTGTTGCACAATATTTGTATACTCTGTCGTTCATTGCAGAATATTTGAGATCATGTGCCAATCGGATTTTCCGTACCAATCTTCCTTTCAACCTGTCGGCTGTGTAAAGATGGCTGATTGTCTTTGATCTCTCGTATGCTTCTATCTCATCCATGATTCCGTCTATACATTCTCGTATATCCTTTTGGAGAGTGAATTTCTCATAATGTGGCATTTCTCTCACTTTCTTATGGAGATATACCGATAGGTCGTAGGCCATCTGGTGTGCCTCTGTATGAACGTAGTCCATTTTCAGAGTGGAGGGATTTTCATATTTGCTTTCGTATGCCATTACACCCAACCTTTCAACTGCAAGGGACTCGGCTTTCGCCGGTCCCCATCAGCTTACAGCGAGTCACAGACGCACCACACGCCAACGTACGTGCTCACGCCCCACGGACAACTGTCGCAAGCCACAGTCCGCGAACCAACGCGAACCCCGTCGATCCAGAGGCCACCGCCAACGAGCGCGTGCAAGCCAGTGTTGTTGGCCATGTAAAGCTGGCCAACTTTCTGACCGCTCATAACGTCATACCAGTTCCATGCTGATCCGGTAGGGTCGTGAATGAACTCATCAAGCCACTTCCATACGTTTCCAACAAGGTCTCGAACGTTCGTTGCAGAAACTGCGTTCTTAACATTTCCGCAAGTGGTTCTTGCTGTATTGGAAGTTGCGGACCATGCGTAAGTGTTGTTGCCGTCCGCTCCCTGCGGAGATCCGTATGCGCCCTTACAGAACTCAGCGTAGGTAGGAAGTCTCTTGCCTACTCTCATAGCTCTCTCGTTGGCGATATACCAGTTTAATCCCTCTGTTCCAGTAATCGGCACAGCACCCTTTTTGCTCTGCAAACCACTGGCACCATTGTCGGATGAAAGATATATGTCTCCCCAGAACGGTCCGATATAAACCATTCCGGTAGGATCGCAAGTAGGCCTGTGGAGAAGAGTCCATACAGAGTTAGGAACGATCCCCTCTGTTACGTTTGTTTCCCATCCACTTCCTAATGCCGCGCCTGATGCGCTGATTGGAATACCGGAACTATTTGTTTTTCTGACTACGCCGTAATGGAAACCGCCGATCTTTCTTGATGTAACTGCTGTATAACCGTTTGGATATGTCGTATTAAGGGAAATACGATACTGTTCTGCGGCAAAGTTCGTGGCATCTCCACCGGTAGGATCACAGATATAAATGCAATAGTCCTTTCCCACCTCAAACTTAGTTGCTGTTCCGTCCAAGTTGCTCGCTGTAAGAGTGGTTTTTTCTGTCTTAAAAACAGAATTGCCTACCGCAATCAAAACTCCTGCGATAACAGTAAGGGAACCGTTCTCCATGCGAATAAACTTCTTATCAGATGCAACGACATCGGACATAAGCGCAAGTTTCGGGGTGGTTATCTTCGCAATGTCATTTTCCATTGCTTCATCATAACCGTAGAATTTACTCATTAGCCAATTCCTCCTTAATCTGATTCAGTTCTTCGGCCGTCATGCCGAGACTGTCGTAAATGGTGTATGGTGCGGTAACTGCGATTTCTGTTGCATCCACAGATACCATAGCGGATGTGGAAATAACGGTCGTTTCCAACTGTTTCTCTCCTGTAATCTCATCCGGTTCGCCCTCTTCATGTGTTACGTTTGTGATTGTTACCGTCTTATTTCCGACAATCGCCTTTGTATTTGCTTTTGCCTCAGCACAATAGTGAATGGTAACAGTTTTCTTATCCTCTCCTACCGCAAGAACCGGACAATGAAGATAATTCATGTTTTCAAGATCTTCGATGGCTTCCAACAGGTCTTTTGCTGCAAATGCGCCATCATCCACCAAGGATTTACAATTTCTAATGTCCTCGGCGGTTGCAAGTCTCTTAGGGAAATCTCTCATTTTGTCTACCTCCGTTATTTATTTACATAGGCTCCTACAAAACCATCGACAAACGCCAATCCGTTGCCGTCCATGATTCTGAAAGTCTTATGTGTCATAAGATCCGCATTGCTGATAGAAAATGTTTTCGGGGCAACTATATAGTTGTCATTCGCAATGCTTATTGTGTACTCTCCTGCCTCTGTGAGATACAAAGGCTGAGTATAATCTGTAACAGTATATTTGTTACCGGATGTTACATTTTGTACAGTTATTGCAGCAGCAGTTCCAACGGTATCGTTGAAATGTATCTTCACTGCAAGGTTTCTGATGTGGGTTTCCACATCGTTGATTTCATTCTGCAATTTTCCGGCTGCATCCGCTGACAACTGATCTTTAATCATTGAAAACCATTGATTAAACAATATTTCCTGATTGTTCTCAAACGTTGTCATTTCAGATGTGTAGTCTTTCTTTAACTGCACAACATCCGCATTTGCCGTTGCCTGCAAATTGTCGAGAAAGATATTGAATGAGTCGAGATCCAGATTTGCTCTCTTGTCAAACTCAACTTTCTGGTTCTCAAAAAACTCTGTGAATACCTCATACAAATCTGTTCCGTTTTCCAATGCTGCCATGATTGCGTTGACGGCTGTATTGATGCGGTTGGCATCATACGCACCGAAAAACGATTCATCGTACACTGTGTACTGGGTCACATCTTTTACGGAATAACTGCCGTCTCCATTATCAATAGGTATGAACTTCCGCAGACCGGACCATACGGCATCCTTGTAGTCTGTCTTTAATCGTTCCCACGCCACTTAGAACGCCTCCCTCCTTATGCCAAAGTTAAAGGTAAGCATCTGCCGACCTCTGTATTGGTTTAATAACTGATTGAATAAATCCAAAATTAGGTTTTCAATGCGGTTGAGTTCGTTGAAATCAAAAATCTTTCCATTCGCTGTGTATAAGGGGTTCTCCCCTATGTCCGGCTTAAATGTGTTTTCAGCTATGAGCTTAATGTTTTCTTCCAACTGATTTATCTCATCCGCATAAAAATACTGGTCTTTGCTCCTATCGTCTCCCAGATCATTTATGGAAAACTCCTGGTACATTGCCACGGCTATCTCTCTGAGATATGCGAGGTTGTTCTTTATCCGGTTGAAATCCTCCGTGTTAAACCGGTCTCCGTGATAAATCCCATCATCGTCTGTGTAACCGTACCAATCTGTTTTTGGAGTGGTCCAGGAACCAGAGATAGAAATAACCATTGTTTCCGTTGTACTATTCCCGGCAGAATCCGTTGCCGTCAATACGGCTACATGATCCTTTTCCGAACCATCTATGCTTGCGGAGGCTTTATATACGGTTCCGATAGAGTGCTGAAAATTCAGTTCTTTATCGTCAAGTGTTCCTGTGACATTTGCTATATCAGCCATTATTCATCGCCTCCTATCCTTTGGTGTAATTGCCAACGTATGCCAGTGGCAATTTATCAGGAATTTCCTTGTCTGATATATTGACATAGGAGCCAACATAATTGCCGACAAATGCAACGCCTTTCAGTTCCTCAATGGAAACTGAGATTGTGTATTTCCCCTTTGCCTGCACGGGGTTTGGACTTATCGTAACGTCCCTTACCAATATGTTAGCTGCCATGCCGCACCGCCTAATCTGTTACCGAAACAGAAATTACATAGGTTGTTCCGACATCTGCCGGGTTCGGTGCCAATGAAACATCTGAGATAACCGGTGCTTTTGTATCGAGGGTTACTGTTCTTGTGACGGTCGTGGTTCTTCCGGCTCCGTCCTTTGCTACAACGGTAATGGTGTTTGAGCCATCTTTCAGGGTTATATCCTTTGAGAAAGTACCATCGTCATATACAGTTACTGCACTGCCGTTGATTGTCAGTGTAACCGGACTTGATGTTGCATCGTTGGTAGTTCCGGCTACCGTTACTTTGGTTTTATTCGTGACAAGTTTGTTTACCGGACTTGTAACTGATAACTCAGGCGGTACAGTATCGATCTTGAATGAAACACTCTTTTGAGTAGCTGCATTGCCGTCATAGTCGGATGCTTTTACAACAACGGTGTGTGAACCGTCTGAAAGTGCTGTGGACGGTTTATAACTGCATGAATAACCGGACGTTGTCTTTGTCTTTGTGATTCCAGATATTTCAGAACCATCAATAAGCAGTTTGATTGTATCTGGATTGACACCAGAATCATCATCTGTGACTGTGAATGAAATTGTCGGCTGATTGCTCGTAAGTAACTGTGATGCTGTCGGAGAAGAGATTGTGATAACCGGTGCGGTTTTCTCTTTTACCGTAAGCCTCAGCTTACTTCCGAGTGTGGCATCCGACTGGTTTACGGTAGTCGTGTTGCCGGCCTCATCCTTGGCGATGATCTGTACTCCGTAATAATGTCCTGACTGATTGTATGAGGACTTTGCCGGAGCGGTAAGCGTAGCCTTGTAAGTCTTTGATGCGCTGTCGTATGTGAGTGTGGTAGTCACACCGTTTACGATAGCCTGTACGGATTTAATAGCCATTCATTTTCCTCTTCCTTTCTGTTCTTATTTTTCTGATACCCTACGGGCAATTACCTTTCCAGATAAACTCTGTGAGAAATTAACAATGTGGCGATAGATATTGACCTTTAATCCAGGGCGATATGCGTTCTCCTGATAAACAATGTCGTTCGCATCAATCTCTGGATTTCCACGGGTATTGTATTCGTACTCAATACCGGCGTTGTAATAATCCCCAAGCCAGTCTGCCAAGTGGTTTGCCGTTTCCATATCGCTTACCAGAGGATTTTTCCATGTTATGGTCTTTCCTCTGCTATTGAGCGTTTTTACGGCATACTGCTCAACAATGTTGTATCTGTGTCCTATAATTTCAAACTGGTACTTGCCAGTAATCAGAAACTTAACTGTCACATAATAATCTCCGTTTTCTATGATGCTGACGTTTGATGCCGAGGAATTGAACGTAGCTCTGCATCCATAAGTCGGATCTCCGAGATAATACGTCTGAATATCTCCCTTTACTGCCTCCGTCTCTTCACTAATAAGAGTTTCTTCCGCAGTTCCTTTCTGGTAGGAATAGCATGGCACTCTGACTGCCTTGACAAGCTCCTGTTTGATTGATTTTGGAGAAGAGGTCATATCCTGCCTTTCCATTGTAAAATCCGTTATATCGCCAAATGAGAAGTAATCAACGACTATGCGGTTGAATGGTTCTTTTGTCTTTGTAAACTCAATCTCCATCAAATCAAAATCATCAAAATCGTGCTGCACTATCAGCCTCTTTGTAATGTCCGAATTTACCTCATACTCATCCACCTTTTTGCCGTCATTGAAAGTCCTGAATATAATTCCGTCAGGCAGTGTAGAGCCAAACATTAACTGCAAACCATAGTACATACAGGCGGTTTCCTGAGTTATGTAGATAATCGGATTTTCTTCAAATAGGCAATCCTTATTGGACTGCTGTAATGAAATATATCCGGTATACTTATCTGCCTTACTCTGGTTCTCCGGGAGATAATACATTTCTGCATTTACAGTGGTGTAGTTGTGTGCAAATGAAGCGTACTCCTGTTTTGCAGTCTCACTCTTTATATTCCGAACATGGGAATACTCTGTCTCTCCGTTGCACGTTATGTCGTACTCCGGTGCGAATGAGGATTTAATTTGTGGTCTGCCGTACCGGTTCTGTGAAAGAACACATCTGCAGGCATTAGCGATAATCTGCAAAGCCTCTTTGTGCTTAACCCTCGGTATGGGGTTTTTTGTGGTTGACTTTTTGAGGTACGGATCAATGTAGTATTCCTCAATTCCGGCATCCTGAAAGACCAATTCTGCTGCATGGTAATATGTGATTCCTGCCGGAGCATAGCGGCCTTTGTAATATTCCTCGTCCATGTTTCTGAAAAGATCCTGACACCTTATCGTTGCCGAGTAATCATCGCTTTCCCATGCACTACACTGTAACTTTGCCCCTCTTATCCATTCGATAGTGTCTGAGTTCGGCAACTGATAACCGTACCAGATATACATCTCCTGCCCTGTCTCCAAGAAGTTGATTGCTGAGTTTGGGTTGTCTACATTGAAATACTGATCGTAATTCTGTAACTTAACCATGAAATCTATCTGTGGAACATCCTCGCAAATTGGGGATATGTAGCTATCTAATTTAGAATCCATAATATCGTCATTGTAATAAACAAGACCGTAGCCTAACTGAATTGAATAAATCCTCAGTCTGGAATATGGATTTTTCATCTTGTAGAAGATGAATTTTATATATGTGGTATTCTCTAACACCTGTTCTGTACTGAACTCTGACTGATCGTTGTCAGCAATCTCTATTCTCTGTCCGCTACTCGTGAGTATGTCGAACCTGGTAGGATAAACCTCTCCAAAATTGATAGTCAGTCCTTTAATGTCTGTTGCTACAACATTCAGTTCGATAAGCAGCTCATATCCGCTTGATGGAATCAGAGGTTTACTTATCAAACCGGTGTCGTAGTAATTCCCGGAAGTATTCTCCCTTGGGAGAAAATACATAGAGCCGTCTACCTTTGTGAAGTCCTGCTCCAATGTGGCATATACGGTTGTCTCTTTTCGCTGACCGAACAACCCGGTCTGCTTTGAATAGTAGGCAAAGTTGTTACCTATGACGGTTGCATTGGCCTGTGCTTCCTGATTTACCAGACCGAATGAAATCATCATATATGACCGCTCTCTAAGAGAGCTTTTCATGCTTTCCTTGTATTCATTTGATACTTTCTGCATACAATCACTCTCCGCAATCAATAAGGTTTACTTTGCAACTCTGATAGGTAATTGGATTTCCGTCTGAATCTATCCAGTACGGTTCCGCCGTTCTATCTCCGGGGTACATCTTTATTGTTATTTTTTTCATAGTGACCGGATCTGGGAAAGTGACATATACGAAAAACGCACTCAGCACCGTAAGCATCCGGCTCCACTCTGCTGCCGTCAGCCACGGCCATTCCAGAGTGTCGAGTTTGTACTGATCTCGCCCAACTCTCTGCCCTACGACCGTGCCGTTGGCATTTCTTCCGGCATCCACCATTGTAGATACAGTTGGCTTTGCCCCACGTTTAGGAGGGGGAAAGTCATAACCATTTACTGATATATAAGCCATTCCATATCCCTCCTTTACGCTCCTTGGAAGCTGTAACCGTTGGCATTGCGCTGTGTGGTTACTGCATCCGTAACTGTCTTTCCACCGATTTCAACAATCGTCTGTTCTTTCTTATCAGCCTGTGTCTTGGTGTTCTTGGAAATCTCACTCACAGCGGTTGTTATTCCAAGATCGTCCAGAGCCTCTTTGATAGCTTCTTTCAGACCGCAGCCGGAATTAAGCGTTGCCTGCACGGTTCCGTTTGTAGATACCTCCCTTGTCACACGCTGCACGATTGCTTCATTCGTGAAATCACTTCCATAATTGTTGCTGTATTCTTTCAATGCACTGTCATTGATTTTCAGACGTGTTCCGAGGTTCACGTCCATATCAGCGAATGAATCTACCCAGGAAGTGACAATTCCTTTTGTTTTCTCTCCCTCTTTCTCTACGCCGATGTTATATCCATCTACGGAATATGCACCTAATCGTTTGAATACTCTGGACGGAGAGTTAATATCCAGCTTGTCTTTGAACCATGAGATAATACTGCTGCCCCACGATTCAATGTTGTTCTTACAGGTAGAGTACAGATTTCCTATACCGTTCTTAAAACCATCTACCACATTTTTTGCAATGTCATACCACTTGTCATAAGAACAGGTATTTGTGAACCACGTTTTTACATTAGAAGCCCATGTTGTAATGTTGCTCTTACAAGTCGTATAACTGTTTCCGATTTTCGTTTTGAAGCCGGAAATAATATTCTCTGCATAGGTACTCCACTTAGAACTATTGATGCCTCCAAAACCACTATCAGAGAACCACGTTTTGAGGTTTGAAGCCCATGTTGTGATATTGCTTTTCGTATCTGTGTACGACAGTCCTATTTTGTTCCTGAAACCAGTTATGATATTTCCTGCATAAGTGGTCCATGTGGCATTGTTGATATTTCCGAATGAAGATCCAGAAAACCAATCTTTCAGGCTACTCGCCCAAGTAGTAATGTTGTTCTTTGTGGTGGTATAGGTGTTTCCAACCTTTTCCCGGAAGCCGGAAATGATATTGTTTGCGTAGGTCTGCCAAGTATTGCTATTGATGTTTCCAAAGCCGCTGCTCGTATACCATTCCTTAACTTTGCTCGCCCAGGTTGTGATGTTATCTTTTGTAGTGGTGTATGCGTTACCCACCTTTGTTTTGAAACCAGTGATAATATCATTTGCGTAGGTGGTCCATGTACCGTTGTTCACTCCGCCGAATGAAGAACTATTAAACCACTCCTTTGCCTTTGAGGCCCATGTGGTAATATTGTCCTTGGTCTGTGTATAGGCATTTCCCACTTTCGTCTTGAAACCGGAGATAATGTCATTTGCATATCCGGTCCATGTTTCCATGTTGACCCCACCAAATGATGAATTGTTGAACCACTCTTTGGCCTTAGCAGCCCAAGTCGTGATGCTGTCTTTCGTGGTGGTATAAGCATTGCCTATCTTGTCCTTAAAGCCGGTTATGATGTTCTGACCGTGGGTTTCCCAAGTCTCTTTGCAAATCTTTCCAAAACTCGTACCCGAGAACCAGTCATTGACCTTTCCGGCCCACTCCGTAACTTTTGCTTGGCAGTCTGAGAATTTCTTTCCGATGCCTCCATTGAAAGCAGTGACAAGATTGCTTCCAAGTGTGCTGAATACGGTTGAATCGGATGAACCACCTATGCCAAATATTCCTTTGACAACATCTGTCACATTTCCGAAACAACTCAACGCTGTCTGCAATGGTGCTGGCAAAAGGGATTTAGATATTCCACCAAGCAAACCACTGACTATTTTCTCTCCGACAGTATTTATTTCTCCATCATCAGATCCAATTCCGAACTTCTTTGATATTCCCTCAACAACGCTTGTTTTCAGTTCGTTCCAAATGGCGGTCCATGATACCCATTTGAACAAATTCTTGAACGTCCACTTGGCTGCAAATACCTTAAATACTGTTTTGAGAATTGTGTCCCAGTCAATCTCGGACATTGCCGTTCCTACGCCCTTTAGAAGTTCGTACCAATCTACCTCATCTATCAAAGTGTTAATCAGTGTGCATACACCAGTGATGAGGGAATTGATTGTACCTCCTGCATCTTTCCAGTTGATGGTTTTTACGGCTTTGTTAATTGCACTCGCAAAGTCACTACCGATTTTCTTGAAATCAATCTTTGCAAGGAATTTTCCAATACCACTGAAAAGTGTCTTGATGCTGTTTCCGAGTGTCGTTCCGACAATTTCCCAGTCAATGTTTGTGATTGCCGTATTGAGGTTTGAACCAAGTCCAGAACAGAAACTATCGAAGCCGTCCTTAACTGTTTTCCAGTCGATGTTTTTCAGTGCCGTATTGACACCGCTTGCAAAGTTCTTTGCGATGTCCGTCCACGGAAATGTCTTTGAGAAATTCAGTACGGCGGTAAATACCCCATTCACGAAACCGGCAAATGTTTCTCCGATTCCGTCATAATCAATTCCGGCGATCGCATTGCCGAGAAGATTTCCGATTGCAGTTCCAAGTGAAGCCCAGTCCAACCCTTTGACAAATGTTTTTGCAAAAGTGATTGCTGAGTTTATCGTATTGGAAATTGCAGTGCCGATTTTCTTCCAAAGGTCCTCTGTCTGCAGGGCAGCGTTGATTGCATCAACAATGCCTTGTGCCAACCCCTTTGCAGTCTTATTTATCAGAGTCCAATCAAGAGTATCTAATGCACCAATGATAAGATCTGCTATTGCCGTTCCGAGACTGCTCCAATGGAAGTTTTCTACAAATGAATCAACGAACTCAAATGCAGAGTTAATAGCTTGCGCTATTGTCACACCTATTGATGTGAACAATCCAGGAGTTTCAAGGAAACCATTCAGGAATGTCGCAATGCACTTCGCAATCTTTCTCAGAGATGCTTTGATGCCGTCCCACTGAATGTTATCGAGGGCTTCTTTCAGTTTCTCCCCGAACATTCTTCCTACATCGTAGAAATCAGCTTCATCCCAAGCATCCTTAATCATCTGTGCAAGATTTTTGTACTTATCCGCAATCTCGTCTGTTTCATAACCGCTTCCATCGGCTCCGCTGTTGCTTCCACTGCCGCTTTTATCATCACTTAGGATATTAAGCTCATCTATGCCGGTGGTAAGGTTCTTTGCCGCCTTTGCAGCACCATTTAAGGAATCTGTATAATCTTTATTCTGTTTTATTGCCTTGGTATAGAACTTCTTACCTGTGAGTGCTGAGAAGAACTGTGCCAATGCGTTTGTTGCTGCAACGAGCTTCTGAATCAGATAATCCAGAATCGGAGTAACTACATTCAGTATTGGCTCAAATGCAGTTGTCAGTGATGCTCCAAGCTGTCGCAAATCGTTGTAGAGCAGATTTACGTTTTTGTGAAACTCTGTTCCGGCTCTTTTTGAATAAATAACAAGGTTATCGAATCCTGTTTTTACGAGTTCAAATAGGTGTGTAAACATTGAACGTAATAACATGAACGTTCCAAGTCGGATGATTGAGCCGAGTTTCTTTGCAAATGCACCAGATTGTTTTTCTGAAAATCCAAGGCTTTCTCTCACTCTCTTTTTGAGTTCCTTGAATTTGTTTATAATTGCAGCAATCCCAGAACGGATTTTGTTCACTACCGTTTTCACGGCAGAAATGATTTTTTGTGTCTCGTTCTTTACAGCATTTGCCACTTGCCTTACCGCATTGATGATTGCAGTAAGGATTGTCAGGATAATACCAATAATCGGTATCGCCGCCTGAACGGCTTCAAGACCTACTGCCATAGATTGGAACCCAGCGTTTGCCGCCATGCCCCCGGTTTCAATGGCCGGAAGAATTGATGCAATTCCACTTAATATAGAAGAAAAGGTTCCAAGTCCACATTTCTGTGCTGCATCCCCTATGGACTTAATGGACTTTGCCACATCCTCCATATTCTTAGGAGACTGTGAAACCGTTTCCTTGAACTGCTTAAACTGTTCCTGTGCCTGTCTGAGACCATTCACAGCTTCCTCATACTGACCGGTATCAAACCGTATCTTTCCACTCTCCATACCGCTGACAGTGGCTTTGTACTTATTGATCTGGTCTATGAGTTCCTGAATACGTCTATTAGCCGGATTTGTGTTTGCCTGATTGAGACTTTCGTTTAAGTTTGTCTGTCCGGCTGCTGCACTTTGTCCGGCAGTTCCGAGGTTGCTTTCCTCTTGTGCCAACTGACTTGCCGCTGATGCGGCACCGTTCATTGCTGCCTGTGCCTCTTCTGATGCAGTCGCAACGCTTTCTGTGGCTGCCGCTGCTTGCTGACCGTTCTCCAAAGGCTGTACACGTCTCTGTGCCCCCTCAGAATCAATTCTGATGCTGACGCGATTATTCGATCCGAGGTTTCCAAGTGCTGTGCTGACTTCCTTTACAGTAGCCGCAACCTCTTTTAATTTCGCCGTATCAACTCCTGACAGAGACTTAATGGATGATGCAATGCTTCTCATACCACTTCCGGCATTTTTAAGATCATCTCCAACGCCGGAGAAACCACGCATTACATCAAGAATCTGTTTTAACTTTTCTGTATCTAATCCCTCAGTGATTTTCTTCATTGAGGTAAGAGCTTTTGTTACTTTATCAATACCACCGTCTGCCTTATCAGTGGTGGCTTCTATTTCCAATAAAATGCTATCTACTCTGTTATCAGGCATTTTGCCACCTCACTTCGTAAAACCCTGTCCGTGGGTGGTATTGTTTGTCCGTAAAATAAGAAAACATGGGGAACTGCGCCGGACTTGCGCTGTTTCGGTTCGTCAACCTATCCCCATGTAATCAGCTACTTTTCTCTTCGCTGTCTCAATCGCTTATTATGTTCTGCGGCAAAGGCAGCGAATCTGTCTGCATCCGTCATTTTTGCTCCCGGCGGTGCGTCCTCTGTGCTGTTCATGCTTCTTGGTTGGCTTGGGTATGCCGGAGCATTTCTGCCAAGGAAGATTGCCATGGCATCTACGACATACGAACCAACGGACCACGCCAACGTATCTAAGGCTGTGGCCTGTTCTTTCGCTTCCATTTCTCTCTTCTTTTGGAATGGCTCTAATTTCGTAGGGTTCAATGTCCAAAAGGTCTCATAGGAAACTCCATAAAGGAGAGCGTTGGGAAGCCAAACTTTATTGATAATCTCTGTAAATGTTTTGTATTTACTGAGATCTATTTCCTCTACTCTGTTGCCGCCTTGGTTTTCTTTCCTCCGCTCTTCGGAGGTTCCTCGGCTTCCTCGCCAAAACCCGCGGTTTTCATTGCCTCCGTAAAGGCTTCCATGACTTCATCCATGGAACCACCGTACTTCAAATGTTCGCTCAGTATCTTTCCGGCTTTTGTGAGATCCTTTGTGCCGGTAAGGACTGCGATGATCGCTCTGATTGTCTTAAAAATCTTCATGTTCTCTCTGGTATCATCATCCAGAAGTCCCATTACATCTACATCGTGATCTTCCAGATCACACATAAGGTTTGTAAAATCGAGATCTGCTACTTTAATCTCTTTAGGTCCATTCGCTGTCTGTAAAATCATACTTATTAACCGTCCTTTCGTTAATCTGTCCTATTTGTACGGCAGAGGATTATTCCCCTGCCGCTGCTTCACTTTTTCACGCTGTTACATAATGAAGAGCCTCTTCGCCCTCATCAGTAATGGAGAATGACATTTCTCTCGCATTGTTGGAAGATCCGCTTGTCGGATATACTGCCATAACACCGGCCCACTCCCATTTGCCGTCAACACCCTCTTCTCCAAACCATAACTGGTATTTATCAACTTTTCCTGCTTCCTGCAGATCCAAGAGTTTCTTGTAATCAGCTTTCTCATACCATGCTTTGAAAGCAAGATCCCCTGTGTCCTCGATACCGTTAATGGTTCTTTTCTTCGTATCGGAAAGTGTTGTAACATCGAGTTTTTCCTTTTCTCCACCGAGATCCGGGTACTCAGTAATATCGATCAACTTCTCAAATGTTCCGGGAGCATCTGCTTTCTCGTGCATGAGATATGTCACATTTGTACATTTTGCCATCTTCGTTCTACCTCCTTGTGTTTTCCTTTGCCTAAGAGGTAAAGCCTTGAATTTATTAAGACCACCGGCAGACACCAGGCGAGTGCTTTTCGGGAGCGACCCTAGCCGATGGAGTTAATCATGTTTCCAGTTTTGAGAATCGGGTAAGGAATTGTGAAATGGAAGTATCGCTTACATTCTCCACAGGGGAGAAGTAGTCGCAATGAAATCCAATCCCTACCATATATTCCCTTGCGGAATTTGCTAACTTCCGCACTTCTGAGGCGGATTTGTTTGAATAGAATTTGACTTCCAATCCAAGATTGATACCGTCCTCTGTATTTGAAAGTGTGGATAATGCTCCGTCTCCGCCTATCTGTTTGAAATACATATAGGGGAATGATGGTGGTGTAGCTTTATACACCTGTCCTCCTTTCAAACTGCTGTATTGTTTCTGCAAGTCTTTCAGGAGGTTCGTAAAATACAAATTCACATTGTCCTTAACCATCCTTGAATACCTCGCTTGCTATTTTTTTTGCTTCTTTCCTCAGATATTGCGCCGTCTCATACATGAATGGTCTTGACGGCATACCCTCTGTAAATCGCCATGTGCCATCATCAGCCGGATAATACCAACCCTCTCTGCCGTCTTTCGTGGTAAAAATTGTTGCCCCGGAATTGTATGCCCAGTTCATTATTGCCTTGTACTCTTCGCTTGGGTGTGAACTGTCCCTACCCTTTACTCCAGTACCGAACTCAATGTACTTGCAATACCCTCCGGCACTTATGATTCCAACTCCCTCTGCCTCATCCAGGTAACCGATAATGGAAGATCTTGCTGTACCGGTATCAACCGGAACTAGCTCCTGTGCCTTTTCAACTCCAAGGTCTGTAAGTCTCTGTATAAGTTTCTCTGCGCATTTGTGTATACGCTCTTTCCGCTTTTCCAGTTTCTTAATGGCCTCATCTATGCTGTCCGGGTCAAAGGGATTGATCGTTATTTTGTCCTGCATGGATATTCCCCTTAATCTTCCGTATCGCCCATAGATTCTGTTGCAAATCATGTTTCGGGCAGACACATATATAATCTGGTTCCGTGTCCGTGGACCCGTCCTCATTGAGAACAGGAACCACATCTATGAAGAGTTTTGAGTATTCATCAATCGGCAATTTCTGTACGGTTGATATGGTCTTGTCATAGACAATATCTTTACCAAACGGAGAATCCTCTGCATTTCCTGAGTTCGGACTTACTCTCGCAAGCACACGAACCGGATTTGAATACTTCGGTATGCTCTCCCCAGTAAGGTTGCCATCCTCATCCACTTCGTCTACCGTTCCGTCATAGGTCTGGTAATAAAAGGGGACTTGGTTCAATCTGAGGTCTTTAAGTCTCAGCTTAGGCATTGCCATCCCTCCTTAACAGACCGACATAGGTTTTGGGTGGAATCTTCGCCAAGGCCAACTCAATATCTTTCTTACCTGTCTGTCCCCAGTTCCTGGTAACTCCAAGTTCTGTGTGAGATACAAGTCCACCCCTCGCATCGTCAGAGTTTATGGCTTTTGCCAAATCATAGATTTCAAACTCATACCGGTTATAAAACCTCTCCAACTCTGCCTCTGTCGGAATATCATCATCCGCCCAAAAGTGTTGATTTGCAGCCTGTTTCTGAGCTTTCACAAGGAGGACGGCAATCTGTTCGTCAGTGAGAGTTTCATCATCTAAGATGACTTTCAACAATTTAGCGTCCATAATCCGTCCTCACTTTCTTACCCTTGCTGAGTTAAAAACTCTGCGATCAGCTTTGCTTTTACGGTTTCTTTCATGTCATACCCACGTTCCGTTGCGATAGCCTTAATCTGTGCCACTGTCAGAGCATTAAGTTCTTCCTCTGTATACTTCTTTGTGGCATCAGTAACCGTCTCTTCTGTGCTCGCATCTGATGATGTGGAAACAGAAGAATCGGCTACGATACGGGAACCACCGTCAAGGGTATGACCCGCTATTCCCCCGGTTTTGTGGTTGCTGTCAGTTTGCTCGGAAGATCTGTGGAAATATTTGTGAACTTAGCACTCATCCACTCAGGACCGTGATCCAAACCAATCTGTCCGAAAATCTGATATGTTTCTCCTGCACCAGTCTTTGCAAGCTGCTCCAGGAAGAAATTGCCCTTGCCAGGAACCATCTGATGAACCGGAGCCATGATGGACGGATCGAACAGAACGGCTGTACCGGTAGGCATAGTATCAAACAAAGCAACTGCCACTTCTCCAAGAGGGGTAACTACTGTCTGTAATTTGATACCGTTCACTTCTCTTCCAAGGGGAACGATTGTAAGGTTGTTCTGCTGCGCATCAAGGTTAAGCTGCAACATTGTAGTTGCATCAACTCCGAGAACAATGTTGTCTGTCTTTGCGCCCTGATCGTGGATGGACTTTAATCCCTCTGCTACAAGCCAGTATGTGAGAGGCTTTTTAGCAAGATCAAGTACGTTGGTTGTGATAGCTGTCAGAAGTCCTCTTGTTTTATTGGCCTCTGCATCAGTAGTTGCCTTTGCGTACTTTCCGTTGATGAATGTGTACTCAATATCCTGTGCGATCTTTGCCATTCTACGAGAAACCTGAAATGCAAGCTCGTCCATAGGGTTTGCCTGCTGACCGGCCACATTGATACCCTGCAGTGTACCCATGTTACTCTGCTTTCCGTAAGAAATCGCAACGGATTTCTGGAAGATCTGAGTTACATTGGTAAGCTGGCTTCTAGTTACCATTTCCGGCTGTGGTGCAGTAAGGGATGCTGTTTCAGAAATCTCCGGCTGTTCGCCTGTTTCTGTGTTGTACTCCTGACCGCAAGTAAACTCTACATGATTGGTTACAAGAGGTCTTGCGCCAATCATAGTAGAGAACGGTGTTGCTGTCTGTCCTTTAGCGAATAACATTCCGCTAAAATTAGGAACAGCGAATGATGTTGCTGTGCCCTGTGCCATAATTCATTACCTCCTTTAGATTTATGCCTGCTGATTGTTAGCGGCACTTTGACTTAATATTGCAAGAATCGCAGCCTGTGAATCGCCTGCGTCCATTGCCTGTTTAATCTGTGCTGAATAGTCAACCTGACCTACGTTTCCAGACTGTGGCGTAGGCATCTGAGCCAAATACTGAGCGCGGATTTCCGACTCTTTCTGTTTGTCTCTTTCCGCCATAAACTTAGTGATGTTTCCGGTAACAACATCCATGCTTCCCTCATACTCTGCTGTTGCCGTAGCCTTTGCCATTTCGGCCGGCATACCCATTCCTAAGTAACGCTCCGATGATTCCGCTACCGCTTTGAATTTTTCCAGTTCCTTGACATAAGCATCTCTCTGAGCCTGCTGTTCCGCTTTTGCCTCTGCCTCCTGCTCTTCGGCTGTCTGCTTAGCTCTAAGCTGTTTGCGAAGATTTCCCTCGGATGTACAAAGTTTGTCGTTATCGGATTTCAGTTTCGCATTTGCCGCTTTCTCCTGTGCAAGCTGTGCCATAAGGCTCTCAACGGTTACTTCTCCGCCGGAGTTGTTTTCCTCATGCTTATCTGTCTGAGGCTGTTGCTGTGTACCGGATGCCTGAGTGGGCTGATTCTGCGGTGCTGTCTGAGACTGCTGCTGTGTCTGGTTCTGAGTTGTTGTGCTGTTTACATCTGCCATAATTGACCTCCTGCGTTTGAACGGTTCTCTCCGTGTGAATTTCTGCGTTTTTTTACTTGCGTCTCTGCAAGACAATAGTTGTATGCGTTTGATGAGGGTTTTCTCTAACCCGTTATCTGAAAGGAATTACTCCCTCTGTAACCGAAAAAATGAGCCGGACACGATTTTCCATCACATCCGGCTCATAGGCTCTAACTGTATTCAGTTAGTTTTTCTTTGCTGCCTTTTTGGCAGTTGTTTTCTTGGTAGCAGTTTTCTTTGCTGTGGACTTCTTTGCTGCCGCTTTCTTATTGGCAGTTTTCTTGGCAGTATCTTTCTTTGAAACGGATTTCTTTGAAGCTGCTTTCTTCTTATCGTCCATCTTTTTCTTGTCTGCTGCTGTCTTTTTTGCAGTTGCCATTGGTTTTCTACCTCCTGATTTATAATTCTACGCACCGGCAGTTGATGATCTCATCTATCGGTGCGCCCATACTATCATCGAGTGGGAACATCATTTTGTACCCATTGATGATAAAAGGCTCGTTAATAGGAACTGTTTGGCCGTCCGCCTCCCAGTGGCTAACCCGGACACGTTCATCCCTCATGCTTACCCATGTGTGGGTATTCTGTTTCTTATCCACAAGGTTCTGATGATTTATCCAGTTATATATCCAGTTTGTCTCATTTAGGGCAATCTCTGTAGCTCTGACATCAGAGAACATTCTTTTCACACTTTTTGGAACATCCTCTTCATTCATCATGCCGCCGGTCATACGAGATATTTTATATTTATCGTTGCCGTTGGCATTTGCAACTGCCCTCTCTGTGGCTTCCTGAATATACTTTGCAAATCTGTATGCCTTTTCCCTTACTTCTGTGTCGTACTGATATTCAGGCATCATGGCAAAATAGAGATCCATGAGTTCATTTTCATAATCAGCACTCGTCTTTTCATAAAGGAAAATGCCGGAAATAAGATTGAGAAACTGTGCTTCAAAGAAGTCTACAAGTGCATTTATAAACTCCTTGGCGGTTTTCTTCCGGCGGAGCTTATCGTCTTTGAGAATGTTCATTTCGTCAAAGTATTCAACCGGATTATACATAGTTCACACCGCCTATTCTTCTACCATTGCAGTCTTACTTGGCTGCTTAGATTCCTCTGTCTTATCTTTTTCCGTGTTGTTCTCCCCGCCGTTCCCCTCTTCATCCTTGTATGCGTTAGGGTTCGGTTGCTGTGTCTTTTCCTCCTTGGAGGCAAGTTTCTTCTGTATGCCATCAATAATAGGCTTACTATCAACCCATGCCTGTTGTGGATCTGTGAACAGTTCAACAGTGTTGAAAGATGTAAGACCGTCTACTCCGGCATTAAGCAACGCCACAAGGGAATTGGTCTTAGACACCAAATCATAGGTTTTTGTACGGCAGAAACGGATTTCAACATCTGCCGTCTCTATATCTTTCAGACCGTCATACGGTCTCTGATCTGTCTTAATGATTTCGATTGCCAAATCAATGAGCTGCATTTCTGGCTCAGTGAATAACTGCTCAACCGTCTTAGCGGAAATCTCCAAACACTGCCATCCATTGGATAACTGCATCGCACCGGTGGTTGAACCGCCACTTGCCTCCTGCCATGATGGTGTAGAGGTAATCTGCTCCAACTGAGAATTGAGATGATCCACAAGTTTCTGAACCTCACTCTCATTCAATGTCTGATTGAGGTAAGTGATCTTTGCTTCCTTGCCGTCCCCGGTACTCTTTGTCATAATGACTCCATCGCCGTCTACGAGGTTTTTCTTGCCCTCTTCGTTTACCTGGCAGTTGTGCATCCAGAGTAAACTCTGAACGTGTTGCAGAATATCATTGATACGGTCAGAATCCACAAGATTCATTGCATCCATCAGCGGGATAACCTTTTCAAAAATACCCATGCGGTCATTCAGATAAAATTCAACGACCGGTATTCTTCGGAGTGGGTTTGGCGCGATATTCTCTTTCAGATGATAGTCTGTCGTGTTCAACTCATGCTCAATGGTATAGCAGAAATTCTTTGAGTATGCCGTAAGAGTAATTGTTCCATCATCATGTACGGAATAGGTGCATCCTAGCACCGGTTCTCTATATGCGTCATTTGAGTACACCACAAAGGTTGTAAGTGGACTTGGAACCAATAGTTCAAATGGAGAATATCTGCTCTTATTTCTGTTCGGCAGCATCATCTGGTAGCCGACACCACAGATAAATAGGTTTCTTCCAAGGGCAATATCTTTTGCCGCTTTGCTCTGCTCCTGCATCATTTTATTGAGCATGGCGATCTTCAAATCGTCAATATTCTCTCCATCGTCCTCATCCTTTTTTCTCAAAAATCCGAATAAGGCTTTCTTCTGTTTCTTTGTCGGTTCTATCTTTGCTCTCTGTACGAAAGTGATCGGGTTGGAAAAACAATATCCCAGATGCACGTCCACAATCTTTGAAGCATTGTTTTCTACGACTGTGGCATTGAGATCCGGTCTGATTTTCTTTTCACGGTTAAGAATTGGCTGATTGCCTTTCTCATACTCAAAAAGAAAAACTTCCTGTGCCACATTCTCCTGGTGTTCCATAAACGCCTTAGATACAACCGATATGATATTGTCTTTCGTAATTTCCCTCTCATCAGTCATTAACATTCGTCTACCGAGAGTTGGACGGTTGCTTGCGTACATGAAGTTTCCCCTTTCCGAATAAAACAAAAGAACCGATCAAGTCTACTTATGACTTAACCGGCTCAAAGGCTCTTTGCTTAATTCTATTTTTATTACTTCCTTACATCCACGGCAGTTTATAAAAATCGTGCCGGATGCTCCGGGTGCTTTCTTGAAAAGAAGTTTTTCACGGTTTGCCCGCGCCTTACATACAGGGCAGTATACGTTTTCCGTTTCCAATATAGCTGCTCCTTTCTGTATGTGGATAGTTGCGTGGATGGGATTTGAACCCACGACCGTCTGATTAAAAGTCAGATGCGCTACCGAACTGCGCCACCACACATTACTGGGCGGCTCGCCACCGCCCTATCCTACAATAATGGAGGAACCCATGGCCTCTCGAAAGAGGCAATCGAACCCACAACCTTTTGATTACAAATCAAATGCTCTGCCAGTTGAGCTATCCGGGCTTACCAATATGGAGTAGCGTTCACTACTCCATATCAAGAAAGGGATAATCCACCAACGTCTATACCAAGACACCATCATTTTAACAAAAAAGGAACAACCACGCATTAGAATATCGGTGAAACCGATATTTTAATGCAGTCATTCCTTGTTAAATGATAAAATTAAAATTTTATGATGTAATTGAGTTCGTTATTATATGTCTTTTGGTTCGTAGTCAATGCAGTAATCATCCCAGGATGTGACCGCTCCATAGCAATCACTTTCCTCGTTGGCACATATCCAATCCGTTGTCCCATTAAAATTATCATGCCAAGTACATGATCCGCAATTTTCGTTACATTCCATTCTGCATCTCCGTCAATCTCTGTGCTTCTTCCGGGCTACATACCGTCACTCCGGTTTCTTCCTCACACTTCTTTACCATACCGGCTCCGTCCCCGGCATAGCTTTCCCAAATGTGCTGTGATTCTACGAACACATCATTGATACGCTTATATCCGAATCCATAGGTTCTGTGAAGTGCTATGGCAATCGCAGCATATATCTGTGGAACCATCTGGTCTGCCGCAGTAGCAACGTTCTGTGAGCGGTTTCTTCTGGCGATTTCATTCAGGGAATTTATCAGTTTGTTATTCTTCGCCATATCTTTCCTCCAGTGCATCCTCAATAATAGAGTCCGTGTAAAGAAATTCTTTCATATCTGCTCCGTAGCAAGACGGCTCGATAGGTTCTCCACCATAACAAGCCATTCCGTGAGGACATTCAGCGTTTTCAGGACAATATTTGCAATAATCCTCTCCGTCATGTGTTTTTAACCATTCATCAAGGATTTGTTCGTCTCGATGCTTTTCAAATACCGCTATTGCATCTGCCAGAAAGTCGGTCTGGGCAAACCATTTCAGATCGTCAATCACTTTCCACGGGTTATCGCCAGATACATTCATACAAACTTCATGTAACCTTTCCATTTGATCGCAGTCTTTATATTTTTCCTCTATTTCTGCGATAGGAGATTTTAATGCGTGATAATTGCGAATGTGAACATAATTGAAGTATGCCGAAGAATATTCCCCTACTTCATACTCTCCGGGTTCAAATGTGTGGTTTTGCATCACGATCTGCAAAGCAACCGGAAGCTCGATAATGAGCATTTCGGCTTTTTCAATATCCTCAGCAGCGTATTCTCCACTTTCTTCATCGCAGTGCCATCCCATGATTTCACACACATTCGTTGTGGGGCCGCTGTTCCCGAATGGTCTTTTAATATCTATTGCCGGTCTATACCTATCCTTAGAATCTATTAAAATGGAGATTCTAAAATTAAGGTCTGTCATAATCTTTATGTGCTCCGGTTTTAATTTAAAACTTGGCATATCAACCTACCTCCGTTTCATTCCTCTGACTGTGTGTTTCCTTTTGTTTCCCATAAATCTGCCACTTCCCTTTGAACCGCCAAATATGAAAGCGGACATATTTCCACCGGACGGTTTCTGTGTAGGTGGTGTTTCTGACGGTGCCGGTTTATACTTAGGTCTCCATACCATGACAATTTTATTGTTTTTGGGATCCACAAATCCAATACCATTTTCAAAGATAGTAAGATTAAGTCCATGCCGGATGCAGGCCTCTTCGATCTCTTTCTGCACCTCAACTGCTTTTTTCTGCGCTTCTGTCATACCATTTTCTCCTTTCATCGTACAGTTCTCACAAGTCTATAAATATTTTCATCATTGACGATCGTAAATGCTGTAGAATCTTTGATTAAACAGCTATCCGGCGATACGGCTTCGCACTCAAAATCTTTAAATGCCTGTTTCTGGTACGAATATATTCTGATATTTCCATCAATCGGTATTGAGATATTGGAGTTATAAAAACATACATTGCCAAGCCCGCATTGATATTTAATGCGATCCTCGCTATACGCTACTCCATGTTCATTGCACACAAAGGTAAAGAACTGTCCGGCTCCGTTTTCCAACACGATAAGCCATCCTCCGGTTATTTTATCTCTGTGTATTCCATAATTATTCACGGTATCAGTATATGGTATCTCAATGTTTTTTCCATCCAGATTCACAATGAGGTTTTCTGCAAATCTACTCACAACGCACGAATGTCCCTCAGATACCGCAAAGTAACTCTCATATCCACATTTTGTAATCGTCCGTATTCCGTTGCCTGATTTTGTGATCTGGATAGAGGTTAATGTATTGGCAGGACTTATGAAATATACTGAATCTCCTGCCGCATAAACCGGACTCTTATGTTTCTTCTCAAACACATATTCTCTATCCGTGGCAAACCAGAACGCTCTATCATCCGCTTTTATTACAATATTCTCTGCTCCAACCTCTGCGAAATGGTATTTAATTCCGCTTTCGTATGTGAATTTATTCCCATTCTTAACTTCCACTACTTCTCCGGCATTATTGATATAGCACTGCTCATTTAGAACAATTTTTACATCGTTTCCTTTGAGCATCGTGATAAGTGTAAGCCCTCCTGTTACCCCTTGTGATACCGGCTTAGTAAGAACATTTGCATTATTATCACATAGCGGACAACGAGCATATTTGCCATAATAAAACTCCTGGTGTACATCGCAGAATTTAAGGTGTTTTGCCATGTGTTTTAATTCATCCCCCATAGATCGGCTCTTATTCTCAAAAATCTTTTTCAGAGAATCAACCAGATAAGGAGATAAGTTTTTCCACGGTTTAATCGTTCTTGGTATTTTTACTTTTGGATTGTCTATTACGCATATTCCTCGTTTCATACGTTCTACAATATCCATGTCTGGTGTCATAGTCCCACCATGCGGATGAATCCTTGTAAGGGTTTTCCAAATCAAAATTGCCTCTGCGTATGTGTCTGTTTCCTCTGAAAAGTCATTTCCTTTCATCAATGGATCTTTGAATAAGTCCATGCAAACTTCACATTTTTCATCTTCCACGCTCCAACTATCGCAATCTATAAAGTACACATTTCCAGTTTTGTCAAAGAGGATGTTCTGATCGTTCAGATCCCCAATACACACTCCGGCGGAATGTATATCTCTCACGGTGTCCTGTATCTTTACGAGTATTTCCAAAATATCTTTCGTGGTTATCCCATTCGCTTTCAGATATTTTTTACTTGTGAGAACTCTTACTTCCTCTCCTACGGCTTTTGGCATAATGTAACCAATAAACTTATTGTTATTGTCATACACTGCCGTAATCGGTTTAATAGCCTCCTTTGGCAGCGGTTTGTCAATGAGCATGGCAACTTTCTTTTCCTTGGCTGCAATATCAACACAGGGTTTGTAAATTTTCAGAATATCGTTGCCAAACTCATAGATATATCCCTCGCCTCCCTCCGTTATGGGAGTAAGCTGTCTTATCTTTTCTTTTCCTATCCTCGTTAGTGCCATTTTCATAATGTCCTCCTACAATACGATTGTTGTATCGTCCTGGAATACTTTCTGATGTTTGTTTATAAACCTCTTTACTCTTACTTCCTTGCCGCTCTGCAGGACTTCCGTAAATTCTTTCTTAAATTGTTCATCTTTCATGGCGAATCGTATTCCATCAGATGCTACACCAATATTCCTGTATTCATCTTTCGGAAAAGCCTTTGTGGAAAAATTGACACCATCTTTGTACTGTTTGAGCATATCTTTATTCACATAATTGTAGGCAAAGTATTTCGGGTATTCTCCGTCAGATAGTTCTTCAAACTCAATCGTTCCGTCCAGACGTTCTTTCACGATAAAACCATCTCCGCAGTAATCTACCATGAAATGTGTCTCATTTTCAGTAACCATAAGGATCGTAAAACAAAGGAAATCTCTGATTGAGCCGGAAGTCTGCCCGAATAGACCAAGTATCTCTCCAAAAGCGGCTGCGGCAGTATATACACTACATTCATGTATAATTCTGCTGTCATTTTTCAAAAGATGGCAAAACGCTTTTGCTCCAACTTCCGAATGTTTCCCCTCCGAACAGCCATCGCAAACAACTTTCATCCCATCAAATTCAATTCCGTAGTCCTGGCAATTCGTACCGTAGTCGATATGTTGCTGACCGATTTTATTTATAACCATTGTATTTCCTCCCGTAAAAAAGAACGGCAACCCCTTTTAGGATCGCCGTTCTACTCTCATTTTTTATACGTCAAAAAAATCATCCTGTTTCGATACGGCACTCTTGGAGTTTTCAATCACTGATTTTGATAAGCAGTTGAAAGCTCTTCTGAGTTCTGATGCAGAACTGCTTACATCGAGGATATTCTTGAATCCAAGGTCTTTCGCCTCCTGTGTTGCCTGTCCTCCGAAACTGATAAACGCAGTAACGATTTCTTCCACGTTCAGATACTCTACCGCTTTCTTTGCCTTTGCAAACCCTCCCGGCTGAGAAGAGTTATCCATCCCATCTCCGAAAATTGCAAACACGGCCTTTACTCTCATTCCCTCATTTTTGAGGAAGTCTCTGTATTCTTTCAACTTCTCAGTTCCATCAATGATCGTATCGTACATAGCTGTGCATCCATCGGTGCTATACGAAGTGTCAAACTCTGTAATGCGCTTATAGCCTCCTACGGTTGCACTGTCGGAGAAGTCTGCTCTTGCAACCAGAATCTCATCACATTCTTTGGAATTGATAAGTGCATCTTTGAAATCCGAAAGAGCTTTTACCATATCTCTTTCATACATTCCCATAGAACCAGACTTGTCGATTCCGACAAAAATTAAATTGATGTTCTCACTGTCGATTTCATCAATGGAGGTATTTGTGATCTCAACCTCATCTAATCCGTCAATTATCTGTTCTGTTTCATTCATACCGGCTACCTCCTACAAAATATCATCTGTGCTTTTCACGATGTTTACATGGTACGTTTTCTTAAAATCATCAAAGGTCTGCTCAGTAACATCCTCAAACCCAGGAATGGAGGACATACAATCTTCCAGGATATAGATTTTCTGAGTGATCTCTGGGCGATTAGCGTAATGTTCGAGAATCTGTTTAATGCTTTCCAATACGCAATGGCTCTTTGCCTCTCCTGCAATAATGATCTTGTCGTAATTTTCCAGTTTGTTCAGGAAGTCGATATTGATGTAGTTCTTTGTATCATACTCAGGTTTGATAATTCCGTACATTTCGCTGAGTGGATCCTGTCCTTTTACAAGACGCTGCGTAACGGCTTTCTTTGCAACAGAGTGAAAATAAATCATGTTGGCAAACTGATTTTCAAATGCCGCACCAGATGTACCCTGTAAACAGTGGTAAGACCATACGCATAAGGTTTTCTTTCCGTCTTTTTCCAGATGTTCTACATAGTCACGGCTCTGGCGAGGGTAGATAACAGCTCTGTACTTTCCAGAATCAAGGTCTGCCAGCGTAATCGGTGTGTAAGGAGCCGGATTATTGCCATTTTCATCAATCCACCAGCACGGATGGAAAATCTGATGTGGTGTGTGGGTATCAATAGATACCGCAATGTTTGTAATTTTATCCATGTTGTTATAGATAAACTGTGTCATTCTCTCCACATCGCCGTGCGCTCCGGGAACTCCGAGTGATCCATTATCCATGAAGTCCTGCTGCACATCAATTCCGAGAAACAATACTCTCTCTTTGTTTTGTGCTGCCGGTGTAAGCTGCTCATCGTTTGCCTTTCTCAAAATCTCATTAAGAGAAATCGGATTTGTCTGTGAACCAATACTTGCGATGTTCACAATTTCATTGTAGGGTGTTTTCATTGGTGGTTATCTCCTTTTATATTTTATTTGACCGGAGCCATTTGCCCCGGTCAGTATTTACTCTATTCGACTGTGATGCAATCATATCTCTCAGAATTGATTGTATTCTCCATAGCCTCAACCGGATTGTAGCCAAGGTTCTGCAGGATCTGTTTGAATACCGTCACGGACTGTCCGCTTGCAAGCTGCACGCCTTTACGGTTGTGATCTGCATGGAATACATCGTGTCTGCTATTCACATTCCAGAAGATAATGTTAGGGATTACATAACCGGCCTTACGGAACTTATTTGCCATCTTGTCATAGAAAGACCACTCACGGTTTCCGCAATAGTCAATTTCCATATCAGAGATAACAACGATTGCTTTCGGCATTTCTTCCTGTGGAGTATTATGCTTTTTCGCAATTTCAAGAACCATCTCAAAAGCAGCTTTAAGGTCTGTGTTGCCATCCCAATTTGCTCTGCTTACGTTGCGGATCTTCTGTTCAAGGGTTTCTCCCCTCAGAATAACCGTCTCCGGTCTGTCAGAGAACGTCATAAACAGGTTGTGGTATGCTCCAACATTTCTCTCTGCAAAATAGATTGCAAGACCGATTGATGTTGCCATAGGTCTGCCTCTCATAGAACCGGACACATCCGCCATAACTAAAGCGTTTGTTCCTTTCTCCACATAATCCGGCAATGCTTTCCACTGTGCTTCGAGTACCTTACTGCTCTCTCTGCCATAAAGGATCTTCTCAACAATGTCGTAAGGGAACAGTGTTGAAGCATTGATTTTTACCTCTCCCTTTTCTGCCTTGTTGATAAACTCTCCAAACCTCTCAGCATCATGTTTCATAAATGCCTTGCGGTAAATCATCATCGCACGGCTCGGAACTTCCGGGTATTTGATTTCATCCCATCTTCCGGCTGACATAAGACTTTCAACGACACCGATCTGTTTTCTCATGCTACGGACGATTCTCTTGAAATTGTAGACCGGATAGCCTAATTTCTGCGCCGTAATGATTCCGAGTTTTCTTGTGGCAGAGCTGCTTGCATCTGCGGTCTTAATCCATTTTGCAAGTAAGGAAATTGCCTTGCCGTCATTGAGGTTCTTCAAATCTTCCTCAAACTGTTTCTTCATGGCAGCCCACATATCATCCTCTAACGGAGTTCCAATCAGAGAATACATATCATCGTATCTTCCGAACACTCCGATCAAATCAAGGTTCGGTCTGAGTGCTTCCGGGTGTTTCTCTGCCATGTAACGGATGATCGTTCTGAAAGTCTTTCTTTCTCCCAGACCTCCGCGAATATCCCTTGCATAGAACGCAATCTTTGTGGCAAAAAGAGCATCCTGATTGTATGCCTCTGCGAACAGTGTTTCGATTCTGCCCTCATCAGCTTCTCTCAGGGATCCGATTGTGCCGAATAAATCCAGTCTTGCGTCTCCTGTGGTATTCAAAGCCACAGCACCGTTTTCGGTTCTGGTAAATGAACCGTCTTTTCTCATTGCATCTGCGAAGCTCATTGTTTCCTCTCTTTCCAGGACTCTCATTTGCGGAATTGAACCGCTTCACATTGTTTTGCAGACATTGTTTTAACCATTGTGATTGCTGTAGGAGTCCCATAATAAAATTGTTTGTAAGTTCATTCAGGACGCTATTGGTTTTTATGATTAACAGTCATATCCAATAATTTGCTGTGAGCGTCCCATATAAAGTTTTATGCCTATCTGGCTAACTTTTTAAGTTCATACCGTCTGTTATGTATCGCACCAACAGAACGGCCTATTTTCTCGGACAGTTCAGAATCGGTAATCTCATGTTTGATTACCAGTGCATCTTCCTCCGCAGTCCACGGATGAGACGGATATAGAAATGACGTTTTGCTGTAATATCGCCTATGCTGTCTCTGACACGCCTTATGATACTTTTCCATATCCCTATAATCTTCTTTTCGGTTCATAGGCAACCTCATTTCTTTACATGACGCTGTTTCAAACGGGAAAATATTGTCAATGGAATTTTCTGTTTTGAAAGATTGCTGTAAGCGTCACTTAATTGCCCCGACAGGACTTGAACCCGTATACTCGATTGCTGTGCGGAACACAAGCGTTATCGCAGTCATGTTCCCTCCGGTTTACCATAACCGGCAATCGGGGCAGAGACGAGGGACGGAATCGAACCGCCGACACATGCCTTGGATTGGAATGAGATTGCTGCTGAGATCACTAACATGATCTGCGTATTCATATCATTGCTCTACCATCTGAGCTACCTCGCCATGTGGCACGTCTTATTGATTTGTAAGGACGTTTGTGCCATCGCCTTGATTGGAGAGAGTTGGATTTGAACCAACAATGAAGCAGGCCCCAAGCTGTAAGATTTGCTGTCAGCATCACAAACATGATGTATTGTACATAACTGCCGCGTCTACCGTTCCGCCATCTCTCCATATTTTGTTTTACGGCGTTTTGATTGGTCTGTGGCTTCAATCGCAATCTCATCGACACTATGGCGTATTGATTTTCCGCACCACCGGCTTTCCACACTAGCCTCAAATCATTAAGTCACTGGTTCTCTTGCTTCGTGACACCGTATTAAGTTGCGTGGGAGGGAATCGAACCCCCATCTCTTCGTTATCATCGAAAAAAGAATTATTGCTGTCCGTGTCACATGGAGCATGACAACCGCTCATAATGTTCTCTCCATTGAACTACCACGCAAGATTGCGGAGACAGGATTTGAACCTGTGACCTCCGGGGCATGAACCCGACAAGCTACCACTGCTCCACTCCGCCATAATGGTTCTTCGCCCCACAAGAACCTCTGAGTTTTCTGCTATGTCGAATTTCTCGCATAATCACTCTTAACCGTCACACAGCCGACATCCTGAACGGTGGACTTGATTAAATAATTCCGTACACTCACTATGGTTTGCTGTGATACACCCTAACCACCGGGTATGCCAATAGGAACTATCTTTCGGGAAATCTCTCTAACCCCAACTGGTTTAGCGTCCGAAGTCAGGACGGCTTTGGAGTAATGGGATTTGCACCCACTATGGAACTATGCTACTGTTAGCCACACCTTTCGCTGTTGGTACTCGGTACAATAGTTATGATTTTCAGTAGTTTCTTGGGGCGGTAGGATTACGGCTGTTTCTGTGGCTTGTCCTCGCACCTACCTCTCGCCTACCCCATTCCTTTACTATGATTATCCGTCTACCTATTCCGGCAACTCCAAATTCTGAGACCTCCTCCACCGGTGGAATACGGTCTCATAGCGGTGCATATAGGAATCGAACCTATACGGCATTTCTGCCGGATGGCTTAGCAAGCCACTCCGCTACCATTACGGCAATGCACCATAACGACTCTATTGTGAATCGAACCCAAATTTTCCGATAGACAGTCGGGCGTAATAACCTTTATACCATAGAGCCAAAACCACAAAGTAAAATGCGACCTCACACCGCGGAATCGAACCGTTCCTTTCTCTATTGGTTTTTGGATAGAGAATGTGCAACCCATACACCTACGAATCGAACGTATCCTTTACTTTGCCACGCCGTGTTAGGGATTTGAACCCCAGAGACTTTTACATCCAGACGGTTTTCAAGACCGCACCCTCGACCAACCGGACACACGGCAGAGTAGTTTTCCCTTGGTAACGTACAAGTCGGAGATCCTCTTCCGCCGGTCGTAAACGCCCTTTCGTAACCTTTTTATGGAGTGCTTTGAAAGAGTAAGTCAAGTGTCTCCAACTGGCAAGGTGGGGATCGAACCCACGACATTCTGATTAACAGTCAGACGCTCTACCACTGAGCTACAAGCCATTATTGGAGTAACAGGACTCGAACCTGCGCTAACCAACATCCGTAGTGTTGTGCTCTATCCATCTGAGCTATACTCCAATGCAGTCCGGCGGCAGCTTGGATGGTTGCCACTACCGAACCGATGCAACGTGTAAGACAGTTGCCAACAAAGGTATTTCATTTTTTTAACGTGGTTCTCGGACCTTACACCCCTCCACATGGTTCTCATAATCCACCGACTACATACTCAAAGAACCTTTGGCGAGTCCAACTCTTTATCGCCTTACCTCGGATGTACGTTGTTATCGCAGTTCTCCGCCTCTACTACATTCCTCTGCGCCTGACTAAGCATGACGGCTCGATTGGTTACGGCTCACGCACATCTGTAATCAGGTCTTTCTCGGAAGTTTCCACCGCCGCTTAAATCGCTGTAACGCTCATGCACTCTAAGCAGTAAATTTTCCGCACCGGAGTTTTTCTTGAAAACTCTTGGTAATGTAAAAGCACTTGGTGATCACCGGAACCTCGCCACCGCCAATTTTCTTTCCTGTTAAAGCCGGACTAAGAAAATCAGTTAAGAAATCCGCTCGTCCTACGGTGGGGAGTCGAACCCCACTTTCCCCGGCATGGTGTCCGTGGCATTTCCAGTTATGCTATCGTAGGCATCGTTGCAACGATGGTCTTTAGCGTGACTTACGCAAGCTCTCCAAGTTTAAGTCCTGTCGGCTTTCCCTGACTACTCACATAAGCCTCTCAGTGAGCATTGCAATCTCCCTATTTAATGATTGCTTACCACGGCTTTCGCCAATACTTTTCAGCCGGAACACTAAACCAACTGTAAACAGTCAGCGTTATTCTCGGTTGAAATGTTCGATGGGAGAATCGAACTCCCGTCCCCACCGTGAAAAGGTGGTATCTTGACCGCTTGACTAATCGAACAGGTGTGGTTTTTACTTTTTGACTGGAAGCAAGGTACCCTTTAACCACAAAAAATCGTAACCAGGTTCTTGCAATTCTCCGCAGAGAAGCCGTTCGCGTCCGGTAAATTCTCTGTGAATAGGCTGCAATCTACCTAAATGGGCGAAAGAGGAATTGAACCTCCAATGTTTACCACGAGGGAACGGATTTACAGTCCGCCGCAACACCACCAATCGTTGCCGTTCGCCCGGAATTTTCTTTGTATCGCCAAGAACATTAGGAAAGAAGCGGTGGAAACCTTAATCGCAAGAGCTACGCCCACAGGTGGAATCGAACCACCACGCTACACCAAGTTCGCTCCGATCATTTAACGATTTACCTCGTCTTTCAAAGCCTTGCCTGCTTTGAACTTAGGTGCCTTGCAAGCCGGAATGGTAATCTCTTTTCCGTTCTGGGGATTCTTGCCAACTCTGGCGGCACGCTCAGTTACTTCAAACGTACCGAATCCAACCAGCTGTACTTTTCCACCCCTGCCAAGTTCTCCACCGACAACTTCCACAAATGCGTTGAGTGCCTTTTCAGCATCGCTCTTAGAAAGTCCGGTTTCATCAGCCATAGCCTGTACTAATTCAGCTTTGTTCATTACTTCTTGCCTCCTTTCTTGTGGTCTGCATATATGGAATATGCGATTGCAATTATTACTTCTGTGATTATCGTTGCGGCAACACCGCACCAAAATTCAGGAATATACATCTTTTTGCATCCTCTCTTGTCTGCTACCTCTGGTAGCCGTCACGGTCATGCGGTAGTCATACCGTTTCTGCACTGCACCGCCGCACTCAGCCGCCTTACTTCCTCCGGTGTATCTCGGCGTAGCTTCACTGCCATGGCTATATTTATAGTTTCGTGCCGGATTGCCATGCGTGGACCATCAGGGACTTGAACCCCAGACCGTCCGGTTATGAGCCGGATGCTCTAACCAACTGAGCTAATGGTCCATACCTCACACTTGGGGATTCCATGTGAGGCTTCGGAGGAACTACATAAGTTAGAATCCTCTGATATGGAATTACTGTCGGGGAACAATAATTCTAAGTGGGAAGTGTTGGTGTCGAACCAACTCCTATGGATTTTCAGTCCATCGCTTCTACCGAGTTAGCTTACTTCCCATATTACGGCACCGTTACTGTGCCGTAATGGTTAGGAGAAACTTTAATGCCAAATACCTTGTGTTCACTCCGCTTAACTTATGTCCGTGTCACTTGGTATGGTCGTAGTATAGCGCACTAAACATTCTTTGTCAAGCGGAATAAACAAAATTTTCAAAAAAATTTGTTTTTCTGTGTGCAGTCGGCTTTACAACCATTTTTCTGAACATCAGAAATCAACTTGCTTACAGGGATTTTGAGAAAATTTGCTATATCGTATATCTTGTCGATTGACGGATAACTTTTGCATTGTTCCCAATCGCTCACGGTATTCTGCGCCACATGAACGCCCGTTGCAAGTTCGTGTTGTGTAATTCCCCTATTCGTTCTTTCTTTTTTTAAGTTGGTGGCGAAACTATATTGTCCCATGCTATCCCTTTCTATATTCCTAAGTCACTTCTCTTTACTACCTGTCCCTCTCCGCCAAGAAGAGCATCTACAAACTGGGCGAACATTGCCAGAGCGTCCGGCGCATCATCATGTTTATTCTTTCCGAGCTGTGTATAACTGCAAAGGAATGACATCATCACACCGTAATCACTCTTAGGCTCATATTCTGTAATATCCTTGAATATGACGTGTTCCTTAACCCATGAAGAATTGACGATGATCTTGGTCTCTTTGTTCTGAGTAGTGTATTTCTTCGTGATATGGCATCTGCCGCCTTTTGCTTTGACAAGTCTATCAACTTCATTTGCGGTTCTGCTACCCTCTTTGTTGCTCTCGAACTGTGCCTGCTGTACATGATGCTTAACAAGCATATCTGAGTTGAGTTCGTCCAAGGCCCCAGGGTCGATGTTCTTGAATACCAGATCTTCCAGATAGTATCTGTCTCCGTACTGGTAGAAAACTCCGAGGAAGTTGTAGTCTGTACCGGTGTCCTTGGTATCGCAGATTGCCAATATAGAATCCGGTTCTCTGTCCGGCAGTCCTCCGATATATCTCTGTAATTCTGTTGGATGATACAGAATACCCTCTCTCTCAATCGGATCACTCTTATACAGGCAGCGATATGAAACATCATCCATCGACATTTCCATATCGTGGAAGTATTTCTCATCAAATCCAACATCGTAATCGTAATCAAAGTTGCTTTTTCCGGTCTGAGGATCAATGTCTGGAACAGCAATGAACTCTGCCCTCGGATTGCCCTCATACATTCTTTCAAGCCGGCCAATAACATCATGCACACTCCATCGGGTTGCAATGTGGATCTCTTTTGCTTTCTTCTTTTTACGAGATTTAAGATCTGTTGTGTACTCTCCGTACAACTTATCCAGACGATCAATAGACAGAGCCTCTTCGATACCGGAAACCAAATCATCCACATACAGAAATCCCTCGCAACGGGTAACACCGGTAAGGGAACCTCTGATTGGTCTGCAGGTCAGTGTCTTAAACGGTTGCCATCTTCCAAGGTTTATTGTCTCTTCTTTTGCGTTATTTCCCTCAAATACAATGTCCGGGAACACATCGCTCCAACAATATTCATTGCTGGTAATTATGTTGAGAACGGCATCATAGAACATTCTCGTCATAAATCCAGAATGGGAGGACATAAGGTTTGGTGTGTTGGGGTAATGCCCCATTACAAACGATATGAAAAACTCTCCCAGTGTGGTCTTGCCGGTGCCAGGAGGCATTGATATTGATAGAATATCCAACTCATCGTCAATAAGCCTCTGCATCTTCTGTACAAGCCAATAAATCTTATTTCTTCGTGGCTGATAGTATCTGTCCTCTGGATCTCTGTTCTTTTCCACATAAAGCAGATAAGAGTCAAAATCCTTATGTTCCTGTGCTAAGAACAAAAGAGCCTTATTGTATAAATCGTAATATTTAATATCTCCTGTCGCACATAGTCTCAGTGCAAGGAATCTGACCTTATTCGCTAATTTCCGTGAAAGTTCTTTATCTTCCCGAATAACCTCATTTGCCATTCCGAGTAAGGACAGAAGATTGTCATAGTCACTCAGATCGCTTTTCAGAAGCCTTACGATAATCTCTTTATTCGATAGTTCGTGTTGAGCCATGAAAATTCATCCTTTCTCACGGCTCTACACGGCTCTGTAATATACCTACGGCATAACGATTTTAACTTTCGCATCCACAATAATTCCACATTTCATAGGATCATCGTATGTTTTAAACTGAATTGCGCCATTTTCTTTAAGTGCTCTGCCAATTCCAACTGCCATTCTGTCTTTTATGATTTCTCCCATATTGTCACTTCCTGCTTCAAATATTGTGAGTATTTTGCGTTCTCCAAATGTTCTAATCTCTTTTCTGCCATACACCGATTGCCAACCTTTTAATCGGCGGTTTTCTTCTAAGATTGTGTTATACGCTGCTTTCAGGCGTTTCCTTTTCAGGCGTGTCTCTTTCCGTTGCTTTTTCACGTTTTTCCTCCTGGTCTTTTCTATCTCGTACACTCTTACTGCAAACACTCAGAATAACCATATTAAGATGCTTATTCTGTTCTTTGAGCTGAGAGTTCTGTTCCAACAGCAGCCCATTCATCTGTGTAATTTCTTTCTTTACTTCATTGTTGGACTTTGCATCTTTCCAACCCACAACAATGTAAAGTACCAATATCGCAATCCAAATGATTGCTAAAATAACATCTACCATTCTTTTATTCCTCCGGCATATAATAAACTCCGCAGCTATACGCTGTAACATCCGCCTGTCCGTTGCCGCGAACCATAATAATGCTATGATCCATTGCTAGGTCATTTACGGCATCCTCGGATATGTTGCAATTCTTGGCTACTATCATATCAGGAGGAAAAGCATTCCCAAGTAACTGTTCAAATACTTCTTTCCCTCTCTGTTCTGTATCGTAAGCCGCAAGTGTGTAATCATCGGCGGTAATTCTTTTTCCGCTGAGTGCAATGCTTTTAACGTTGCCGATGTTCACTACGTTGCTACGATCCTGGTCTACAATATACATCTCTAATCCTCCAACCACTTATTATCAAAATAACAGAACCCGAACACGGCTGCTCCAATCAGAATTACCCATACAACCCAGAAAATTACCAGCCCGGCAGTTCCGTTTGAAACCATATAGTCCACCGCTTCATCTATCGTATCTGCCTGAATGAACGGCGTTCCGTCCTCTATGGTATTATCTTTGAGATTGGCATAGATAACTCCGCTGTATTCCGTGTTGATAACATAGTACAAATACCTCACATGGGACGATTGCTTAATTGTGTCATACAGGTAAGACCCCGGCATCTGGATTTTTCCATACGGAAACTCCACGCCAAGGAATGACACCGTTTGACTATGGCTTTCCCAGCTATCGTAGTAATCCCACGAATAATATACCTCCGTAGTGTAATAAGTCTGCGTTTTCCCATTTACCGTCCGTGTATGTGCCACCTGTCTCGTATGTCGGTTGTAGTGTTGTTCCTCAACCTTTATGTAGGCAGCTGGTACTCCACCTATTCCCGGATCTGTAACAGGATCTACTGCCACCAGATTTCCTTTCACAAACGCATTTCCTACATCAGTTCGCATACCGTACTGAAACAGTTCTGCATTTCCATCAATCTGCATGGCTTGATAGTATTCCTGATTCTGTTCGTCATTGTGTGAAGCTATCTTTTCACTAATGAAAAATCCACCCATAAGCATGATAAGGATAATGACGATGCTAAACATCAGTTCACGCACCGTCATATCCCAACCGTTGCCGGAGTAGATTATCTTACTCCGTTTCCTCATAGGCTTATTCTCCAAACAGATTGCTTACCGGCTGTCTGTCCTCTTCGCTGTATTCCAGATAGTCATAATTGATAACCTCATATCCCATAACTCCCAAGATCTGCTTATGTGGGAATTTACGCACATATTTCTTATACGCCCTTACCTCATTATTGTAGGCAGTGCGGTACTGCAGGATCATATTCTCTGTTGTTGAAAGTTCATTCATCAGTTCCTTGTAATTCTCGTTGGATTTTAATTCCGGGTATGCTTCGGCAACCGCAGCTATGGAAGTTGTCACATTCTCAATATCTGTGGTGCTGCCATTGTTTCCTCTTGCTTCTACGACATTAAGAAGAGTCTCTGCCTCATGCTTATCGTACTCCTTGACGCAATCTGCCAGATTGTAGATAAGATCCGTTCTGCGTTTCTCCTGTGCCTGAATATCAGAGTCAGCCGTAAAGACCTGTTCCTCCAACGAAACCGCTCTGTTGTTGGTACTTACAAAAATTCCTGCTATCAGTAATACAAATGCGGCTACAATGCCGACAATAATCCATGTTCCTTTATTTTTCATTGTTGTTGCCCTCCATCTTTATCATAAATTTGTTTTCTGCCAATACGATTCCTCCGGGAGTTTCCGTGAATATTGGCTCTGTTCCGTTGTAAATCTGAAATTCCACATCATTCCGGCAGACGGCATCTCCGCCGTCCATCGGAATAGCTGCCAGAACTTCTTTTGTATCGGCCTTATAGACCACCACCGTTGTCATATTGCACCTCACATGAAGTAATCATAACCGACACCATATTTTGCCATGATAAGACTCTTTGCCATTTCCTCTAGCTTCTGGTGTTCGGTCGCATCCAGATACACGCCCTCATAGGTTCCACCCTGACATCCCATCCAATCGTACTTGCAATGTAAAAGTTCATGCACAAGATCCTTTTCCATGCAGTGTTTGAACAGTGTATTGTTCTCTTTGTAAGATTCATCGCTGAGTAACTGGATGTTTGCCTGACTGGATTCAAATATGAATGTGTTATATCCGGCAGCGTCAATTACCTCTTCTCCGTTAGGGTTCATAATCTTATCCTTAACGTGTGCCAGTATTAGCCACCCATCAAGAAATAATCTGTGTTGCCACTCTCTCAGGCACTCTTCTAACTGCTCCTGGTTTTTGAATATGTCTATCGGTTTTTCTTTCCCCTCTCTCTTTTCGAGAGTTCCGCAAGTGTTGTTTTCAAAAGTCGTACCGTCCGCAACGGAAAAACACCATTTATCTCCATATCTGCGACCGCACACATAATCCCCTATCTTTACCGGTATTTTGCATCCGCACTGATTTCCTATGTTGGCAATAAGCACCAACCCGCCTTTTACGGTGCTATGGTCTATGAAAAAGTTCTCTCCACTGGCAGTCATATAATCATCAATTTTCTTGCCGCAAGTAAGCAGATCGAACATTTCACGCTGATTTTCCCCAGTCCACATCATGGTTTTTACTTCATCCGGGGACTGCGGTTTCAAGTTCAAATTATCCATCATTCGCTCTCCTTTACTTTCTTGGCAGATTTTACCTTGATTTTCTTTCTACCGAACTGCTGATATACCAGAGCAGACGCATGAACACTGTCCGTGCTGCATACGGTAACAGTTCTGCGGATTGGTTTTCTCTCAATGGTTTCAAACACTACTTTGTACCACCGTTGTTTCATTAGTTCTGCCCTCCTGTATTCTCCCGTATATTCTTTCGCACTTTTCGGCGTGTTCACATCTGATTGTGGTTAATGCCCTTTGGGTATGATCCGCCAATACAGTAATATCAACCTTATCAACGTCAGCCTCAAAATCAGGGCAGAAAGCACAATAATCTTTCACTCTGAGTTCCATTCCATTATCCATGACATCCCACCGCCTTTAACATACTGATTTTCTCTACCAGAACATCAACCGTTGCGTTGAGTTTGCTGTTCTTAATGCAAACTTCCTGATAGTCCTCATATAACTTTCCACCGTTCAGCATTTCAGTCTGTTCCTTGACTGTGGCATCCAACTCTGCATTGAAACTTTCAAGCTGTTCAATCTGTTTCCTCAGATCATCATTCTCTTTTTCTGCTTGCATATTTCTTTCTGCCAGAGATTTCTTGTTTGCTTTCAGTTTTTCGACCTCACTCGTAAGTTCTCCGAGTTTCTTTATCATTTCCCGCTCAGACATGGTTCCTTTTTCCTCCCTGTTTTACCCTCCCACGGAGAAAAAAGTCCTCGTATATCGCTTTGATAACTTCCGCATCGTAGAGTGCATTGTGTTTTTGACCTTTCGGCAAATCAATTCCTCTGTTTGTAAGGAGCTGTTCTCTCGAAATGTCAAAAGCTGCCTTTTCTGAAATATCAAGTATCGTTGCAATGTCCTGATTGATGTCGTGACAAGCCGGTGTAATAAACTCAGGCAACTTCATAGCGTTTCCTGCCAATAAGTCAATCAGTAACACCATATCGTAATGCGAGACATCTGAAACGAATACCGCAGCATAATCACTGTCAAAATTAGCGTCCATTTCAAGCCATTCCATAAGTTCGCAACAAACATCTGCCTTACTGCCGATTACAGTCGTTGTTTTATTGTTGGCTGCCAGACTTTCTTCTAACTCCGCATTGCCACTCAAAACCAAATGATCGAGAACATTCTTCTCAATCCATTCATCACACATACCCTCATCATAGTCCGTCAACTCTGCATAGAACCTATCTCCTGTGTCTGAGACAATTCCTATGCTGATAAGAGTTGTGTCCTTACGCAGACCAGTAAACTCTGTGTCAAAAAAATAGGTTCTCATGTGGTTTCCTCCGTTTCTTCCGGTGCGGCTGCAAAATTCGCTCTTAGATTTGATGTGAACAACGACTGATAGACCATTGCATAACTGTAAATCTCTCTATCCAATATCTCATCCTTTATTGCATCCGTGACCGAACTCTGCATGATTGCCGTAGGAATCTTTGATTTTTCATTCTCATAGGCTTTAATCAACACATCTCCATCATAGCCTTTTGCCAATTCTCTTAATGTCATATCTACTTCTCCGCTTTCTGTGCCTTTTTGGCTTTCTTGGCAGCCTTTTCTTCCTCTGCCATCTCAGGAATGAATTTACGGAAGATGTTGTTGTAATTTCCGTTGTTGCCGGCCCATTTCTTCACGATAGCCATAGCCAGACCGGCTTCCTCGGAATAGGTATCAGCCTTTTTAGGCTTACGAATGGTTACTTCCTTGCCATCAACAACCTTTTTCTTGATTTCCACATTATCCATGCAGTTTACAACCGTCTTTGTTCCGTCAGACCAGAACACGATTGTTGCCGGATTCTGGAACAGGACTTTCTCGATACCGTATGCTCCAATAGGCTTGTCCTCAACCATTGCTTCTACACAAAGTTTATCCCAACGATACGGGCTACCACATACATGATTGATCTTTCCAGCGTAAGTCGTGCCGTCCTCGCACTCGATAGTTACTTTCTTAAATTTCTTGTCTGCTAAACTTCTATCCATATTGTCCTCCTTAATACCTAACTGGTTAAAAATGTCTCCAAACAATGTTTCTCCCGGAATAGTGCATGATGCTATTACCTGATCTCTTAATAATCCGATTGTGGCATTTTGACATTTCTGTGAAAAATCCTCTGCGATACTCGCAACCGGTATATCATCAAAATCCGGCCATGGTTCTCCGAGGCAGCGTGCTCTTTCGATGCTCACTCTCCGCCACTGTTCTGCCGATGTTGTTGCCGTTACCTGTCTTGCATTTTCCCACCATCGGTTTTCGGTAAATGCCGAGTGTTGCATCACTCTGTCAAATGTTTGTAATGGTGGTATCAGCCGTTCTTTCGGTAATCCAAAGCGTTCAAAACCCTGCATGGCAAACGCTATCGGATCGGGTAACTGTGCCGCTTCTGGCGGTCTCCACGGTTTCTTTTCTTTCTCTTCCATTGGTGTCCTCCTTGTGATTTATTATCAAGGGTGGTATGCCCTTAATCTCATGTTGAAATTGTTCTCGATTTTCGCCACAACGCAGTCCTTTTTCAGTATGCACTTAGCACATTTTTCGAGATTTCTGTAAGGTTCTCTGCCAAAACACGGTTGAAACAGCTTGTTTATGGCAGATTTCTCCATTTTCACTTCAAAAGGTATTTCAAATCCATCTCTCAGACGAGCAATATCCGGCATATCATACTCTTCATCCAGTGTAGGCTCGGATATTTCCTTAATTTCCGCAAGCGGTATGGGATCTCCGAGCCATTCACCCATGATAAAGAGCTGTGGTCTGGTCTCATTTTCCATCCATATTCCTCCTATGCCTCTATCAGTGTGAATACACGTTTATACACATCCTTATCCGGCAGACACCGCAATTTATTCAGTGTTGTGTTTCCAAGATAAACATTATATGTGCAATCCCCTATGGTTAATGTTCCTATGCTGCCAGGATCTTTCATTTCCACCTGTACGCTATTGCTTTTATTCAGCATCGCCCGTATGGTCTTGCACACTTCCTCATTTTCTTTTTCTGATGCAAGGCAATCAAAACACGGATTTTTATTCTTTGATGATCTCATAATATTCGCCCTCGCACTCTTTCGGAGCCATAGTTCCCCATCCGTCAGCCTTTCTCAGCTCATAATGGGTTCCTCTGTCGATGGCAAAGAGTTCTTCGCCCTTATCAATATTCATTTCCATATTCTTCTCAATGTCATTTACGACAATATTCTGTAAGAAACGTGCTATCATGTCTCTTTCTCCTTTATCACTTCGGCAAACGCCGGATTCTCATGCAGCTTTTCAGTAGACCATCCTATGTGATGATACAGTTTTTCCATAAATTCAAGGCACTCTGCCTTGTCATATGCCAGTAGGAAACACAGTAATTGTTCTCTGTTATACATCACTGACGGTCCGGCTCCCATTTTGATATAATCGTAATCTGGGTAACGTACCTGAAACTCATTCTGTGTTGCTACCAGTATCTCAAATTTCACTGCTGATCCGTGCGGTTCCCTTATGCAATGTCTGAATGGTATCATTCTCTATCCCTCACTCTTTTCTCCCATCTCTCATGTTTTCGTGCCATCTGTTCCTCATCAACCGTAAGTGAAAGTTCTCCGGCACACTGCACGACATCTGTGTATTCCTCTCTGATATTGGCAATGGCTTCTTTCTCAGTAACCGGTGTCGGATTCTCTTTGCGGATAATCCTTGCCATTTTAAGAGCCGCCTTTGCCAGTTCAGTACATTCCTCGGCAAGCTGTTCCAACATTGCAGCTTCGCCAATTTCTTCAATAATTTTCATTATCTCTCCCTCTTTGTGATAATTTTCAGTCTATCCAGTGGGTATGTCTCCACTTTGCCATCCTCCAGAGCAACAACCGCTTTCGTTCCAAACAGACCTGTGACTGTATCTATCCATGTTCCTTTTCTGTTCTTGCAGTGAGCGCAATCTGGTATCTCATTGCACATATCAGCAATATCATTACAGAATTTGCACTCCGAGTAGCTTCTTGTGATTTCTACCGGTCTATCCATTACGCACATCCTCCGATACGTCAAAATTCTCTAAATGCTCATATTCGATAGTTTCTTGTCTGATTTCAATTTGATTTTCGCTATGCGTTTCTGTTCCCTATCCATCTTTTTGATGCACTTATCTAACTGCCTTGCGTATGGACTGCTATTCGGGTCTGAGCACTCCATGATAAAAGCCTCTCTGTGTGGAGACTGATAAGGGCTTTTGTATCTGTATTTTTCGTATTCTCTTCTCTCTGCCACTATCAGAATCGCAATTTTCAATACAAACCACGCTGTATTGAGCAAAACTAACCCTACGATAACCGCAACAACCGTCTTTACCATCTCTCTACCTCCACATTTCACACTAAAAAATTCTCAATTCTTATCTCTCCGCATTTCTTACACCCGCATTTGCATACCTCGTACTTAAATCCGCCGTAATCAGGTAGCGTCCAGAGGACTTCCAACACTTCCCACTCATGCTTGCACGGAAGAAAATACGATACCAAAATCTTGTCGAATAACCTTTTATACCACGGTTCCTTGTGCCAAGACCTCTTTTTATTTTCCGGGGAATTTTTGGAATTGCTGTTTTCATTGCTCATCCGGTTTTACCTCCTATGAGGCGTAAGCCTCCGCCAATTTTTAATTTTTGCCTGTTATTGTTTCTACGAGCAGACGTGACGGCATCCTCATTATGAGGTCATTACACATTTGATTCAGACGATGGTTTTCATCCGCAAGCGTATTTACCATGAGGTACAATCCCTCTTCTCTGGTAAGTTCTCCGTGCTCTATCATCTGCCATACTCGGAATACCGTTGCATTGTTCCTGATATGCGTTTCAGAGATCCCTACGGTGTATGCCTCTGTCATGCAGTCCGGTTGAACTTCCGCAATGTGTCCTCTTTCCATTTGTCCCATGCGGTCTGTTTCTTCTCTCTGCATACTTCCGCCTCTCTCTGCTTATTCTGTGTTGCTGTTTCTTTGTTTTGTTCCATATTTCTCTCTTTCTATGCCGGTAGGCATCCGCCGATTTTGGATTTTGGGGTTTTGTAAACCTTTCACTTTCCATCTGTTATCTGGATGCCGTATCTGTACTTACATTGTAAATTGGGGGGTTTACGGTAATAGGGTTCTTTGCCATTTTACGATTGGGGTGGTTTTGGGCTTTTTAATTTTTCGGGAACTCAGAGGGGTGAGTTGCCCCTGATCCGCTCCGCCCTACACCCCCGCCCCAGGGTATAAGCTGCCGGACCTGTCCCCGGATCGCTACACCAGAACCGCCGGAAACGTGCCGGAGTTCGTAAAAGTAAAAGAAAACGAACCGCAAAACCGCATAAACTCTATATATTTATATCTCCGTCCGTGTCTGCCGGATCTTTTCCGCTCATTTCCACCGGCAAACGCTGTGCGATCTCTGCCGCCGTTGGCAGTTCTGCCGCCTGCTTGCCTACGTTTAAATCTATCTTTTGCGCCGCCTGCGTGTAGCCGTGGTTGTTGTTCATGTCCGTAGCAAATACGATCGGCGGGATCTTGCCAGCAAAGGCGAGTTGTTTCTTAAATGCTGCTATACTTGTTTTCAATCTTTTTATTGTGTCAGAATACGCACCCGGGCGGGCAGTTTCCCAATTATTAAGGGTTTCCCTAGAAATCCCGGCAAAACTACAAAAGCCCTCTACGTCAGGCACCAAGCGCACACCCTCCGCCGCTCTATCCTTAATATATAAAATGTACTTTTCCGCTACCTCTGTAAATTCTTCTACGGTTTCCAACTTCCTAGGTCGTCCCCCTTTGTTCTGTACCTCTCCGCCCTCCGGCGTTTCCTCTGTCTGTAAGAATCCCGTTAAAAAGGCATCACATAAAACCGCCGTTGTTTCTGCGTCCGTTGGTTCATAGTCGCGCCCCTCCTTAAAACGTTTATAGCTCTGTTTCCTTACTCCGTTTTCGTCTCTCTGTGCCGTTTCTTTCTTCTCTGTTGCCATCTCTGCGCCCTCCTTTCCTCTGTGCCCTCTGTGGCGGTCCTACACTGTCACACGGGCAAAATAAAAAGGACACCGGGAAAAGCTGCTTTTTCGCTTCTCTCTGTGCCCTACGTTCTACTTTTTCGGCTATCCTTATTTATTTTATATGTGGATCTGTTCCGCACTCCGGCGGCTCTGTTATTTCTATCTCTATACCGCAACCAATGGCGGCGGCGTATTTCTCCATATCGTCAAGCGTGAACTTGTCGGCGTTTAGTCTCTGGTTTACGTTCTGCCGGGACACGCCCAGACGATCCGCCACCTCTTGCACCGATACCCCGCGCCGTTTCATCATAACGCGCATTTTTTCGCCAAAACTCAACCACACCGGCTCCGCCCTCCTTTCTCTCTGTACCCCTCTAATATATAGGAATATGCGCCCCGTGTCAAGTCTGCTGTTTACATGGTAAAGACTGCGCCGGGGTTTTTCTGCACTTTGTAAAGTGTACAATTTACACAATAAACCGCCGTTGTTTTGTTTAGTCGGCTATACACTTTTCACAAACTCAAAAAAATGTAAAGTTTTCGCTTGACTTTGTAAAGCGTGCGGTTTACAATACAGGCATAAAGAACGAACCGCAACGGAACAAAACGAACCGCCGGACGTTCACCAAAACAAACAAGGCAGGCGGGGCGCACGGTGTACCCCAAAAGATCAACAGCTTTCAGACCGGACCAAGGGTAGCAACCCGGACCAAGGCAACAGAAAGCCGGCACTTATTAAGACGAGACCGAAACACACGCCCCACCGCCTCCGGCTTGTATCTCCTGTGAGGGCTGCCCCTGTGGTAATGAGTGCATATATCAGGCAAAAGGAAAATTGTAAACCTGTGCTAGGGTGTACCAATTCACACCGCACATATAAAAAAGATAATTAAGTTATTGGAAGTATGAAAGCACTTTGAAACTTTCAGAACCGCACGAGATCGGGAAAGCGGTATAAAACCGGCCCGGCATCGAGTGAAAGCAGTTAGCACTCTAACAATGATTAACGCCCCCGACGCTCCCAGGGGAAAGCGGGAACCGCTCCGGAACTATTGAGCCGGGGCGATGGCTGGAACGAGTTGCCTATATACACGCAGCATAAAAGGGAATAGGACAGGCGAACCCCTGCAAGCCGCCGTCTGCAAGTCTGACGTAAACGACTTTGAAACAAAATAAAAAAGGGCGATCCGCTACACCTACCAAGCGACACGGACCGCCGCCACCCCTCCGGGCTTGTCTCCTATTATAACAGGCTTTCCCGGATGGAACAACAGAAAAGAGAGGGAAAGACCATGACAGCAGAAAAAACAATTGATTCTTTGAGATTCACAGCAACAGAGGCAGACGAACAAAAGGACCTTTTTACACCGTCCCACGTTCTCTATAAATGCCGCATTGTTAACCCGGCAAATAATCGCCGCTACACTTTTGATTATCAATGCAACCCAAGTGCAACGCATGAGCCAACAAAAGAAGATTGTTTATATTGTCTCTTGTCTGATGCTTCTTGTGCTGATAGCTGCACAGATGAGGCGGACTTTTTAACAGAGTTTGGATATATTGACGGCGGAGCGGATCAGGTTCGCAAAGGCTTAAAGGCCTATAAGGCTTGCAAGCGTACCGCGGCAGCTATTGACCGTATTTTTACAGAGGACGAAAAAACCGCCCTTAATGAATATTACGAAAATTACTAATTGACAGAAACGAGGCGCGCGCCCTCCGGGGCGCTCCCTCTCAAAATATAGGAGGCTTATATATTATGATGACATTATCAGAGGCGAAAGCCATTTATAGAACCGGAAAAGGCCACTTTTTCGACCGTGAAACGTTCAAATATTGGGGATCTCGTATAGAATCCGCTTTGTATAAAAACCGCTGTTTTGTTACCAGTGAAAACAATTTTGACGGCAGCCGCAGAGCTTACACCGTGCGCCGTTTCTCTCCTGACTTTCTCCACGTTGAGACGGTCGGAGAGTTCCAGGAACACGCTACAAAATGGGGCGCAAGAGAAGCGGCGAAGGAGGTTGTATAGAGTTATGAAAGAATTTATGTATGTTTTCCAGATTTCAAAATTGATCACTTTTGAAGTAAATTTTTACACCCTCGGCACCAACTCCGCGCCGTACTTCTCAACCTCTGCGAATGAGTTCTGCAGAAGTAAACTAGACTACACCAGAGGCGGACAGGCTCAGCGGGATCTGTTGCCGAAGTTCTCCCCGGCTCGCCGTTTCTTTGAAAAGTGGGATCATTGCCATTTACACGACTTGACCCCGGCAGAATATGAGGAAATAGCCGCAGATATTGAGGAATTGAAAACACGATACAATTATATTGAGGACATCCGCGACACTTTCCGCGGTTCCCGCTCCTCTATTCCATTTTATGATATTGTGAAACTCTCCAAGATGGAGCCCAAAAAGAAAGGGGGCGCATAGTATGAAAATCGACATTGAAAGACTTATTGACGCAGTAGCCGCAGAAAATGAGGCCTACAACGAATATTGTTATAGCTCTAAAACCTTATACCGTGGTCCCTTTGAGGAAATCACAACCCGAAAAAATCATGTTAATTATGCGCGAGAGGTTCACGACAGGGAACAAAACGCCGTTGATACATTGGCGGAGGTTTTCCAAATGGACACAGAGACACGCAACCGGCTTTATATTGCAACTAGAGCCGTGAACCGATGGCGGAACGCTACACAGTGGGCGCGGCTTATCCCGGACACCATGCAAGACCAGATCCGCCGGTTTATCTTCGGAGAACCCGAAGCACCTAATAGCACTTGTAAATATTGCGGAGTATGGCAGGCATAGACGGACGGCGGCGGATATATTGAGAGATCGGAGGCTTTAGGATGGCTTATAAATATCTGAACCGCTCCGCAGTATTGGAACATCTGCAAGAGGGGCAAACCGTAAATATTGATGAGTATATAGAGAAAATGCAGTTTTTCAAGAAATACGGAAACAACCAGGGAATCTATATAACAGACAGCCGCTATATTGAGTATAGAGAAATCGGCTTGCACTATTTCAAGTATGATACATTGATAAAATTCTTTGAGGATTTCAAACAGAGGAACCACGCAAAACGTATATTGATAACATTCAGTAAAAACCACCGCTTACAATGTGAGCCGGTGCAGGATTAAGGAGGCCTTTATATTATGGGATGGGATTATACACACGCTACACACTACACCAGAACCGGAGCTATTGACCGGAAAGCAGAAATTGACGAGCTTTACACATGGCAGAACGACACCAGAAAAGCCGAGGTTGTGCGCTCCGCAATGGTAGGCGGTACATATTACGCCGCTGTTAAAGTAACCATATTGAGCACCGGAGAGGCTGAGACATTCGCCGCCGTTGTATTGACGCACACCAACAGCCGGGATTATTTCAACTTTGGAGTTAAGACGATGGGAGAAAGTTCTGGACCATGTGAAGATCATTGCCCGGCTTCTATTCTCTCTCTTCTCTCCCCTACTGATTCAGAATATGCCAATAACTGGCGCGAGAGATGCAGAAAGAACATTGAAGCAAAGAAAGATCCGCACGCATTGAAAAATTTACCTGTCGGCGCAGTGATCCGCTTTACTCTCCACACTGGGGAAAGCATCGAACTATTGAAACACGCCGCGGCGTATCAGTTCAAACGCCCTTTCTGGTTCTGCCAATCATCCGGCCGTTATATGCCAGCAACCAGGATCCCGGCAAATTATGAAGTAGTCACAGCATAACATATTGAGTTTAGGAGGATAAGAAACCATGAATAATACAGCATTGAGAATTGAGAACGGTATGAGCAGTTTTGAGTTACTGCAGGCCAAGGTGTCAAGCCTTGAAGCAACAGAAAAGCGCATGAGCATTGAAGAGGATCGCCGCATGGCTGCCATTGATGCAATGGATCGCACCTATAACAACCCATCCACACCGCGCCGCACACGCTTTGAGCTTTCTATTGAGCTTCCTATTCAGCGTGAGGCGTTGAAAAATTACCACAATGAGCGCAGCCGGGTATCTGCCGAGCTTCGAGGATTGAGAACGGCTATTGACCTGATTCTAACCGTTTCCAACTACGGCGGAGAGGTTACACCCGGAAACCGCCGATTGATTGAGAGTATTTTGATCTAATCCGTTACATTGTAACGATATGTAACACGTTGTAATATGGAGGTAACGCAAAATGTTAGAAATGTCATTCTATAAAGGTACCTTGGACAGAGCCAAGGCAAGGGAAGTTGTTGAGGCATCCGAAAAGCCTTTGATGTTCCGATATGGCTTCGCTTTTAGGGGCGCAGAGAAAAGACCTATAACCAAAGAAAAAGCATTGAGTATTATTGATGATTCCGGCAACTATCTGGATATAACAGAAACAGACAATGAGATCCTTTTGAATACTTTTTCAAGTAATGATATGTGGTAGGAGGTATGAACGTGGTAGTTATTTCATTGACAGATAGAGAACAGACATTATTGAGTGACAGTGTATTGACGATGATAGAGAACGCAGGGCAGGCGCAACGCCTTGTATGTGACACTGAATCGCAGAAAGCTATTGACATACACATCAAAGAATTACAGGCATTAAACAGAAAGTTGTGTACTACCGGCATCCGGTAAAGAAAGGATTGAGAACCATGAGAAAGAAAAGCGTATTTATTAACTGTATGGAGGCATTGACCGCAAATAGAAAACACAGCGAGGCCCGCACACTTCTCAATGCAGGACTGAAAGAGTCCGCAGAGAGACAGACCGCTGCCACCGCTCCGGCGTATGAACTTACAAAGCCGTATATCTTCCCTGCTGTTGATGGCAATATGACTTATCACACCTCATGGGGATCTCATGGAGTAAAGAACGAAGCCGAAACCATATTGAGTGTATTGAACTCTTTCCGCCTCCGCTCCACCCTTGCAAAAATCAATCAAGGACCACGCCTTACACAGTATGTTATTGAACCGGCTCCCGGAACTCAGGTGCAAGCCATTTTGAGACATGAAAAGGAATTTCAGGCAGCTTTACATTGCAACGCCTCTTTGAGATTTGATAATGGCTATGTGTATATTGAGGTTCCGACCGGTACAGAAACCGTGTTCCTGGGCGATATGCTCATTGATAATGAGTATCAGTCCTCCAGTGGTTTCACAATGGCGATCGGCATGGCGGTTGACGGTTCCAAGCATTACATTGATATTGCCAAGGCTTGCCATATCCTCATTTCTGGTATGACCGGATCTGGTAAATCAATCGTTCTGCATAACCTCATCTTGTCTCTATTGATGAAAAAGAATCCGGCACAGATGCACTTATATATCATTGACCCAAAAGCAACAGAGTTTGAGTATTACAAGAACCTTGCAGCGTGTACGGTTGTATCTGAGGTAAATGGTGCGGTTGAACTATTGAAGAACCTTTGTATTGAGATGGATCGTCGCTACTCCATTCTTGCCTCTACCGGCTGCCGTGACATTGACAGCTATAATACAAAGTTCGCAGATGCTCCTATGAGGCGTGACATAGTTTTCATTGATGAGTTATCCGACCTTATGAGCATGGGTGGAAAATCCGTTGAGGGACATATTGTAAGAATTGCACAGAAAGCCCGTGCCTGTGGCATCCACCTTGTAATCGCTACACAGTACCCGGTTGCAAAGGTTGTTACTGGATTGATTAAGGCAAATATGCCTACAAAGATCTGTCTCCGTGTTGGTACAGTCACAAACTCTATGGTCGCATTGGATATGGCCGGCGGCGAAAAACTCATGGGTCATGGCGATATGCTTTTTCTCCCTAACGGTTCTCTTTCCCCGGTAAGGTTGCAAGGTGGGTTTGTATCTGAGACGGCAATCAACAATGTCGTTGCCGGTTTGATGAAAAATCAGTAAGTAGGAGGATGGTTAGAATGGCAGGAAAGACAACAACGGCTTGTACGCATGAACAGTACGAGACTATCATAAAAACTTTATATGAGGGCATTGGAGACTGCATACAGCCTAATCCCCGGATTGCTACGATCCTCGTTATTGAGGCGAATGTAGGATTGCGTATTGGAGACACACTCTCCCTCCGGCGTTCCTCTTTCATCAAGACACCATCCGGCCACGCTTTCAATATCGTTGAGCATAAGACCGGAAAGGTTCGCCGTTTCAAGGTCCAGGAACAGGTCTACAACTTCCTCCTTGAATATGCGGACTCTGAGGGCATTGAGGGCGATGATCTGATATTCCCTATCGGTGTCCGGGCAGTGCAAAAGCATCTGAAAAAGGTTTGCGACTGGCTCGGTCCTGAATATGAGGATATATCCACCCATTCGTTCCGTAAATACTTCGGAACAGAGATTTACTACAAGAATGGAAAGGACATTGAACTGGTCCGCCGCCTGTATCAGCACAGTTCCGCCGCCGTTACGGCTCGTTACTTGGGTGTTACGGACGAAAAGATTGAACAGGCATTAGATTCCCACGTTGATATTATTTACCGCCCCAAATGAGGCGCATATATAGTAATGGTTCCTTATAAGATTTGTCTATTTGAGTGTCGTGTAACAGGTTTCTGGCAGTTTTTAATGTGAAAACCGCTGCCGGTATGAGGGTTGATAACGGCATACACCATCCCTTTGTTGGTTGACAGGTTTTCCGGCTTTAATGCGAAACCGGATAAGGATAGTGGGATCTCCTGACATTCGCGTATCTCCGGCGGAGCGCACGATGCCGCTTGATAAGAACGTGTCCAAATAGACAAATGCTATAAGGAGCCATTGAAGAAATGGAGGTCTTAGGCATGATTGATATTACAAACTGCAATAAAATCATAGTCGATACCATTGGGAAAACAGAGAAGATCATTGAATGGTATCAGCAAAATAAAGATTGGTTGGATGCCGAAGAGTTCCGCATCCCCATCCCCTCCGCATTGGTTGAGCTGCCGGAGGAAGATATTAAATTCTATTATGAGCAGGAGGGTGTATTCGTGAGGCTGCATCTGTATATGGGTGGCGTGTATGTCTGCAATTATCGGTATGATCCGAAAACTCAGGAAATCGAAAACATTGTCTTTCCTGCCGGATTAAGCAAAGAGAAACGAAAGGTTGCCCGGATGGTTCTTGCCGCTGACAGAACGCCATACAAGGAGGCATTGAAGTTCCATTCTCTCATGTGTTTTGCAACTCATTACCGCAACTGCATTGAGACTACGGAGCAGAAAGAGAAACGCATTTCTCATAAGCATCGAAAAATCCTGCGCCGTTCCGGCGGTGCTACACCACTGATAACCACATACCGCATTGATAGCAGACCTGTTCCTGCAGACGGTACAAAAAGGCACTACACAAAGCCTACCGAACAGGTAAGTGTGAGGGGATTTTACCGAACTACCAAAACCGGTAAACGTGTATGGGTTCGCCCTTTCACGAAATACAATGGAAATTCTGGAAATAACAAAACATACAAAGTATAGGAGGATCACTATGAGTAATTTGAAAGTTTATGCAAAAACCATCGAAGATGAGGCTTTGGAACAGATTAACACTCTTCTGTCTCAGGATTCCTTTAAGGACTGTAAGGTTCGTATCATGCCGGATGTTCACGCCGGAAAGGGATGCGTCATTGGCTTTACTGCGGATCTCGGAAACAAAGTAATTCCGAACATCGTTGGCGTGGATATTGGATGCGGTATGCTTTGCGTCAGTTTAGGGCATAGGGATTTTAATGCTGTTACATTGAATACTTTAGATCGTGTTATCCGCACCTATGTTCCAAGTGGGAAAAATGTGCATGATGGGCGGCAAATGCGTTTTGAAGAATTGAAAGAGCTTTATTGTTACCGGGAATTAAAAGATACCAAACGTCTCGAACGCTCTATTGGCACTCTCGGTGGCGGCAACCATTTCATTGAGGTTGATGTTGCAGAGGACGGTTATAAGTATCTGATTATCCATACTGGCAGCCGCAATCTTGGGAAACAGGTGGCAGACTACTATCAGAACCTTGCCTATGAGTTGATGTGCGGTAAAGATGATTTGTATGATCGTCAGGAAAAGCTCATTGCCGACTACAAAGCTGCTGGAAGAAAATCTGAGATTGAATCCGCAATCAAGGAGCTGCGCCGAAACTTCCGTGCTGTCACTCCGAAATTGCCGAAAGACCTCTGTTATTTAGAGGGTAAGTACCGCGAACAGTATCTCCATGATATGAGGATATGTCAGAAGTTTGCCTACATGAACCGTGTTATGATTGCTCAGATTATATGCAATCACATGGGATGGGGTGTTGATGCAGATATGCCGGACTTCTTTGAGTGCATCCACAATTATATCGACCACGACTCCAACATCGTCCGTAAAGGTGCTATCTCTGCCAAGTACGGAGAAAAGGTTCTTATCCCTATCAATATGCGTGATGGGTGTATTCTCGGAACTGGCAAGGGAAATGAGGATTGGAACTGTTCTGCGCCGCATGGAGCTGGACGGATTATGTCACGAATGAAAGCAAGGGAAACTCTAAACATGAGTGATTATTCAAACTCTATGGATGGCATCTACACTACTTCCGTATCAGAGGAAACCATAGATGAGGCACCGATGGCATATAAGCCTATTGATGAGATTGTGGAATGTATTGGAGAAACCGTTGATATTCTTGCGATTCTGAAACCTATATATAATTTCAAGGCGAGCGAATAATGTGGCATTGATAGACACATTGATGTATAATGGACTAAACATTTATATAGGGAGGATATGTCTATGAAGATGAGATATTTTGCCATACTGTTACTGTCGGCAGTTCTTTTGACTGGTTGTGGTGGCGGTACATCTACCAAAAATGGCACTACTGCGGTCACGACTACGACAGAAAGTAAAGACAAAACAGACCTTGCAGATTTGATGAGTACGCAGGATTATTCCTGTACTGTGGATGATTCTTTTATGTATTACGTTATGTATGTAACAAACAATTCAGATAAGGTTGTGAGTATTGATCTGAATGTGACCGCATTGGATTCTTCCGGCAGTATGGTTGGTTCTTCCAGTGATGGAACAAAAGCGGTTGCTCCAGGGCAAACAGCCGGTATATGGACCACATTTGATGAATGGGATAAGATTGATAGTTTTGATTACGCACTGTCCGTATCTGAGGAAAAAGAATACTCTCCTGTCTATTCTGACTTATCCGTTGACTACAATACTACCGACAGCGGCATTGTTGCATCCGTGACAAACAACGGAACTTCCGCCGCAGATTATGTGTGGATGGATGTGGTGTATCTTAAAGATGGGAAAATGGTTAATTTTAGCGAATTATCTTTTATGGATGATAACCAAGAATTGCAGCCAGGTACAACTCTTTCTCAGGAGGGCACTTGCTACTCTGATTCCGGTTTTGATGATGTAGTGATTGCCATAAATGGCAGGAAATGATTTAAGGCAGAGGTTTTATTCCTCTGCCTTTTCTATGAGTTCCCATGCCTTTTCATCGCCAAATTCTTTCCTTACGGCTTTCCACAATCTGAGGTACTTCTTGGATTCTCTGTCCCTTTCAGTCCTTACCTTATCAATCTGACTTCTGATACGGCTTATATACTGCTCATCCTCCGTCTGTATCAGCTTATCAGAATCCCGATACAACGAACGGATCATACTCTCTTTGAGCATATCTACCCACGGAGTAGATACCTCTGTACTGCGTCCATTGACTGAACGGCACATTTTATACTCTCTGCCGGATAAATCCTGTTTCTTTGCTTTCTTAGCGCAGTAATCTCCGATATAGACACCAATCCAGTCCGGTATCTCTTCCTTGACCTGATTGTATAATTCCCTTGTGAGAACATAATAGTTGTAATGGCCTACAAAGGATTTTGCAGCAGCACTATGGAAGTCCGCTTTCGACACCTTAATTTCATAGCACCGGAAAATGCCCTTTGTGTCATAGGTCATGTAATCAACTCTTTCTCTTCCGCAAAATCCGATTGTTACCTCATAGCAGCCAAATACACCTGTCTTTCTTGTGGCCAGTCTGATTGCTTTTTCCAGTGCTACGGTTTCCGCTGTTTTCATTTCAGATCCTCGATTGAGAATACAAGACCTACACAGTAAATCTCTCCATCTTCCCAGATGTCAAATTGTTCGCAAGGAATGTCTGTTTTGTAAGTCCATGTTGCCGGAAGTCCGTCCCTGTTCATGCCATCACACCAGACAGCATCTATCCAGTTTGCACGTTCTTCTCCCTCCTGATCCACACCGTTTCTGTCAAAGTATACTCTTCCTCCATCGAAGCAACCGCCCTCATCATAGATTGCCCCATCAAACTCCATGAGATCATCAGATGCACCGTAAACAATAACCAGACCGCTTTCCTTTGCTTCCTGCTTCACATCGTCAAAACTATCTCCGTATGCTCTTCCATTGAGCTTGTCTGCTAATTCTTTTGCTGTAATCATCGCATATCCTCCTTAATCTGTATATACCACTATTCTCTGTCCCTCCATTCTGTAACCAAAACAGAGGTTTCCACCGTCTGCTATGATTGCACAGTCATGGTCAGACAGATTATTCACGTTTCCGATAATCTCATAATATTTACAGGCATATCCGCTTTCTCCGCTCATAATAACGGTTTTCTTAGAAAGAATCTTATTCCGCTGTTTCTCTGACATACAATCCCATTCATACGGATATACCACAACTGCCTTGTCCTTGATCTTTTCGTACTCCTTGAACCATGTTTTAATCATCGGCTGACTCCTTTCTTGCATATTTGCACCCTGAGAAGTTGGTTCCGACATCAAGAAACATATCCAGAATGATTTTCTCGCTCTCTCCGCAGAAATTTATATGTCCTGTCTTTGTGTGTTTAACTATCAGCTTTTCGCAGTTAAGGCAGCACGCCTTTTCGTTCCGTTCCTCGAACCTCTGCAAAGCCGTCTTATTCATTCTGGTTTCCTGCCTTTCTGAAATGATCCGCAATTTTGCAGATTGTAGCATCTCCGACTCCTTTGATTGAGGAAATCTCTTTGAGAAATTTGTTAATATCCGCTCCGCCGGAGGACTTTTTACCCTGATTAAAACCCTCACTTCTGGCTTTCTCCACTCTGTCCTCAACATAATGTACCAACTGCTCATCTGTCATTTTCCGCATCTTTACGGCTTTTTCGTGAATCTTATCCTCGTCCGCAGTTCTGCGGCAACTTCTTTTCTTTGCCATTGTGATCCTCCTATCTCATGTATGTTTCAACAATGCACGCATCGTCCTCCGGTGTCCTTGGGAACTTAAAAATAAATCCGGCTGACATTACATCATCTTCGCATCTTTTAAGGTTTTCATATTCGCAGTAAACATTCGTTGGCCGATTCTTCTCTCCGTCCCATACTCTTGCCACCACTTTTCCCGGAAAGTCTTTCGGGCTGTCATATATCACTACTAGCGGCACTTTTATATCTGAATAGTCCACCAGATTAAGTGTCGGTACTCTCTTATACAACGGCGTGTTCTGTTTTGCTAATTTCTTCTGTTTGTTCACTCCCATACCTCCTGTAATTCCACATGGAATGATTTCAATAGTTCATCGTCCATATTTGACATAAATGTTCTGTACGATATGTCTGGCTTATTTTCCATAAACCACTCTACCGCCTTTTGATTTCTGGCTGTTCTGGTAGATAGATTTCTCCAATTATCCTGATACCGAACCCGTTTCAATTCTCCGTACCATACAAGAAATCGTTCTCTCGTGCCATTCCTATCAATCCTCATAGGCACATACGGATCAACAATCTCGTAATCTATCCGCCGGACTGCTGCCGGAACTGCCATAACCCACATTTCTCCTGTGGCAACGGCATCCGGCACTTTATCCGCTATCTGCTCCGGCATGAGGATAGCATCACTCTCTATGTAATACGCATGGATAACAACCGGCACACCGATTCTTGCCATGTTGTACGCCACTGTTCCGCCTTGCGGCATCGCCTGGATTGCACTCAATATGTTAGGTGCTACGCATATCCTCGGAGTGGTGTTATCCTCATCCGGGCAAATCTGTTTTGGAACTCTCGGAACAAATCTCTCTACTTCATCAAATGAAACGTGAACCAATTTACTGTTGCTTCTTTTTCCTCTTTGCTTCATCCTTTTTCCGTTGGCGTTCCTCCCAGTAGGGATGTTCCAACCTTTCCAGTCCAGTGCATCCTATCTGCAGGCACTTATGGACTTTCATTTGCTTCGTTGATAGATACCCTTTATGTGTTTTGCAGTACGCTACCGGCGATTTAAGCATATTCTTATCAATGCTCTGGAATAAATCAGGCATGAATAAGGGCTTTCGGAAACTCTTGAATGAGTTCTTCGCCCCAAATGTCCGTGAGGCTCGGTTTCATAAATACCGGTATGTTGTACTTTCTGCACTGCTCCACAATATTTTCAATCCATTCTCGTCTTGGTATGACTTTATCTTTTCTGCTGCCAGTCTCAGCTCCTACGATTATCCACTCCGGGATGTATGATTTCTCACTCAGCTCTCCGAAGTCTGCCAGTATAGGCTCTACTGACAAAAACGTATGGAACTCATAGTGTCCGTCCTGCCCCATATACTCCGTATCTGGATCTGTGACTGTCGTTCCGTACCACATATTATCTCTGAGTGGTAATTCTCCGTAATGATGCAGCTCCATATATCTTTTGGGGTTCTTCGTGAGGAAGAGGTAATTATGCTGTGGAGCTTTCTCACAAGCATTAAACACTTCCCCAATCCATCTATCAGGAACCCACTCTCCAAACACATCCGACATTGAACCGACAAAGATATTTCTCTGCCTCTTTTTGTCTCTGTATTCTCCCATGCGGTATCTGTGGATTGTCGGCACAAATCCATGCGGATAGGCACATCTGAATTGTTTTCCGGTCTCATCATCAACATAATACGGTTGCTCATTGATCTCATAAGTTTCAGAACCATCGTCTCCGAGTTTGTATGTCTCAGGTTCTACCAGATGGCATCCTTTCCGTGATACAAAGCGGTTTGCAATACCTCTAGCATAACAATAAGGGCATTTATGACGGCAGCCGGTAATCGGATTCCATGTGCTGTCAGCCCACTCTATTTTCGTTTTATCCAAGTCTCTTCCTCCTACCTGTGTATTTCCCTACATGGTTGATATAACCGCAATAACAGCATTTTACCTCGTCTCTAAGGCGGCTCTTATAAATCTGATTTCCACAACATCCGCAGTCAAATTCCTGTGGATTGATTTTCTTTTTCTTCATAAACGCATCACTCCTTTGGAAATAATTTGTCATAAAACCATTCAATTTCACGGCGAATCTTGAAATATCTAAATTTATCCTCTTCGCTCGTGCTTCTTACACCGATACACCCGTGAAAAGCATTTACCTCTTCTACTACCACCGGAAGCTCTGCATATTCCGTCTTTAACATCCACTCACTTCCAAGAGGGTATTTATCGAATTTTGAATAGTCGATCTTTTCGTCCGTATGAAACGGAAGATCGTATTTTCTTTTATCCACAGCCAAATCGTCAATATAGCAAGTGGCATACACTTTTCTTGGATTGTTACCATATTTTTCAACGTTTTCCGGCAGATTATCATTGACCGCATCGAACTCTAAGCCAAATTTACCGCACCAGTCCACCGCTTCTTTCAGATGTTCTTCCACTCTGCAAGTCCAAAGGATCACTTTTGCTCCCTCTGTTCTGCGTTGAATAAGATGCTGTATCAGTTTTTTGTTCGGCGCGCCAATTCCGGGCCACTTACTTTCGCAGAGTGTTCCGTCAAAATCAACCGCATAAATCGGTACAAAACTACTCATCTCCATTCCTTTCCATCCCTAAATCGAATAGGGATAATTGTGCTTTTTCTCTTTCCAGTCTCGCATTTGAAACCTCGTACATCTCGGTGTCTATCTCAAACCCTACAAACTTCACGCCGTTTCTGTGATATGCAATGAGGCTTGACGCAGATCCTACATGGGTGTCAAGTACCACCCCCCCCCCGATAGCTTAAAAGCACCTACTAGATATTCGTACAATGCTATCGGTTTCTGGGTTGGATGGATGTGCTTCTCTGAATTTGTTCCGCCAGTGTTTGAGTATCTGAACAGTTTTGCCGGGAGATTGTAAGAAGTCCACGCAATCTCCGCTTGCGAAAAGGCATCCCACGGCTGCACCTTATCCCATACAACAAAGCACTTTGTTGGTGGCAGATTGAAATAATTTCCGCCCCATATAATCTGATTTTTCGATACGCGAAACAATTCTTTGAAGTATTCCTCCGTTGGCGGTTTGCTATCCCATTCCTTTACCTGTCCACTCCGTTTCAATCTGCTTGCGGTGCTTTCGGCTGGATAACCGTTCTTCGTCCGGCTCTTATTGGTTCCCATCGCCATGTTCGGCGCATTGATTCCGTATGGTGGGTCTACGATTGCCACATCAAAGTATTTATCAGGGAAAAGTTTCATGCCGGCCATACAGTCCATGTTGTAGTAACCAAAATCTAATTTATCCACTTAATAATGCTCACTCCCTTATAACCTTTTTGAAACTCATACCACGCATACGCAACTGCACTTCCGCCTCCGGCTTTCATTTCCTCAAACATTCCATTTTTGGCGCACAGAATACGGCTGCGTGACACATATACATATCTCGGAGGGTATTTCTTAAACAGCTCGCCTCTTGCCTTTCCCTCCAAGAACTGTAATTTAAGGAACATGAACACCTTTCTCCCGTCCGGTATGATCGTCATTGCGTGTTCAATGAACTCTTTTGCGTACTTGTACGGAGGATTGGTAAGAATATCGCCATCCCACATTTCTGTTGTCTGCAAGAAGTCTATTCCGCCCTCTCCATACCCTCTGTCGATAAGGTCCGTACTGCGTACCTCGTACCCAAGTTCTATGAGACGTTCTGATAAGTGTCCTTGTCCTGCAGAGCACTCCCAAATCTTATGATTTAGCTCTGCCCCCCCCTGTAACAATGCGTCTACTGCGATAGGGTCTGTCGCATAGTAGTCGTTAATCTCTCTTTCTTTCTCTGTGTGGTTGGATGCACCAAGAGTTGTAAAAATGCTCTTGCCATTTCCGGTCCAATCTTTTCCCATTTCTGATCTCCTTATAAATATCCAAATCTGTAACCATATATGGATTCTAGTTCTCCGCGGCATACCTTGCCGACCGAGTTCGGCGGTAGATTGTACAGTCGTTCCGCCTCACGACATGAGAAAAAGATTTCTTCCTCATCGCCTATGCAGATAACCATGCGATGTTTTCCCGGCTTGTCCCTGCGGTTTCCGCACTGTACTCTTTTATCAGCCCATCTCAGGTTGTATATGCTGTTGTCGAACCTCTCTCTGTTGTTTATATGGTCTACTGTGTCATACCGCCGTCTGTTACCCATGTAGAACGTCTGCATAACTATCTGGTGTCTCTTAAATCGCACTTGGTTTCCGTCTGTATCTGTGAACATACTGGAAATATCGTATTTATCTCCGTATGCCATATTGCATAGGATCCCATTCCGTATGAGTCTGCCAAATGATGATATGTAGCACTCCATGTTGAAGTCATGCACACTCTTTACTTCCAAATTCTCATCAAACTTAACAAGCCGTGTGACTTTTCTCCATGTTTCTTCCTTGTCCGGGTACTTCCGGCGGATATACTCAAAAGTTTCTGTTTCTCTCATACTCTCTCAAATGTGTAGATTGAATTTCTGGTTGTTACCTCAATGTATTTTCCTCTATCCTCGGTCTTGAATCCGATAACTGTACTCGTAACAATCATGCCGACATACGGTGTTCCATCCGGCTGAGCCAACCATTCAATCATCATGGCATCTCCGTTTCTTGGAGTGGGTTTCTTGCACATTCTCCCTACTCTGAGAGGGTATCTGCCCTCAATTCTCGGATTGCCTTTTCTGTCTGTAATTGATACAACTCTATAAGTTTCCATGGCAGCCTCCTTAATAAAGATTCCACAAAAACAGTTCTTCGTTTTCTGCCGGATAGCACTTTTCTTTCCATTCCAGTTTTCTCACTACATCCCATGTTTTCATGCAGATATTAGATAAGTCGTACCTGTCGTACACCCTCTTGTCGATAAACAGGCGCATATCCAAGTCCTCATCGTAGAGATTGGAACTCATGTATTTCAGATTACGAATATCCTCATCTGTGGCTTCTGCATGGACTGTTACTGTGATACCATCCAAGTGTTTTAAAATTACTGGATGATCGTCCATTGTCAGACAAGCCGTATAAAGATAGATTTTCTGTCTCTTATTCTGCTTTCTGAGCATTTTAATGACTGTGTAGAGTTGTGCCGGATTTATCATAGGCTCTCCGCCGGTAATCACAACTTCCTCATAGTCCTTTAATGCCGTGATACCGCCAATCACTTTCGCCAATGATGTGTAGTCCAATTTGCTGTTGCAGCACCCCGGGCACTTCCGGTCGCACTTTGATGTGATAATTACTCTCGCTGTCTTTTTCATCTTTCCTCCTTAATCCATGCCGTCATAAAGGCTTTCAGATAATTCAACCTGTTCGTCTGTCAAATCCCTAAGTGCATTGATTATCTTCATCTTTGTTTCTTTGCATGGGAAATATCCGTACTTTGCATATCTCAGCATCCGTTCAAAAGTGCTCATTGGAAATGGAATATCTTTATCAATTACAATCCGTTTAAGATGTAGATGTTCAAAAAACGCATCATCCATCAGGATTTTGTACTCAATGTGTGTTTCCGGTATTCCAATTTCCTCTAAGAAATGCTCATCTTCCAGAGTTTCAAACGGAAGTTCTTGTCTTTTCGCTACCGCACCAGTTTCATCCTCTACTTCCTCTTTGTAATATGCGAACTTCGTGATTGTGAAATCGAACTTATTCAGAATTTCTTCCGGTTTTCCAAATATTTTGCAACAAAGTTCAATCACAACACCTGTTTCAATGTGTTTGTATGCCTTTACATTGTCGTTTTCGTAGTGGAAATGATATTTCTCATCTCTTACATCGTCTCCGTCATATCCTGGTGTCTGACTGTCAAAATACTGTACCGCATCATCAAAATCGCTTTCATTCTCAAAGAAAATATCAAGGTCCTTTACCTTTTCTTTATTGAATATGTTTTTGAAACATCCTCCACATATAAATCCTTTGTGACCGGTCATGTATTCATCAAGCCAATTTAACATCCAGAAGTTTTCTCTATCTCTCTTTATTAGAGCCATGCTTCCTCCTATCTCCGTGCCATTGCATCCTCGTATAACCGCTTATACACGTCCCTCTCAGCAGTTATCTTTGCAATTTCCAACTGTGTCTCAATGTCCAGCATCTCCACCTTTTCTGCGATAGGTTCGGGTTCTTTCTCGTCTGGCTTCACTGCTTCATTTGCAGCTTCCGCCCACTTCTTTACCAGATCATTCGATTTGATGTTAATTCCAATGCCGATACTTACTGCCAACGCTGCATCAATCTTTTTCATTTCCGCCATAGAACACTGCCCTATGTAATCTCCAACCTTATCCTTGTTTACCGTATCAATCTGCTCACAAAGCACGGTGGACGGATATTTTGAACTGTTGATTTTAACGTGTGTCGGCAACGGTTTCTTTTCCTGGGTGGTAAGGTAAACCACTTCCAATATGGGAGCCGCATTGTTTCCAATGTCATTGCTTATAATTACCGCCGGTCTACCCCCCCCTGTACATTTCCGCTATATTCGCTCTCATTGCGGATATAGAAGATTTCCCCTCTATAAAATTCTTTGTTCATATGTCCTCCTATCCCATTCGTGGATCGTAGTCCTCGAACCGTTTTATGGTTTTGAAAATTTTTCTGTTATTCACATACCTTTGAAGCAATCTCACGGTGTCTCCGCCCTTTGTGTGTTGTTTGTCGTACACCATTACATACGGGTCATAATCCATATCTCTCAGGGTGTATATCCGTTCCAAGTCCTGCTCAATCGTTGTATTGAAATTTGTCAGAACGAACACGCTTGTTTTTCTGGCTTTCCATCCGGTTATGTCTTTGAACATTTTGAACTTTGGTACAATAAGTTCTTTATCCTCATACCGATCCCAGGCGAAATGAACGCTGTCAACTCTTAACTGTCTTATCATTTCTGCCTTTTCATCTGTCATAATGCGAATATCTATGCCCTGATTGATGTTTACCTTTGCTTTGCTATCAATGAGCTGCTGCAATAAATCTTTCCAATCTTTGCAAGCTATGAGGTTCGGATCGCACAGCACTATATTTTTCTGTCCTCTCCAAAATTCCGACAAATCTGCAACTTTTCGTGAACATCTTCCCTCTTTTGCTTCAACATGGCAGAAATTACAGCCTCTTGGACAACCTCTTGTAAGAAATCCGTATGCCGTATCTTTGCATAATTCAGGGTAAAGATCGTAGTCTGGGTAAATGTGTTCCACCTCTTCCGGTAGTGTGTGATCTCTTTCTTTGTGGTAAATCTCTCTCCCGTCTACTGTTTCTATGCAATACCCAGAACCGCCGCGTATAACCTCATCTGCATCTACAAAATGTTCGTAATCCGGTGTGAAACTGAATACCTTTGACATATACACACGATCCATGTGTCCCGAAAATAATGGGCTGTACCACTCAACGGAATCGCCTATGCTTTTATGCCATGCCGATAGTTTCATAAGAGGTATGTTTGGAAAATTGTGTCCGTCTACGTCAATCAGTCCTATCCTCATAGACCTCATCCTCCTGCGGCATCTCAAACACTCCCAGCGGTTGATCTGCCACATATTCACATGCTAAGTCTCTGGGGTTTTCATCCTGTCCTCTTTCAAACAGCAAATTCATGGTGTAGCAGTCCATAAGCATTGAAATCGCCATTCTGCATTTTTCTTTCGTAGAGTATCTGCCAATCACTACTCTGCTTTCTCCTACGAGGGCGGCAACTTTGTACCGCCCATCATATTTGCTGTCCGTGCTGTATTCTGTTACCTTGTCGTTGTTCAGAACTACCGCTCCATCCTGAGACTTAACAAACATCACGTTTTGCCTCTCTTTCCTTAATTCGCCCCATCTGTCGATTGATTTTGAAATCAATTCGATCCTCTACCTCTGCTACGCAGTTAAAAATAATTTCCAACTGTGAGAGCATAATCTGCACATCTGCAATTTCATCTATCACTGCTTCTCTCATTTCCGCTGTTTTCTCATCGCTACGGCGTAATTTCAGAATGGCTTTGACGAGTTCCGAACACTCTTCAATAGCCATATCCTCCTGTGCATCGTTTCCATATGTTTCTACGATGGTGTTGAGGTTTCTCATCTGCTCCTGCGTCAATGTCTTTCCCTCCTACTTCAAAATTGTTGCGATCACGATGATTACAATAAGAATTGCCGTAAGTCCAACCCCAATCCAGATAGGGAGAAGAACTAACCACCAAGACCATGTGATTACTTTGCATAATTTCAGAGTGATTAAGATAAGCTGTAACACTCCGAAAAATCCGATACCGCCTGATGCTTTTCCACTGTTTCCATTACTGCTGTTGCTCATAAAACTGTCCTCCTGTTTACATATAAGTTGCTTCTTTGAATACGAATGTGTCCTCAGAGTCTACCTTTTCCGATAGTTCTCTCAGGCGCAGATCGTTGGAGCTGTAAATCTTTTTCTTTTTCATGTCAGCCACAAAAAACTCCTGCCCTGCCTGAATATACTCTCCAACTTTGCTCTTCCGGCAAATCTCATAGGAAGCATACTCAGTCTCTTTATCCTCTGCCTGTTTTCCCTTTGCGGTTTTCCCTAACATACCGTTTTTTCTCCTTTCTTTCATAATTATGTTTGTCCGACTAAACATTCTCTTCAAAAAAATTTAATGCAATCCGTCAGACCATCTATACAGAATAACGGCGGTATCTTCGTTAGGATAAGAAACTCCCAAGAATTTGCCACTAACTGTTTCGCAAGCCTCTGTTACTCTGTCCACGAATTTATTGAAGTCCTCTTTCACTGTCACATAATCGTGAAATCCCATTGTTCCCTCGTCTCTTTCGTGGCTTTCTCTCATTACCACCATCTGTTTTAATTTTTCCATATTGCCTCCTATTTCTTTACCTTGCAGTCTCTATATACATCCTCTTTTCCGATGAATAACTGCCCTAAGATTGCAACCAGAACATTTACCACGATACTGTTTCCGGCCTGCTTATAAAGCTGTGTGTTACTATTTACTTTCTCCGCCTTATGGAAATCTGCATCTGAGAAATCCATCAACCGCCAGCACTCTTTTGGAGTGAGCTTTCTTATTCGGTACTCTGTGCAAACCTTTGAGTTCGCATCTCCATGCGTTCCGGCGGTCAACGTTGGAGAATTGCCATTATCAGAATAAACAGATCCGCATTGACTTCCCTCGTTGGAAATCTGCCCTACTTTTGCCATTTCTGTACTCCTTTCCGCGAGATTGTCACTATGCTGCATACCGTCCTGCCCCCCCCCCGAACAATTTTCTCAATACGGCAAATCCCCATGCTTTGGGATGTAAGTGTAGGGCATACATGACCGCCGCCTTGCACTCTTCCTCGCCGTAATTTACTTGTCGGGTATGAGAAATCTGCAACTCCGCCAATCTCACATTCGATATAACCTTTCTGTGTTGCCTGCCGGATGCCTACATACTCTCTATCCATCATCCACCGTCCTTATCTCTAAAACCAGATTGTCTTTTTGAACAGTTGTGAGGGTGTTGGATATGCCATCAGTTCTTGCTTCAAGTTGAGTCATATTGCCTCTTTTTTCTGAAATCTGGTGGCTTTCGTATAATTTTCTTATCCTTTTGCCGTATTCAGTTCTGACGCAACGGCATATCGCAAAGTCAATCCTCATTTACTCTTATCTCCAAAACATAGTTGTCTTTTTGGACGGAAGTAAGTGTATTGCACAACCCCTCTGAGTTTGGCTCTAACCGTTGTTCCGTTGGTGCGCCTGTGGTTCTGTCTGATGGATTGCTTGGGTTTCGCCCTCTGCTTGCAACAATGATTCTTTCAACCACGTTTTCGCCTCCGTCTCTGTTATTATGCAAGGTACAGTACCCCCCCACTCGTAATCGCCGGAGCTATGCCGCCGGTATCATACACTCGCCCTTGGTTTGGGTTCTCTCTCGTGGAAGTGGGGAGAATATTGCCTAACCTCTTAATCCCGGTCTGCAATATCTTCTTTCCTTTCCTTGATTTCTAATATCTTTGGTTCCAAATTGCCCCCCCACAAGTGTTTAAGGTCGGGGCAATTCCGTCTACGGAATAAATTCTTCCGCTCTGAGGATTATCCCAGCTCTTTCCTACGGCGATATTCCCCAGTTGTATGCAGCGTACCTTATTTGCCATTTCATAGTTCCTCAATTACATATTTCAAATGTTTGTAGTCGCTCGCCAATAGGGTAGGACATATCATTTTGTACAATGCTTTATTGTATGGGTCGTAGATGCCACAAGCACTTTCGGAGGATCTTTGTAGTCTGTTGCCCTTATCGCTTGGCAAATACCCCCCCCCCCGATAAAACTCGGACCCTGTCCTGGACTTCTTTTTCCGGGTTCAGTGAGCCGACTACGATTATTCTGTCTGCCATTTACTTTTTCCTCCACTAAAACTTTCGGTGGATCTTTATAATCCGTTGCCGACAATGCCACTGATATGCCATCCGGGGACATTATACGTCCTCTTTCTCCGCCTGTTCCCGTATGAGCCACAATCAATGGCCGGCTCATGGTTCATCTGAGCTGTCTACTTCTGTAACACCGCATCCCAATGATGCCGGTCTACTGAGCCTCTGCCCCCCCCCTAACGGTTTTTGAGATACCGTCTAACTGACCGCTCTCTCGTAAGTCCTTGATGAGTTTCTGTGCCTTTTCAGAGTTGATGTAATACTTTTCGTCTACCTCGTCCTCCAAATAATCTTTCATTGTCTTATCCAGTGGAACCGGCTGCGGAAATTTGTAATTATAATCTCCCAAAATAGATACCATGAAACAACGCTCTCTGTTCTGTGCCACTCCGTAATCCTTTGCATTGAGGATCTGCGTATAACACTTATATCCCTTGCTTTCAAGAAAGCTGCACCAACTATGGAAATCATCTATGTTGTCTGCACTAATTACCTGCGGCACGTTCTCCATGAGAAGTATCTGCGGAAGATTTTCGGTTTCATTCAAAAGTCTTTCAACTTCCCACAGTAACCCGGAACGTGTTCCTGATCCTTTTTTCATTCCTCGCATCTTTCCGGCGAGTGATAAGTCCTGGCAAGGTCTTATGGAAACGAATACGTCATAAGGTAGGTGTATCTGTCAGTATTCGTTATTGCCAGATCACCCCCCCCTCATTGAGCAAATGTTGACAAGGTTGTGCGTGGCTTTTATGTTGTTGTAACATTCTCTGCGCCATGCGTCACTGTATGAATGACTCCTTATCTGCTCTTCCGTGAGAGGTTTCTTTCCATCCACGGATATTCCCAACTGAGTAAGTGCCTGTATAACATCCTCAGAACTCATTTCTGCACTGTAATCCGTATCATCGTCCGCCATGTGAATAGCTTTGTATGATGCCGTGGCGTGCATTTCCCATTCAGACATAAGGTAATGTTCAAACGGTACGCCAAGATTACGAAGTGCCATCGCCTGAGAACCAACCCCGGCGAACAATTCTATCAATCGCACTGGGTTGTCAGTCTTAAATGTTGGGTACATTAAATCAAACATTGAAATCTGATCCACTCGTTTTCTCCTTTCTTTGATTTTTTATCATGCAAAATCTCGCATAATTAAGCTGCCGGAAGTAGTCATTATTCGCATTTTCCCACATTGCCGGTAAGGTGCTCAGCCGTGTTTCATAACACTTATCGCACACCTTTTTCCCTTTCATTGTTGGATTTTTGCCACATATATAGCAAATGCCGTAGTCCGGTCTCTCTGAACGTGACAAATCGCATCGGTTTTTGTCTCTGTAATTTTTCAGATACGCCCTGCATCTCTGGCATAAACCACCATTCTGTGATTGATGTTTTCCGCATCTGGGGCATAGTCCGTTTTCGATGCGTGTCTGTTTTAACTGCCTTTTCCTCAGCCGATCTTTCTCTTTCTGTTCATCGGTTTTCCCTTTTTCCGAATAACTATCTTGAAATTGACCCAAGCACTCATAACATAGCTTTTTGTTAGGTTCTGCTGGATTTTTCCCACAATGAGTGCATATCCCAATCCTTTCATGGTATTTTCGGTTCTGCTTGCGTAATTCAGAATTTCTTGCCGCACAGTCAGGACACATGGATCTTTCCGGCGTTGGGTTTTCTTTACCACACTTCGGACACAATCCTCTTTCCCTCATCTCTTTGTATGATAATTTTCTCAATCCATTTCAGAGGTTCCCAGGATTTATGCGCGCTGCCCTTTCCTCCGTTACTTTTTAACGCCGAACTTCTCATACATTTCATCCAGTCTCTTTCTGGTTTCGTTTGACATACCGGATGGTGGTTCGGTCTTTTCCTCCGGCACTTCAATTTTTTGCATTTCTATCTGTGGGTCTACTGCTTTTTCCATAAGTGCTGCGTGTTTTTTCCCCATATCGGCTATGAGCATCCTTACATTCTCCGGCAGACGTGCCTCTTCTTTCATCCGCTGCACCGAAGTCCGATAGTTCCTGATAAAGTGCGACTGTTCAATGGTTGCCACTTGGTCTGAATCCATCAACGCCCACTCTTTGAGGTTTGCCGCCGTTCCAACAGCTCTTTGGCACGCCTCCGGCAGTTTTGCAAATTCCTCTTCTGAGTTGTAACCGGAGTTCCTTAACGCCCTCTGTACCAACGCCCATGCCTGCAGTTCGCTCATGCTTTCTTCCGCCGGAGCAATAATCTCCGTTGCTTTAGTGCGAATATCTGCGATGGTTGGAGGAAAACGTTCACTCGTCATGTACTTTTGTATTGCCAAGTTTGCCTGCTCATATGGAAGATCTTGTAATAATCCATACCACACATCGAAAGCGTCTTTATCTGGTATGAATGTCGGCTGTGCGTAGACCGCTTTCATAGCTTTTACCAAAATCTTAAATTCTTCTCTTTCCATTACCAGCCATCCACATCCTTTACTCTGTTTCCAATGCGATCTCCGCTATTTCTGTATGCAGAAGATGATTGCAATTTATCCCAAATAATGCCTTTCCATCCATTCGACATACATTCATCAATAAGATTGCATACGGCAGTATCTCCATAGACAGAGACCTTATTGGCAACCTGTTTTAACAACGACTTCATGCCCTGTTCCTTATATCCGTCTTTCCGTTCCGTCTTATACTTGAACCATTCGCGAAGTTTATCTGCCATTACATCAGAGATGGTGTACTCAGGGAGAAGCCTTTCAAAAATTGATTGGGTAGTTTCCCTCTTTCCCCCTTTTTTATTTTCTTTCTCTAACTCTTTCTCTAACTCTTTCTCTAACTCTTTCTCTATGTTACCTTTTTGAACATTAACGTTACTCTCTGTTACACGTTCGTTACATTCAGTGTTTTCGGGTGTCTCAGTGGGTTTTGTCTTGTTTTTTTCTCTCTCCCGATACTCCCTAACCCTCTGTGCGGATGCCGATTCAGACCCAATCATTTTCAGAGATTTTGGTAAAAATAGTGTGCCGTCACTTTCCGTAACCACAAGCTGTAATTTTGAAAATTGTTGTAACGCTTGTGTAACAATCTGTAACGCAAAACCGGATGCTTCCGCCAACATTTCTGCGTCATACGGAATATCTTCGGAAAATCGCAGTTTGCCCTCATGGTCGATTGACTCTGTAATCATCCATATATAGAACATAACCAAAAGATCGCCATTATCCTTTGCTCTAAGTATCTTGATATAGTGTTTTTCAAAGAAGTTCCGGGGCATTTTGAGCCAAAAATACTTTTTCTCAGCCATCGAACGGTCCTTTCTCTATCTCTTCAAGGAATATCTCAATCCTTGGGTTTTTCTTATCCACATAGAAGTCATGCGTAAAGTTTTCGATTTCTTTCCATCCATCGTTTTTAATCACTCCGCATTTCTGTAAAGCATCCTGAAAAACTTTGTCTGCAAAGGAAAAAATATTGCCCTTGTCACGCTGTTTATCCGGCTCATAGAAGTTGTAATGAATGATGATAGGGTTTGTAATCGTAAGTCTCGGCAACTGTGTCCTGATAGCGTTACACGCGATCATCTGGTAATCTCTTTTCATTTTTGCACCCATCTGAGGATGCCTTGCACACTCATGTAGGTAATCGTTAAGATCCGGTAAGGTTCTGGTTCTGCCGTAATAATTTCCTTTGATAACAACCTTGTGCATCCCTAAGCCCTCCTTTCTTTCATTATGGGTGGAGCCGCCGGAATGACGGCTCCTGGGTAATTTAACAAAAGATCCTTGTCAGGGGTTTATACCATTTAACTAATCGAATTTCTTAAAAGGAGGTAAACCGTTTGTGTGTTCTGCGGCTTTCGTGACATATTTTCCTCAGAGACCAATCTTAGGAGATAATTGCAGAAACATATTTACGGGTTACGATTATTTAGGAAATCACGAAAATGTTTGATACATCTGCAAGTTCTTTTTCGAGATACGCTTTGATGTTGGCTTTCGCCTCATTCTTCCATGCGCCTCCGTCTGCCTCAAACAAGGCACAGGTAACGCCATAGCGATCATTGTCCTTTACTCTGAAAATGAAGTTACTCATAGGCTGCGCAACTTCTGTAAAGGTTCTGTACGGCATCAGGCGGCACGGACTTGGAACTTCAACTTCCTGCAGAGAGGCAACGCCTTTCTTGATTGCTGCTTTCTGCCCTACTCCGGTGTCTCCGTATTCCGCAACAGTGCCGGCCTTAACATTTCCGGCAAACTGTAAGATGATCGGCTTATCATTTGCCTCAGCATCCTCGTTTAAGAACTTGGACTGCACACCGATAACAAACTCTTCGTTTCCAATGAACTGACCGAATGAAAACTCCGGGATCTCTGCTTTGACAACTGCCAGTGTTTCTCTCTGGCGGTCTGCATCCAAACTGGAAAACAGACGAACCTCAGTAGGAGATACCACCTGGGCGATGTAATGACCGGTCTTGAAATCTGCTTTACTCTTTTTGATGAAATCCACAAGGCTGCTCAGATTACTCATTGTGATACTGGTTGCTCTGAGTTCCTTGCCGATCTGTGTCATATCTTTGTCTACATAGGTTCTTCCCTCAATCGACTTAATATGAGGTTCGTCAAGGGAAAGAATTTTCTCAATAGCTGCTTTTAACATATCTTCCTCCTGTTACTGTACGATCTGCCAATCATCTGCCAACATATCAGCCTGAGATGCAAGCCATCCCATCTGTACACCGGATGTTCCGACAAATGCGATTGCTTTGTTTCCGATGGCATCATGTTCGCAGTTCACAATATCGCCACAGGCGTTTTTGTAGCTGATATTAGTTGCAAGTTCAATGTACTGGTTCTTTCCGTTCCATCCCTGCCTTGCAACTTTCTTACCAGACTTCATCTCTTCTATTGCTTTTCCAAAATTCATAATGTCCTCCTTTAATCATTAACCGCTTTCAGGCTAATAACCTTGTGTTCGGTTTTCTGTTCCGGCTGCTTTTCAATAACCTCTCCGGTTTCAGGATCACAACCAAGTTCCTCTGCCGTTACCGGTTTTTCTTCCTCAACTTCCTCCGGGTTCATGCTCATACCGCAATCGTCCAAAGTGAGCTGACCTTTGATCGCACCTTTGGAATGTTCAGTAAGGGTTGTAACACCACTTCTGAAATCCTTGTTGATGAACAACTGAGTTTTCAGTCCCATCTCAGGAGCTAACTTAATGGAAGTCTGTACCTCAACGGAAACATCCTCTCTATCATCCTCACTAGGAGTAAGAGTAATCTTTACATCAAGGACACGTTTCTTCTTTGCATCAGTGTTCAAATCCAGAATGTTATCTGAGATTTTCGCTAACGCTCTGTCGATACGTTCTTGAACGCCTCCGGCACACATGGATGCCAATGTAAGTTTCTCTGCCACTGTTTTCACTTCCTTTCTAAAGAATTATTTATAATAAGCGTATCGCCTACTATACGAATGTTTTTCCGTATCTTCTCCGAAACATTTCCTTTGCCTCGTTTTTATCCTTGGCTTGTCCGGTAGATACCATTTCAAGCTCATACGCCAACTGTGCAATGATATGGCTCATTACTTTCATTTCCTTGTTGTGATGAACACTCATTCTACTTGAATTGTGATGGTCCGGCGATAAAGGAACCCACAGACCATCCTCGTCTGCATGGCTCCTGTTCGCCCCACCCATCAAGTGGTGTCTCTCGACACCGTAAGAGCCGTCTATCATATCGTAATCAGCGTATTTCATATCAATTACGATTGAATCTTTCATTAAATCTCTCCCATCAGCATATCCATGGAAACAGGACCATCCAGAATCTCAGTATCGGCACAATAATCGCATACCTCGCATCTAAGTGGCTCAATGTCTCCATCTTTAATGCGTTGGATTTTCACGATATTGTTTTTGACCTCTGCCAGTTTTTCATCCATCATCAGCGGTGGAACTTCAATAACCTTGATTCTCGGATGAGGAATGTTGTCTGTCTTATCCTTGCTGACAGCACAAATGTAAAACGGCAAGAGATCACCTGTATTCTGTCTGTAAATCTCTCTGTACACGGCAGCTTGCAAATCATATCCCCACCATTCGCAGAAATTGAGTCTCTGCCCAAGGTCCTTTGCGTAAAAGGTTTCTGTTATGCTCTTTACTGTTTTGAGGTCAGTGATTCGTCTGCCGTCTGCACTGTCAATTTTGATTTTGACAGGAACTCCCTCAATTTCTCCGGTCATAATAACCTGTTTATCTCCGGCCATGTACTGCATGAAAACCGGATCTTTCACGGCACGGTCAATCATAATTGAGGCCTGTTTGTATTCGGATTTCAACTCTCCGGCGGTTTTACCTCTGGATGAGAAGATTTCCGGGTGCTGTGCGGAAAATGTAGGAAGTGTACCCTCAAAGTAGGCATCCACATAGGAGCCTACCATTAACGCAGTTGTGGTTACTTCCTCAACTTCTCCCCGGAGCTTCGCCATAGCGTATGCTTCACAACCCATTTTTCCGGTCGTGCCGTTGAACTCTTTGTACTGAGAAACGGACACATACTGCATATTAGCTTCTTTGGTGTAATAGTTCTCCGGGGTAAGTTTAAGAAGATTACTCATCTACTTCCTTGAATGTTCCGTCAATCACACCATCAGAACTCTCATCTGCGTTATGAGAACTCTGATCGTGAGACTGGTAAATGTCCTGTGCCTGATACTTCTCTTTCGGTTTTTCCTTAACATCAAATGCCGAACCATCTTCAAATGCCTGACACTGTTCTGCGGTATCAAAGTTGAGGTCAATCAACTTACACAGTCGGCGGAGAACTGTTTTCTTACACATCTCTCCGTAACTTTCTTTCCAAGCCTTGCTGTTTGCTGCCTTTGAGAATGTCTGTCTGGTATGTTCAATGTCCTCTTTGCTCATGGTGTCGTACATCATGGAACCGTCTTTGTAGAGGACTACCGCAAATGCACCGATAATCTCTCCGTTTGAAAAAGTCTTAGGTCTGAAATTGACATACTGCTTACCGTTTTCAATTACTTCCTCAAACTTATCTCCCTCACGGACTACCTTTGCGTATATGTCTTGAATAGGATTGCTCGAATATCTCTTGCACAGCTTGATCTCTCCCTTGTAATCAGTCTGGAACTGACACTGATTTCCGTAAGGAATTGCGTAACACTCTCCGTTAAAGAAATCGAGACCAAGGAAAGCTCCTTTTAAGAGTGTTCGCACAACGGTCGGTGCTTCGCATTTTGAGAAATCAGCTTGTCCGTCCTGCAGAACCGTCATGCAGTTCTGTAAAAATCTCTGCTTGTTGAATTTCTCCGGCAGAGCTGCAACCTGTTTTTCAAGGCTTTCGTCCAGTCCTTTATGAACTGCAACTAAATAATTTGTGTCTTTTGTTGCCATAAATAACCTCCTTGTATTTTTATGAATCTGCCTACCAAGAAAAGGCTATGGCAGGCAGATTATTTATTTTATTCGCTATCGTCTGTACCCCCCCCGAAAAGGTTCTTCAAAAAATCCGCAAAACCATCTTCGGAGTTGGGTTTAACTTTGACGGTATCGAAACCAAATTTCTTTTTCATCAGATCAGTGAGCTTTATTGTCTGCTCAGACATAATATCTTTGATGAGGTTGCTGGTTTCCTCCGCCCACTCCATTCCACCGTCAATATCTTCGAGAAATGCCTTATTTCCAGAAGAACTGCAACTGATTGATGTAGGCGTTACGGTCACTTCACAAGTGAATGGATGGATTTCAATATCTTTCGTATCATCCATAATGTGTTTGAGTGCCATCATTGTCATAAGTGCGTCAAAGTTATCATTCTTTCCTGCCATAGTGTTTCCTCCTACAGTTCAATAACTGTTAATTCATTGTTGCTTGTGGTTCTGGTTGCTATGAACTGCAACCCTTTCTTTTTGCACTTCTCATAGAGACGTGTGCGGTTTTCCTCAGACAGTTTCTCAGTACCATCAATGAGGATGATCTGTAAACCGGACGGATTCTGAATTGCCACATCAATGCAGAGATCAAGTTTTTCTCCCTCTGACAAATTGCTTACCGGCAATCCATTGATAAGAGGTATTCCGTCTTTAACGGTCAGACCCTCAATCGGAATCTCTGCGGTTTCCAGAATGGTTCCCGGAAGAGTTCTTGCCAGTTCGATCTTCTCTGTAAGACTGTTTGACTCACTCTGCAACTCATCAACCTCTTTCTGGATGTTCAACATTCTGCGCCACTCATTGATATGGCCTTTCATCTTCTCAGTCTCATTGGCTTTTGCCATAAGATCATCAATAGGTGTGGTTTCCATATCTGCGTATTCTGCGTAGGATGCCTGCTCAGCTTCATACTTAGACACGGATGCCTCATACTCCGACTGAATTACCTTTACCTTGTCCGCTTTTACACCAGCAAGGCCGTCTTTCTTCTCTCTGAGGGCTTTTATTCTCTCTTCAAGCTGCGCCAACTCACTCTCAATGTTCTTTTCCTGCTGAGCCATTTCCGTATCAAGTGCGGCAATCTTAATTTCCTTGTCTGCCTGAAATGAGCGGATTTTTCCATCGTGGCTGTCTCTAAGGCGTTTTGCCTTTTCAATAGTCTCGTTGTTCTTGCGGATCTTCTCGATCTCTGTGTAGAGTTCTGAGAGGTTTTCCTTTTCCCATCTCTCTCCGTCATAGTCGATAGGAAGTGAGCTGCCAATATCTGCGATAACTGCTTTCTTCGCACGAATATCACGGTTTACATCCTGACGGTGCATAAAGTAGTAACCGTTCTCTGCCTGAATATCATTCAGGACAGCCAAGATATTCTGCTCGTAATTTACATCCCTCGGAATCTCCCCGAACCATTCCTTGATGGTGTCAAGGTTCCAATCGTACTGAATCATATCCAAAATCGTTGCGTTCTGGGTTTTCTTATCCATAGAGATGAACTCCATAGGGGAAAGCTGCAACGGTGTGAATATTGTTTTCAGAAACGACTCAGGACTTGGAATTACATTGCCGTTCTGCTTAACAGATTTGTAATCTGTCATTGCCGTTCTGGCTTTTCTGTCAATGGAGAGACCGTTATCTGTTTCTATGTAAATCTCTCCCTCTGTCTCTCCGTTTTTTACGATAAATTCACGGTCGGAGGAATTTGTAAGAGCATATCTGATTGCGTCAATAACGGATGTTTTTCCAGTACCGTTGTCTCCGACAAGCTCAATGTTCTTTCCGTCCCCCTGCCATTCCTTAATCCCGAAGAGCTGCTTTATCGTGATTTTTGAAATCTTCATGGTGGATTTTCCTTTCTCTGTTTATGGGGTTCGGCAATGCCTTACCCCCTAAACCGCTACTGAATTACTGTTACGTTGGATGCCTGCGGTCCCTTGGTTCCGTCAACAACATCAAATTCTACGGGCTGTCCCTCTACGAGAGTCTTGTAACCGTCCATCTGCAATGCGCTGAAATGGCAGAACACGTCAACTCCATCTTCGCCTGTAATGAAACCATAGCCCTTTGCGGCGTTGAACCATTTAACTGTACCTTTTCTCATGGTGCGTCTCCTTTCCTCAAAAAATATCTATTAAACAATCCTTGCGGATGCTTAACCTATACCAAGTCGTTCTTTCTCCTGATCCAAAAGGTGGCGATATATGTAAAATCCCCACTTGGATTTACCCTCTCGCTTTATGGCATATCCAATAGGCAATTTCTCCCTTTTCATAAGTTCACGGAGCGTAATCACATCCATTTGCAACTCTTTTGCTGCATTTTTTGGTGTCACTCTCTCATTGTTCATTGCTTCTTACCTCAATCTGTTCGTTTTGCTGTGCCTTAGTTCGTTGTGGATTATCCTTTTCGTGTTTGCTCGACTAAACTTTTTGGGTAAAAAGTTTGCTGACAGGGACATTCAAAGCCGCCGCCAACGATTTCAGAGTACCGACCATAGCCTCATGCTCTTCGTTGTTTTCAAGCAGAACTATGGTTGTTCTGCTTACGCCAGACATTTGAGCTAACTGTTCCTGGGTAAGTTTCTTCTTTTCTCTAAGTTCTCTGATTCGATACGCCATTACTGCGCCTCCTTTCTTCGTCCGATGTTTGCTCGACTGAACAATTTGAGTATAGCCGACTAAACATTTATTGTCAAGCACATTTTACAAAAAAATTGACTTTTTGTACTGTGCATTGTATAATGGACTAAACATCGAAAGGAGGTTTTCGTATGACATTAGGGCAGATAATAAGGGCATATAGAGAAGAAAATAGCATGAGCATGGATAGTTTTGCGAAAGCTAGTGGTTTGAGTAAAGGTTACATATCTCAGCTTGAAAATAATCTCAATCCAAAAACAGGAGAACCGCCTGTTCCGTCTATGACCTCTATAAAGAAAGCGGCAAACGGAATGTTTATGAGTTTTGATGAGTTGTTTTCTCAGTTAGACGATAATATGAAAGTATCGGTTTCTCCCGAAAAAGTGAAAATGGCTAAGAAAGCAATCCGTATACCTGTTCTCGGTAATGTGGCTGCCGGAATACCCATTGAAGCTATTGAGGATATTATAGACTATGAAGAAATTTCTGAGGAATTGGCTCATACAGGAGATTTTTTTGCATTGAAAATCAAAGGGGATTCTATGGAGCCACGCATATGTAATGGGGATGTAGTAGTCGTCCGCAAACAGAATTATGCAGAAAGTGGAGATCTCGTCATTGTATTGGTAAATGGAGACAGTGCTACCTGTAAGAAATTGGCAAAATATCCGAGTGGCATCAGGCTAATCCCTTTTAATCAGGCATACGAACCACTCTTCTACTCAAATGAAGAGATTGAAAACAAACCAGTGAGAATCATTGGTAGAGTCGTTGAAAATCGACAGAAATACTAAAATAGAAAACCGCCTCTGCTGCTAACAGAGACGGTATCTATGAACACACACCGGAAAGCTCCGATATGCGCTCGTCTGGACAACTTGCATTATATCATCTTCCCGGTAGAAAAACAATATACCGGGCATTTTTGCGCCCATTTTTAAGAAAGGGGGATGATATTATGCGTCTGCCAAACGGTTACGGTAGTGTAATCAAACTAAAAGGCAAGAGGCGTAAACCTTATGCTGTCCGAACTTCTGAAATTGCGGAATTTGTAGAGATTGATGCTCCGAAAGATCCACCGTCTAATATCCGCCGGGAACTCAACCGGTATAACTTCAAATGGAAAAGAAAAGCTCAGATGTGGGCTGCTATTTCCTCAGATGCCATCTGTGAGTTCGCCGAGACTCTGATGCAAGAAGAGGGCTATGAGTATTCCATAGCTTACCGGCAAACGTTCAAATACCTTGAATACTTCGCCAAACAGGAACACGCCTATGCTTTTCTGTCTGAATTGAATAATGCCGATGTGGTTGCGGAACATATTAAATACGCCGAGACACCTACTTTTGCAGAGATGTATGGAAAGTGGAAAAATTATCGAAAGGCTCTGCCGGATAAGATTTCATCAAACACCTGGCGGAACTATGAGATTGCTTTCAACCACTTATCAGATTTGCACCACAAGAAATTTAATGCCCTACGAACTGATGAGGTCCAGGAGTGTATCAATAAATGGACCTGTAAATCAAACTCTACTGTCTCTAATATCCGCACGATCCTTAACAATCTATACAAGTATGCCCTAATGAACAACTATATAGAAAAAGATTTGTCTCAGTTCTTTGTATACTCATGGGTTGATCCGACAGAACAAATCCATAGTAGATATACCAATGAAGAAATTGCAACCCTTTGGTCTAAACTGTATGTGATAAACAATGTGGACCTCATTCTCATTACGATCTACACCGGCCTAAGACCTACGGAACTTTTGGAGATAACCACGGATAATGTGCATCTGGATGAACAATACATGATTGGAGGAATGAAAACAGAGGCAGGCACAGACAGAACAATACCAATCGCAGACAAAATTTTGCCACTAATAAAGAATCGGTTCAATCCGAACAGAAGATTTCTTGTGAATAATAAGTACGGAAACCACTACACCTACGGTTCGTATGTGAGTGCAAATTTCAACACCGTTATGAACAGACTCGGTATGCAGCATCTACCGCATGACGGCCGCCACACCTTTGCATCGTTGATGGATGATGCCGGAGCGAATGAGGTTTGTATCAAACTCATAATGGGTCACAGCATGAAAAACAATGTCACAAAGGGAGTGTACACACATAAAACCACACAACAGCTTATTGATGAAGTCAACAAAATTTAAGGGAGGTCATGCCTCACTTTTACTGTATAAATATTCTAAAACAGTGCCAAAAACCAAGTATATTATGCGTATATTATGCAAAATCGTTTGTATCTTGCGTGTATATTATAAGTATATTGCCAGTATATTACTATCAAATTTTTACTCAAACTTACGAACACTTACTGTAAAAATACGCACAATAAAACCCCGGAAACATTGAATTTCCGGGGTTCGTTTTTATTGATTAGCACACACCCTGTGCTAACATCGCCGTAACTACCTTCTCAAATCCTGCGATGTTGGCTCCAGCCACATAATTTCCTTCTACACCGTAGCGTTTCGCCGCATCCGCCATTTTAGAGAAGATTCCCACCATGATCTCCTGCAATTTTTTGTCAACCTCTTCAAAAGTCCAGGACAGACGCATGCTGTTTTGTGTCATCTCAAGCGCTGAGGTAGCGACACCGCCGGCATTGGCGGCCTTTCCGGGAGCGAACATGATCTTATTCTCCAGCAGATATTCCGTAGCTTCTCTGGTGGTAGGCATATTAGCGCCTTCCGCCACCGCAAAACATCCATTGGCGGCCAGAGTCTTTACATCGTCCAGATTTAACTCATTCTGAGTTGCGCACGGAAGGGCGATATCACATTTCACACTCCAGATTCCTTTGCCTTCATGATATTCGGAACCGGAAACCGCATCCGCATATTCTTTGATTCTGCCTCTGCGTACTTCTTTGATCTCTCTGACCACATCCAGATTGATACCATTGGCATCATAGATCCAACCGTTGGAATCGCTGAGAGCTACTACCTTTGCGCCAAGCTGTGTGGCTTTCTGGGTGGCATAGATAGCCACATTGCCGGAACCGGATACGACAACGGTCTTGCCGGCCAATTCTTTTCCGTTCTGCTTTAACATCTCATCCAGCAGATAGATCAGTCCATAACCGGTTGCCTCGGTTCTGGCCAGAGAACCGCCGTAGGTCAGGCCTTTTCCGGTTAGGACGCCTTCATATAGCCCTCTGATCCTTTTATACTGTCCGAAGAGGAAACCGATCTCTCTTGCTCCCACGCCAATATCTCCAGCCGGAACATCCGTATCCGCACCGATATATTTACACAGTTCCGTCATGAAACTCTGACAGAATGCCATTACCTCCCGGTCTGATTTTCCTTTCGGGTCAAAATCCGCTCCGCCTTTTCCTCCGCCGATGGGAAGTCCCGTCAGGGAATTCTTGAAGCACTGTTCGAATCCAAGGAATTTGATGATACCCTGATTTACAGAAGGATGGAATCTAAGTCCTCCCTTATACGGTCCGATCGCACTGTTAAACTGTACGCGGAATCCTCTGTTTACCTGTACCTTTCCCTGATCGTCCACCCAGGGAACCCGGAAGGATATTACCCTCTCAGGCTCTACCAAACGCTCCAGCAGTCCATTTTTTCTGTATTCTTCCTCGTTGGCCTCCACGACCAGCCTTAAAGAATCTAAGACTTCCTTTACCGCCTGATGAAATTCTGCTTCTCCGGGATTTTTCGCTACAACTTTTTCCATTACCTCATCGATGTAAGACATATGAATCCTCCTTAAATAAAAAATAACGTCCGAAAAATAATATGAGTGGACACATCCACTCATATTTTCTGACGCCTTTGTCCGCTTTTTATTATATTACGCTTTAGGCCTTTAACGCAAGCAATTTCTTATAAAATTACCAAATTTCGCTAACTTTGTTAAATTTACACAAAGATCAGATACATTTACAAATAAGATTTCAATTTCCGTATATTCAGCTCCTCCAGATCCATCAGTTCATTGGCCATGGAATCGTACTCACCTTTGACTGGCCGGTTATGTTTCAGAACCTTCATCATATTTGTCATGCCCTGGGCATTTTCCTGAATCATCATATCCGCGATATGCCCCGTGCTGGTATTCAGCAAAGTGCTGGCCTGCACGGATGACCAGGTTCTGGCTTTATCCAGGGCAGTATCCTTCTCCGGCCGGATTCCGTTCTGATTCAATACCCCGGCTGCTTTCTCTTCCATCCTCTGATACTCTGCCAGCTGCTTGTTCAGGTCCAGAGCCAGGTCCTCATCATACACCTTACTTAACACATGGTTGATATTTGTAACCACTGTTTTGGAACTCCGATAAGTCTCCTTCAAGACCGCCAAATCCGCATTTGTCAACATAAACCCGTTCTCCCTTCTTTGCAAAGTCTTATATGAAAAGGTAATTAAAACCTTGTGTTTTGTTATAGGGTATGGAGAATGTGACATGATTATACATAGCAGGACCGGCAAGTCAATGGTTGTAACCTTTCCTGTACGAAAACATACTCCCCTGACAGCTGCAGATATCATTTACCGGCATCTGCTGTCAGAGGAGCACTTGTATGAATCTAATGATATTTAATTTTGAGGTTTAATTGAGATACTGGGTTTTTACATATCCGGTCTTACCGTTGTATTCCACCTTGGACCAGCCTTCCGCATAATCCATGATTTTCTTAACCTTTTCTCCCTGGTAAATGACACCCAGCTTCGCAGAGGTCTCGCTCATACCTTCACGGAAACTAACGGATTCCTTCGCCGTAGCGGTTCCGCCGGCCGGTGTGGTTGAGGTAATCTGGCTGTTATCTTCCCCGCCGCCGTTAGCCGAATTCGCATCCGTCGTAACATATTCGCTCTTCACATAAGCAGTCTGTCCATTATAATCCACACGGCTCCACCCGCTGTCCAGAATGCCTGTCCGATGCAGTGTTTCCCCCTGGTAAACCTGTCCGACTCTTTCCGCACTTTCATTGGCGTCGCTTCGGATATTCACAGAATCCGTCGCGTATACAGTTTCATCCACATCCTGTACTCCCGCCGCCGGCTGCTGTTCCGCCGGAGGTTCTTCTGTAGGTGCTTCTTCTTCCGGCTGCTGCTCTTCGGGCTGTTCCGCACCGGCATCACCGGCCGCTTCCCCGCCGCCTTCAGCACTCTCGCCGGCATTAATCATCACAGAAGCTACTTCTGCCACTGTGGGATCTGCCGCTTTGATCTCTTCCCACTTCTGATTTACACTTGCAACCAATGCCTGAACATCATCACCTTTGGTGATATTAGCCATATAATTATCGATATCCGCATTACTGCTCTGCAAAATGTAATAAGCCCCCTGGTCATTCTGGGCCACATAGAACGATGACAATCCCGGTGCCATAGAAGCCGTTTTGTCCCCAACAAATTTAATTTCGAAATACGTGTAAACGACGTAAGAGTTATCGGTCATTCCCTTTTTTGTATAGCAGGAAATATTATTATAGCTGTCGATCCATTCCGACCTGGCCGGCAACCCCGCATCATCATCTGTCAGAGTGTCCACCATACCCTTCACGGACTCCATATCTCCGGCAGCTAACGCCGCATAATACCGGTTCATCAAATCGTTTACCTCCGGTACCGCGTCCTGCAGCAGTGCATTCTCCTCCGGAGTTACCGCCGGCGTAGCGCTGGGGTCAGCAGACGGCTGTACATTTTCCGTATTCTTGTCCCCCTTGGCATCCTTATCCTCATCCTTACCACCGATGCACTTCACGAGAACAATCACTAATACAATAATAATTACCGCAAGTATAATATATCTCGAATTGTTTTTTACAAAACGTTTAAAATCTTCCATTGGTACCTCCTAAACTTCAATCTGCATCCATTCATTTTTTGGAAAATAACTTCAATCGTTAACTATTTTACAACATATTCGGAGATTACGCAATTGGAATGTAGAAAAAACACACTTTTTTCGTTATTTTTACAAAATTATCCTGTTTGTGTTTCTTTCGTAACGATACACTTGTCCGGAGAGCACCTCCTCCACTTCCACCTGTGTCTGATTGATCTCTTCCACCATCTCCCGCAGCTCTGCCCGATTCCCATGATCCGGTATAAGTATCACTTCATGAATACTGCTGGGCAGGATCAGCAGATCCCCCCCAATCTTCCGGCTGCACTCCCGAAGCACATTCGGATAAAGGATACAGGCGGCGCCGTTCATTCTCAATTGATTCGTCAACACATACATAGGCAGCGTGCCAGAGGTATCCACCGCATCGCAAAGCTCACCCAGAACCTCCAGCATAGTCTGAAGCACATAGGGCAGCAGCTTCGGAGTATTGATCCTGGCCTGCTCATAGATCTGCGGCAAAGTTATATCCCACACCTTCATATACTCTGCCTTCACAGCCACCGAAGCAGTCCCCTCCTCCCCTACGGCGATCAGGCAATAAAAGATCACCGCCAGATCCAGGAAACGGATATACGGCATCTGTTCCAGCAGTTCCCGGTTCTTCTCATAATTCACAAGCCTGTAAACAATCCGGTCCTTTATTTTTTCATAATCCTTCAGATAATCCGTATCAAACTTTTGCTTCGGCCGGCATTGCGTATACACTTTCAGAATCTCCCGGACAATCTTATCCATCTCCATACCGTGTTCGAACGCTTCGAAGTACGGATTCAGATAAATGGTAGGGGAAACATTATTCTCCCTCTCCATAATTGTCAAACCGTCCAGCTTAACCGAATTATTTTTCACAACTGAATAAACGGTCACTCTGGCCTCCCCGCCCAGGACCTCTTCCACCCGTGTGCGCACACACTCCATAAATTGTTCGTAATTCATCCTACCATCCTTTCTGATTTTAAATAAGATATACAGGAAAAACGCACGATTTGTGCTAAGAAGTAAACCAGAATAGTTTACCCATACATCATACCGAATCCCCCGCCAAAAAACAATTAACAAAGACTAAACAAATCTGAATTTTCTATAAAGTGGCTGCTAAACTACTCGCTTATATGGGGGAGACTGATCGACTAAGGGCCGGGCTGAGAGGGAACGGGCGTACCCAAGCGGCACCCGGCGGCAATTCTCGTGGGGCCAAATCACTTCGGCCGGACCTAAGAACGGCTAACTCCGAGAGCAGGAGAACCTCTTATTGGCAGGGCCTTGAACAAACTCGCCACAAAACGGCTCGAACAGTGTTCCAGGCCCTGCGAGGTTCTCCTGCTCTCTGCGTAAGCCGTTCTAAGGTCCGGCCTCAAGTGATTTGGCCCCACGAGAATTGCCGCCGGGTGCCGCTTGGGTACGCCCGTTCCCTCTCAGCCCTATTTTACTGCAGGCTTTTTTACATTTATAACTTATCGCCAAGAACTTGATACTTTTGATTCCGACACCGTATAACTACTGCCATGTATAACATCACAAAATTCACAGAACATGGAAAAGGGCTTTTGTTAAAGCAGGGCTGAAGGGAAGGGGCGTGCCTTTGGGTGCCGGTCGGCAAATCTCGCAGGGCCAAATCACTTGAGGCCGGGCCTTAGAACGGCTTACGCAGAAGTCGGGAGAACCTCGCAGGGCCTGGAACACTGTCCGAGCCGACCTTTGGCGAGTTTGTTCCAGGCCCTGCCAATAAGAGGTTCTCCCGCCTTCGGAGTTAGCCGTTCTTAGGTCCGGCCGAAGTGATTTGGCCCTGCGAGATTTGCCGACCGGCACCCAAAGGCACGCCCCTTCCCTTCAGCCCGGCCCTAAGTCCAGACCACGCAGGCACAAAAAAACTGTGGCAGCCATTACAGCAACCACAGTTCTGTGTTCATACCTATCAGACTCTGGAGAGATATTCTCCGGTTCTGGTGTCAATTTTGATTTTTTCGTTCTGGTCAACGAACAGCGGCACATATACCGTAGCTCCGGTTTCCACTACTGCCGGCTTCGTCGCTCCGGTAGCCGTATCTCCCTTGAATCCAGGCTCCGTATCGGTAATCTCCAGCTCTACAAACAGCGGAGGTTCGATCGCAAATACGTTTCCATTGTGGGAACATACTTTTACCATTTCATTCTCTTTTACGAACTTAAGGGAATCGCCTACAGACTCTTCGTTCAGAGCGATCTGCTCATAATTCTCCACATCCATGAAGTGGAACAGATCCCCATCGGAGTACAGATACTGCATGTCCTTTCTGTCGATTCTGGCCTGCGGAAATTTCTCGGTAGGACGGAAGGTTTTTTCTATCACACCACCGTTGATAATGTTTTTTAATTTTGTACGAACAAAAGCTGCGCCTTTTCCAGGTTTTACATGCTGAAATTCGATGATCTGAAATATATTTCCTTCAATTTCCACCGTAATACCATTTCTAAAATCACCTGCTGAAATCATCTTTGAAATTCCTCCTTCAAATACATTGGGGAACGTCCATCCCCATGTTCTCATTTAGTTTATAATAAAATATCCGATTTTTCAACTGTTTTTTCTCTGGACCAAACTTCAGCCGGATTCCGGCCATATCTCAAACTGAACTTTGCTATTCACTCAAACCTGTCTAATCAACCGATTTCTATCAATTCTTTGGGCGAATGGGTCAGATTCGTACAGCCATTTTTAGTCACGATGACGAGATCCTCGATTCTCACTCCGCCAAATCCCGGCAGATAAATCCCCGGCTCCACTGTTTCCACCATATTTTCGCAAAGCACCGTGTCATCCAGCGCGGATAACCGGGGTTCCTCATGGATAAACAGCCCGAGGCTGTGTCCTAATCCGTGTCCGAAATAGTCTCCATACCCGGCGTCCTTTATTATATCTCTGGCTATTTGATCGATCTCGCTGCCTGTCCGGCCGGCCCGAATAGTATCCAGCGCTGCCTGCTGCGCAGTAAGAACAACCTGATATATCTCCTTTTGTTTTTCTGAAGCTTTTCCGATCACCACCGTCCTGGTCATATCCGAACAGTATCCCTGATAAATACAGCCAAAATCCATGGTCAGGAACTCTCCGTCCGCTAATTCCTTATCCTGGGGAATCGCATGGGGCATCGCTGAATGGATGCCGGAAGCAGCTATGGTATCAAAGCTTAGCTTCGTCGCCCCTGCATTTTTCATGAAATATTCCAATTCAGCCGCCACCTGGAGTTCGGTCATTCCAGGCCGCAGCACCTTAAGTATGTGGCTGAATGCCGCATCTCCAATGCTTTGTGCCCTGGCGATCCGCTCCAGCTCTTCTTTTGACTTGATTACCCTCAGCTGATCCAGGGCATCCCTAAGGGGAACCCATTCTTTTGCCGGCAATTTTTGCTGATAGCGCCTGGCCTCTGCCCAGGTCATTACCTCATCCTCGAAACCAATGTTGCATACCGAGTCCTGTTTCATATACATGCCCAGGGCATCTGTGTATCCGTCTCTTCCTTTGATCTCACACACGGTAAATCGGTCGCCGCACTCCTCCTGTGCCTGTGTGGTATACCGGGAATCCGTTAAAAATATACAGGACGTATCCGACAGGTACAGGCATCCGGTATCCGCCGTACATGCGCTGATATAACGCACATTCAGAGGATTTGTCACAAGAATTGCATCCAGTTCCATTTCTCTGCGTATATCGGTAATCTGTTTTTGCCTCATAATATGCCTCCATGCGGGCGTTTTCCCGCATCTGAACACCCTTTGTTCAGACGTTAACTGACTTTATCTGTTTTTCTCAATTGCCTCTGATAGAAGTATAACACGATTTTCTCCAAATAACGCTTTAAAACAATTTGAATTTCTTCTTTTGGGTGAATCGGCTGAACCAAAATCGTGCGGAGGCCGGTTCGGTTAGCCCCATAGACATCCGTAAATATCTGGTCCCCCACGAACAGCGTATTCTTCAAATTCGTATGCATGAGTTCCATTGCTTTCTGATAATTCTTCATGGATGGCTTATGGGCATCAAAAATATAGTTGACGTGTACTGCGTCGTTGAACATTTTTACCCTCGGCTCATCATTATTGGAGAGCAGACAGCAGGAAAATCCCAGCCCTTTTAAGTGAGAAAACAGTCCGGTGGCCCGCTCATCGGCCGGTGCCCCGTGAGGAACCAGCGTATTGTCGATATCAAAAATCACTCCCCGGTAGCCTTCCCGGTAAAGCTGGTCAAAATCAATATGATAGGTGGAATCGATGTATTCTCCGGGATAAAATTGCTTAAACATATTCATTGCTCCCCACTGTTTTCTTTCTTTTAAAAAATTCTAATTTGGTCTCGGCCATAATTACCGCCGCAAAGATAAGGATACAACCTGCTGCCAATTTTAAAGTCAGCTCTTCTCCCAGAAAGATCATGGAAAATATAATTCCAAATACGGACTCCATAGACAGCAGCAGCGCAGCGGTAGATGGTTTTGTATATTTCTGTCCCACATTCTGCAGCAGAAACGCTGCCATCGTGCTCAGCAGCCCCAGATACAGCATTCCTGCAATCATGTCCGGCCGCAGGGCTCCTGCCGGGAAGCCCCCGTCCAGGACCGGCGCAAGAATCCAGGAAAATACAGCGGCGAACCCCAACTGCAGGACCGTCAGCAGAACCGGATCCTCGATTTCCGTATAGCGGTCAATAAAGACAATGTGTATCGCATAGCCGAACCCACAGATCAGCGTCAGAACATCCCCTATGTTCATGGTCATATCCCCCTGGAGGGATAAAAGCCCGATACCGGCCACCGCCATAAACGCGGCGGTCACACAGTAGCGGTCCGGTTTCTTCTTATTAAATATCCAATGCAAAAAGGGGACCAAAACAACATATATAGTCGTCAGAAACGCGTTTTTCCCCGCTGTAGTGTACTGACAGCCAATCGTCTGAAACAGATAGCTTAAGAACAAGAACAGGCCCAGGATCGCCCCGTGCCCCCACAGTTTCTTACTCAGCAGACAAAGTTTCTTATGAAAAATCAAAACCAATCCTGCCGTTGCGATGGTAAACCGAAAGGCCAGCATATAAACCGGCGGTATCACATCCAGGGAACTTTTCACGATGACAAATGCAAATCCCCAGATAATAGCGGCGGACAAAAGCCCAAAACTGGCTGCTATGCTGATCTTTTTCTCTCTATCAGACATCAATCCTCATATCTCCCTTTTATCGTTTGCGCATTTCCTCATATTCATTCCGATTAATTTCACTTGCTCTTCACACGTTTACGATTATAGCAACTATTTTTACCAAAGTAAACCATTTATTTATCCGGGGTTACAGAAGGGATATTTCTCCTTCATTATCCCAGATCCTAAAATTATCGTTGACTAGATCTCGTACTTTTCATTATAATGAGAGACAGTATTCTTCTCCTTGCTCATATACGGAAGGCCTGGAGACAAACAAATTTCACCGATCAGATATTACTCTCTGAAAAACATATGGAGGTTCTCATGGAAAAGAAAAAACGAATTCTGGCACTGGCAGGTGTAATTATTCTGTTAGCACTCTATCTGTCCACTTTGATTTTCGCTCTGATCGACAGTCCCTGGGCGGACACCTGTTTAAAAGCTGCAGTTGGAGCGACCATTCTGGTCCCAGTGTTACTGTACGGCTATATCCTCATATACCGCCTTATCAAAAAAAATCATGACAAATGATTGGGGGACATGTCCATTTCGGTTTGGGACATGTCCATTCTGATTTGGACATGTCCCAAACCGAAATGGACATGTCCCCAAACGCAAAAACCGCAGAATCAATTTTTTAGAATGATTCTGCGGTTAGTGTTATCTTAGATTATAATGCCGTCGCCAGCTCGTTCAGCTGCTCGTTACCGATATGTAATACATTGGCTATGACTCTGGGAATCTTTGTCTCTTTTTTGTAGCTGACAGCTATTTTATCTTCGCTTAAACAATCCATCATATCGATCTCTTCCGCAAACAAATCGACATTTTTGTCAAGCGCAGTACGGATATTAAGGTTAAACGTGATATAATTATTGTCTTTACATTTTCCTATCTCACGCTCATACTCCCGTACCCTGGTGGGCCTCAGATTATTGATCGTATATTGTAAATAAAAGTCTCTGCACAGGGATTTTTTGTGAGTCTTCATCCACTCTACATCACCATTTAAGATTTTCTCACATTCTTCCCTGGTCAATTTGGTGTAACTTTTGTATGTCACCTGGTTCTGCCGGCTCTTCTTTTCCAGATATAGTCTGTTCTCATCAAGATTCTTAAGACAAATACTATAAAGCGGTATTCCTTCGTCTCCTGCCAGCCTTTGGTTCTCTAGCTCCGTATTCTCAAATTTCAGTTTTCTGACCTTTACATGTTCCAGTATACCATTGGGGTTCTCTCGTTCAACCATTGCCTTCATCTGCTCGTAACCGCTGTAACCGATCATACAGCTATCTTCGTAGTACGTGGTATATTTCATGAACCAGACCTCCTGTTCTGCTCACTCTTTGTTTTGTCCTTACTGGTACTACTATTATATGCAGGAAATATGAATAGGTCGTGACAAACTTCTGAAATATTTATAAAGAATCTAATATCTTTCTTAGGAAGAAATTGATTCCGAATAAACTCCAAGTTTTTCCAGTTCTTTTACCGCCTGCCCGTGATTTTCCACCAATATGGTTTGTAAACCAAGGGCCGCAGCCGCCTCCACATTCGCAGCGCAGTCATCCAGAAATACCGCATTCTGCGGTGTAATCCTGTACTCTTCTATCAGTGCCTGATAGATCTCTTTTTCGGGCTTAATCAGCTTCACACGAAAAGACAGGATCCCTCCGTCCATCTCTTCAATGAAATCCATGGTGTGCCCCAGCAGTTCAAAAGTTTTCCGGGGAAAATTCGAAAGATAATAGACCTTGTACCCGCTATCCTTTAATGTACGTATCCATGGTATGGTGAAATCATACAGCTTTACGGACAAATCCAGATGTTCAAACACCGTACGGATCTCACTTTCATATTCGGGAGCATTGGCAACCAGCAAATCCAGCAGTTCCTCATCCGTCTTTTCACTGCGGTCCATATCCGCCCATGTGGCAGACAAAAACATGGCCTTTGCCAGGGCCTGTTTTGTATCTTCATCGAAGGGCATTCTTTCCAGACAGTTTTTCCAGCAAAAATCCACTAACACGTTTCCAATATCAAAGATCACGGTTTCTATCATTTTTGAACTCTCTCCTTTGTATCATTTTTTCTAAGTTCTTATTATATCATGATTACTGATCACGTGCTATCCTTTCAGGATGGTACTAAAAACGTACTAAAACAGATACTAAAAAACTGCCGGACCGGATAACAGACAACTGCGGCGGCGTAAAACTTCCGCAGGGCCCGGAACAGTTCTAAGCCATCCGGCTAATCTGCTCCGGGCCCTGCCGGTCCGGTATCTACACCCTTTTTGTTCCATACGGATATTATCAAAATCAACCTTATCTATATATAATGTCATCCCGGCCAGGTCCGTTGGATATCATAGTAATCGGGAAGCCCAGCTTTTTCTCAACGAATTCAATATACTTACGGCAATTCTCAGGCAGCTCCTCATATTTTTTAATTCCACGGATATCGGACTTCCATCCCGGCAATATCTCCATGACCGGTTTTGCCTTATTTAACTGTCCGGTAGTGGGGAAATCCATGGTAACCTTACCGTCGATCTCATATGCCGTGCACACCGGGATCTCATCCAGGTATCCCAGAACATCCAGCACGGTAAATGCTACATCCGTCGTTCCCTGTATCCGGCATCCATATCTGGAGGCCACAACGTCAAACCACCCCATTCTTCTGGGCCGGCCTGTAGTGGCGCCGTACTCTCCGCCGTCTCCACCGCGCCGTCTTAGTTCATCCGCTTCATCGCCGAAGATCTCACTGACAAACGCTCCCGCTCCTACCGCGCTGGAATAGGCCTTGCAGACCGTAATCACCTTTTTAATCTCATAGGGCGGAATTCCCGCGCCAATGGCCCCGTACGCAGCCAAAGTAGAGGAAGAGGTAACCATGGGATAAATTCCATGATCCGGATCTTTCAAAGAGCCCAGCTGGCCTTCCAGCAAAATTTCTTTTCCATCCTGAATCGCCTGCCACAGGTAAGCGGAAACATCACAGACATAGGGTTCTGCCATCTGCCGGTATTCCATCATCGTGTCAAATAAATCAGAAGCGTTCAGCTCCGGCTTGTGGTAAAGATTCGTCAAAAGCACATTCTTCATCTCACAGACCAGTTCCAGCTTCTCCTTAAGCGCCGCTTCATCGTCGAATAATTCACTTACCTGAAATCCGATCTTCGCATATTTATCCGAATAAAACGGAGCGATTCCCGATTTCGTAGATCCAAATGATTTACCGCCAAGGCGTTCCTCCTCATACTGGTCGAAAAGGATATGGTAAGGCATCACAATCTGGGCCCGGTCTGAGATCAGAAGTTTAGGCTTCGGCACACCGCGGCTTACAATGTCATCTAATTCTTTAAACAGAATCGGAATATTCAGCGCCACCCCATTTCCGATGATGCTGGTGGTATGATCATAGAAAACTCCGGACGGCAGGGTATGCAGCGCGAATTTTCCGTAATTGTTTACAATCGTATGACCCGCGTTGGCTCCCCCCTGGAATCTGATAATGATATCGGATTCCTTGGCAAGCATATCTGTGATCTTGCCCTTGCCTTCGTCTCCCCAGTTTGCTCCTACAACAGCCTTTACCATAGGACTTCCTCCTAACATTTGTAAAATCATCAACAAGTTACGTTTTTACCGACTTCATATTATACTACAACTCTTTTTCTACTGTAAAGAAAAAAATAATAACTCGTGAAATCTCATGAATTTGGCCAAAATTGCGGATTATCTCTGCTTTTCATTATCATAATTTTTCTATCTGTCCAGCTCTTTTTATGATTTTATCTGATTAAAGCGTTAAATTCATAAGCAACAGGTAGGAATCTTTGTGGAAATTGTATCAGTATCCGTGTATAGTCTTGTTTGTATACTGTATTTACCGCATGCTGCGGGAATATAATATCCAATATTATGACCTTTTCCCATTCTTTTATGAACTTTATTCCTTATAACTGAATTACTTATGGAGCCCTATTTTTTTTTAAAAGTGTAAATGTAACACGAGATACTTCATACCGGGGAATAAAAAACAGGCAGAGTACATTGCAATACTATACATGCCATGTACTCTGCCCATATTCATTTCAGTCATCCAGACTTCGCATTTTATCTATATTTCCTGTCCCATCTTAGAATCACGGGATATCAGTCTGCGCCGTCCTTCTGTCTGCACCAAATTTTCCAGCTCCTTTATCGCATCCCTGGCTATCCAGCTGCGGGACCTGCTGCTGCTTTTTTCCATCTCGCGGGCCGCCAGAAGTGCCTTTTCCTGATAGTCAAAGTCCGATTTACCGATCTCCCGAAGTGCCCAGGATACCGCCTTTTTGACATGCTCCCTGTCATCATCGGAGTACATTTTCACCAGTTCCAGATAATGATCCCGTTCATCCGGGGTAATCTTCTTATCATGAACGACAGCTGAAGCGATCAGGGTAAACGCCCCGCGTTTTTCATAAGTTTTGCTGCTGTTACACCATTTCTCAATCAGATCCTGATAACCTTTGATCCTAATCAGCAGATTCTTGCACAGATGATCACACAGGTCCCAGGATATCACATCCTGCATCAGCCGTTCGGCTTCACGCAGCGGCAGTGTCTTCGGATCGAATACCAAAACGGCCAGCAGCTTTGCCTCATGATATCCGGAAGCCCACAGTTCACCGGCCAGTTCATTGGACCTGCCGATTTGTTTGGCCATCTTTCTGACATCTCCTGTTGAAACGCCCAGGCTGTGCTCCTTCGGAATCCCAAGCTTCCCTACATTTGCCTTATACTTCTCAGAACTCAACCCACGTAGTTCCCGGATTATTTCTTCACATTTCATCACTTCAGCCTGCTTCCTCACTTCGTCCGTTTCTCATTTACACGTTTATCTCTGCCTTCAGTCCCAGCTGCTCTTTATATTGCTCCAGCAGCGGCTGTACCACCTGGCTTAAGAACGCTTCCACCTGTTCTTTCGCGCATCCCGTATATCTGGACGGCTCCATGGATTTTTGCAGTTCCTCCAACGACAGATTAAAGGAGGGATCAGCTGCGATCAGTTCTAACAGATTATTATCCAGCCCTTTTTCCTTCACATTCCGTCCCGCCTCCATGGAGAGGGTACGGATCTTCTCATGGAGTTCCTGCCGGTCCCCGCCGGCCTTCACCGCATCCATCATGATATTTTCCGTAGCCATGAAGGGCAGCTCCGCCAGCAGATGCTTTTCAATGACCTTCGGATACACCACCAGGCCATCCACTACGTTCAGGCACAGATCCAGGATACCGTCAACCGCCAGGAATCCTTCCGGCACAGACAGACGCTTGTTAGCGGAATCATCCAGTGTCCGCTCAAACCACTGAACCGAGGACGTCATTGCCGGATTCAGCGCGTCAGCCATCACATACCGGGACAGCGAGGCGATCCGTTCACTGCGCATGGGATTCCTTTTATAAGCCATGGCCGAAGAGCCGATTTGGGTTTTCTCAAAAGGCTCTTCCACTTCTTTCATATGCTGCAGCAGGCGGATGTCATTGGAGAACTTGTGGGCGCTGGCCGCTATCCCTGCCAGCACATTCAGGACCCGGGTATCCACCTTTCTGGAATACGTCTGGCCGGACACCGGGTAGCAGTCCCGGAAGCCTAATTTGGCCGCGATCATGGGATCCAGTTTTTCAACAGTACTGTGATCCCCGTTAAACAGCTCCAAAAAACTGGCCTGTGTACCGGTAGTGCCTTTTGATCCCAGCAGTTTAAGGGTATCGATCACATGATTCAGGTCTTCCAGATCCAGCAGGAACTCCTGCATCCAAAGCGTTGCCCGTTTTCCCACGGTCGTGGGCTGGGCCGGCTGGAAGTGGGTAAAACCAAGAGTCGGCAGCGCCCTATATTCATCCGCGAATCCGGCCAGCTCAGCGATCACATTCACCAGCTTTTTGCGCACTAACAGCAGCGCTTCTTTCATTACGATAATGTCCGTGTTGTCTCCCACATAGCATGAAGTCGCTCCCAGATGGATGATCCCCTTTGCTTTCGGACACTGCACCCCGTACGCATATACATGGGACATCACATCGTGGCGTACCACATTTTCCCGTTCCTTCGCCACCTCGTAGTTAATGTCATCCTGGTGGGCCTTTAACTCTTCTATCTGTTCATCCGTAATATTTAACCCAAGCTCCTGCTCGGTCTGGGCAAGCGCAATCCAGAGCTTCCTCCAGGTCCTGAATTTCATATCCGGTGAAAATATATACTGCATCTCTTTGCTGGCATAGCGCTCAGACAAAGGGCTTTGGTATCTGTCTGTAGACATTCGACATCCTCCTGTTTACATAACTTTATTTAATTATGAGTAATTCCCGCTTATTCCACATACTCACCGCGGATATCCTCCGTAGGCGGGTCCAGCGGATATTGACCGGTAAAGCATCCGGTACAGATGGGGCGGTCTTCCACCAGCTCAGGCAGACGCTCCACCCTTAAGTAATCCAGCGAATCCGCGCCGATCAGGTCCCGTATTTCCTCAATGGTCCGGTTATAAGCGATCAGCTGCTCTCTGGAGGGAATGTCCGTTCCAAAGTAGCACTCGTACAAAAATGGCGGTGAACTGACCCGTACATGTACCTCCGTGGCTCCTGCCTCTTTTAACATCCCCACGATCCGGTCACAGGTAGTCCCCCGGACGATGGAATCATCGATCATAATGACCCGCTTACCCTTTACCGCTTCAGACAGCACATTCAGTTTAATCCGGACACTGGATTCCCGGTTGCTCTGTTTGGGTTTTATAAAGGTACGGCCCACATATCCATTTTTCACGAAAGCCGTTCCGAACGGGATACCGGACTCCAGCGAATACCCCAGAGCCGCCGCGTTTCCCGATTCCGGCACACCCACCACCAGATCTGCTTCCACTGCGGAATCCATCGCCAGATACCTGCCTGCTAACATTCTGGAGCCATAGACACTCATTCCGTCAAAATGCGTATCCGGTCTGGCAAAATAAATATATTCAAAAATACAGCGGGCTTCCTTCGCTTTCGGCTGACAGAGGCTTACATCCGAGACAATCCCGCCGTCCGGTGTGATCGTAACGACCTCGCCCGGCAGAACATCCCGCACGAACTCAGCTCCCACCGTCTCTAAGGCGCAGGACTCGGAAGCTATGATATAAGCATGATCCCGTTTTCCAATACAAAGTGGTTTAAATCCGAACGGGTCCCTGGCGCCAATCAGCTTTCTGGGGCTCATCACTATCAGTGAATACGCTCCCTTGATCTTCTTCATGGCCCGGGTAACCGCTTCCTCGACAGACGCGCTGTGAATCCGCTCCCGCGCGATATGATAGGCGATAACCTCGGAATCGATGGTTGTCTGAAAGATCGCTCCGGTGTACTCTAACTCTCTTCGAAGTTCCGGTGCATTGATCAGGTTTCCGTTATGCGCAAGCGCAAGCGTTCCTTTGACATAATTCAAAACCAGCGGCTGGGCATTTTCCCGGGTACTGCTTCCTGCGGTAGAATACCGGACATGTCCCACACCGATATCACCCTTCATCCCCTCCAGGGCTTCATGGGTGAATACTTCATTGACCAGTCCCATTCCTTTGTAGGAACTGACTTTACCTTTGGGACCGCTGGTCTCGCTGACCGCGATACCACAGCTCTCCTGGCCCCGGTGCTGCAGGGCGAACAGCCCATAATAAATAGTGGAAGCGATGTCGTTTCCATCAAAATCATAGATCCCGAAGACACCGCATTCCTCTCTTAATTTATCGGAAATATCTGTCTGCTCGTATATACCGTTTCTTTCCATTGATTGTAATTCTCCTTACAGTCCTAACCGGCGGAACACTTCCTCATAAGCTTCTTCCACATTTCCAAGATCCCGGCGGAAACGGTCCTTGTCCAATTTCTCATGAGTCTTCGCATCCCAGAGTCTACAGGTATCCGGTGAAATTTCATCTGCAAGAATGATTTCTCCTTTATATCTACCGAATTCTACTTTGAAGTCAATCAGCTCGATATCAGCTTTGGCAAAATAATCTATCAATACCTCATTTACTTTGAAAACCAGCTCAGTGATCCGGTCGATCTCTTCCCTGGTCGCCGCACCGATCGCAATGGCATAAAAATCATTAATCATAGGATCGCCCAGCTCGTCATTCTTGTAGCTGAATTCAAGAGTAGGTGCCAGAAGCCTGGTGCCTTCTTCGATTCCCAGCTTTTTGGAAAAGCTGCCGGCTGCCACATTTCTTACAATAACTTCCAGCGGCACGATCTCCACTTTTTTAACCGCTGTCTCCCGGTCGCTTAATTCTTCAATAAAATGAGTGGGTACTCCCTCTTTTTCCAGAATCTGAAAAACATGGTTTGTCATTCGGTTATTTACCACACCTTTTCCGACAATCGTCCCCTTCTTTTCCCCGTTAAAAGCAGTTGCATCGTCCTTATAATCCACGATCAGCACATCGGAAACATCCGTGCAGTACACTTTTTTTGCCTTGCCCTCATAGAGTAAATCCGTTTTTTTCATTCCGCTTTCCACCATTTCCTCTCAAAGAATCTTTTGTTTTTAACAAGAGCATTATATACCAACGTTCTTGTAAAAGCAACTGTATTTGCAGGGGTTGGGCTAAGATGCCAAGGGACCGTTCAGGAATTTTTTATAGGTCTTGTCTATCATAAATGCTCCTATGGGGGCCGATAGGAGGATCGAAACTACCGCGACTATTAATACAATATTGCCGCAGGCGAGTCCTTTGGCCAGCGGGACACCTCCGATGGCGGCCTGCACGGTCGCTTTCGGCAGCTGCGACAACAGGCAGAAAAGGCGTTCTTTTCGGTTCAGCGGGGTTTTGATTATACATAGCCAGGTGCCGAACAGCCGGAAGGCCAGCCCGATCAATAGCATGACGACCACCATCACCCCGGCTTTTGCCGCATATTGGATATCCACCGTAGCGCCTACCAAAACGAAGAGGATTATTTCGGCAGCAACCCAGAGTTTGGAGAATTTACCGGATATGCGTTTGGCCAATAGGTCGTAACGGTTATAGATCATCATACCCATGCTCATAACAGCCAGGAGACCGGAGACGGAGACGATATGTTCCAGCAGGTTTTCTAAGGTTACGAATAAAAATGAGACGCTCAGGATAATCAGAACCTTGACAGAATCCCGCATATGAAAACTCCGGAACAACTTTACTAATACCAGTCCGGTTATTACGCCCAGCGCGATCCCAAGTATAATCGATATCGGTATCTGGACAAAATCCATAATAGAGGCGCTGCCGCCCCCGGCCAGAGATACGAGAGCGGTAAAGATCACTATTACATATACATCGTCGGCAGAAGAACCGGCGATAATCATCTGGGGGATTCCTTTGTCCGTTCCCCATCCCTCGTCTATCATTTTCGACATTTTCGGAACAATCACCGCCGGGGATACCGCCCCCATAACTGCTCCGATAATCCCCGCCTCCAGAAGCGAGATATGTAGAAGCGCCGGGCCGAAAATCAGAAAAGCGATAATTTCCAGGGTGGCAGGAACAAAGCACATCATAACTGCCGGACGGCCCACCTTTTTTAAGTCATTGATGTCCAAAGAAAGCCCGGCCTTCACCAATATTATAATCAGGGCTATTTCCCTCACTTCCGGGGAAATGGAAAGAATAGATCCATCCAACAGATCGAGTACATGGGGGCCCAGCAGGATACCCACCAACAGCATTCCCAGCAATCTGGGCAATTTCAATTTTTCAAAAACAGACCCCAGTAAAAGGCCGCACAAAAAAATTAAAGCTAAACTAAATAACATAATGAATCCTCCTAGTTTAAAGTTATGAAATCATTTATTTCGCTGTCTGATCCGCTACCCAATACAAAAGGCCGATCCCTTCCGTCACCACAGAAGTTATCGGCCTTCTACATTCAAAAGTAGATTCGTTCCCAACAGGTAATTTCTACTGCCCTTCCTTATTGACAACAAAAAAACTGATAATCTCCTGTGTCATCACAGAAGTCATCAGCTTATAGCGGTTTAGGCTTATTGCCAAGGGAGAACCTCATTCCCTATTTTTGCTATCTTAACACATGTAATAAATTTTGTCAAATTTACGGCCGTTTGGGTGTTTGGGAGGGGGCTGTCCCCGGATGCCGGACGATCTCAAGCCAACGTCCGGGGACAGGCCCCTCCCATGTTCCAGCCCCGCTTCAATCCCTCAGCGGATACAACCATGCCAAAATCACTCCCGCCAAAGCCAGTCCCCCCGGAATAAGCAAAAATATCACCTGGATCGCAGTCAGCACCTCCCCTGAAGGCGCCGCATCCGGAACATATCCGGCAAAAGACAGAATCTGGGTGCAGACAATACCCGAAACGGCCATCCCCATCTTCTGGACAAAGGACAGGATAGAAGTCATGATGCCCTGAGGCCGCTGGCCGGTAAGGCGCTCTCCATAGTCTATGGTATCGGTCAGAATGACGAATACCAGACCTGTACCGATGGAAAAGCCCAACGCGGACAGAAGGCAGAAGGTCAGATTGCCCAGCCAGTTCTGGCGGCACAGGGCAGTGCATAGGATCGATAGGAAACTCAGCCCGTTGCCGAACAGGACACACGTGCGGGCACCCCACTTTCTTTTGGCATAGGGCATGAGAAAAGCGGACAGGACGGCGGCGATCGGCGTAAAAGTAAGAAGGGCGGAGCTTAGCTCGGTCCGGCCCAGATAATATTTGGCATAGTAGACAGTGGCTTCCTGCCGGATCATCATAAAAGTCAGCTGACAGAACTGGATGGCGCAGTATAACAGCCACGGTTTATTTTTTTTGAGGGAGCTCAGTGCCTTTCGGATGTCTGGATTATTTTCCGGTCCGTCAGGCCGTATCCGTTCTTTCGTGTTGAAAAAGCAGACCAGCATAAAAACGGTAAACAGGGCAGCGAACAGCAGAGCGGTACGCAAAAATCCCTGGCGCTGGTTTCCGGCCAGGTGGGTTACGAACAGCATCGTGGTGCCGGTGACAAATACCCCTCCTATATTGGAACCCAGGCACTTGTATTTATTGAATTGCACCCGCTCCCTGGCATCCGCTGTCATCAATGACATGAGCGTCGAAAAGGGGACATTCATCACCGCGTATACCAGACAGAATGCCACATACAGCGTTCCTCCGTAGAGCCCCCCAAGGCTGGCGGACAGCTCCGGCATTCCGAAAAGCAGCACGAAAAGAACACTGACGGGCCATATCCCGAACAGGAGATATGGCCGGCAGCGTCCCATAGGGGATCGGGTCCGGTCTACGACGAATCCCATCAGCAGGCTTGCCACCGCATCTACGATACGGCCGGCTATGAGGATCCGGCTGATCACAGTCAGATCCAGGCAGGCAACATCGGAAAAATAGTACATTAAATAGGAAGAAACAAATAGAAACAGGCCATTGCTGGCGAAGTCCCCCAGGCCGTAACTGAACTTCTCCGATTGTTTTATGTTCATGCTATCAATCCTATCGCAAGTCTAATCAGTTAGGAACCAGTTCTGATACTGGCATCCATTTTAATCCGTTCCTGACGTTATCAAGTTTGAAATTCGATCTGTCAGTCTAAATCCAGTTCTGACATTGTCGCAGGCATCTCATGCTGCGTATTTACCTTTCCCTCATCGGTTACCAGATCAAAACAGGACGCCACGATCCGGCCTTCCCAGATGATCGGCTCTCCCGGCTGATCCAGACCGCCGTCCAGTCCGTCGCAGTCCGGGCTCTGGGCGATGCGCTCCACACGTCCGTCCGGATATACCTTGGCGATGGCATTGGCGGAGAAATCAGCGATATATATGTTTCCTTCCTCATCGCAGACCATCCCGTCGGTGGAGGTCAGATTTTCCGGATCTTTAGCGAATACTTCGTTAGAAGCGGCTGAGCCGTCCGGAGCAAATGTAATCCGGTGTACGGCACCGTCACCGAAGTTACCCACATACAGATTTCCATCTTTTCCGAATACGATACCGTCCGCGCCGTACTGACAGTCTTCATTGTCCGTCACAAAGGTGGTGAAAATATGAGCATCTTCCAGGGTATTGGTAATGTGGATATTTTCTTCATCCAGGCCAAAGCGGTACACACAGCTGACCAGATGGCCGCTTCTGTCCTCCACCTTACTTAACAGGCTTTGGGTAACATACATATAATTGCCCCGAATCCGGATGCCGTTGGGATGTTCCATCCCGTCCGCCACTACCTTCCAGCTTTTCACACCATCCTGATCGACGATCAGTTTTAATACCCGGCCTTTGAATGCCAGCTCTTCTTTTCCCGACCATCCCTGATTATCACAGACATACAGGTTATAGTCCGCATCAAAGGCGATTCCCATATTCCGGGCGATTCCGGTCTCAGGATGAACCGGTACGTCAAACCATTTGGTAATGTTTTTGTCTTTGTCAATCTTCACCACGCAGCCCTTAAAACTGTCATCCGCATAGTTGGGGCAGGACAGGATCAGATTCCCTTCCCGGTCGATCTCCATGCCGTCGGGTGTACACACATAGTCAGGCAGGATTGTAAATAATTTAGGTTGCTTCATAATTAAAATTACCTCCTTTAGGAACTTAACTTACATGTTTATGGAATAATCTCACTCTCTTCCGCCACCTGTGCCATCACTGCTTTTACATAAGCGCTGGCCCGGTCATATTCCTCTTCTGTCTCCATGTGCTCTACAAAAGCAGGCATATCCGGGTCCAGCCGGTCCAGTTCCCGAATCAACGCCGGATAATCCAGTATCCCATCACCGGACATCCGCTCCTCCACATAAAGGGTAAACCGCTCATCCATATACAGGTCTTTTATATGACAGCTCTTGATATAAGGCCCCAGCTTCTGTACACATTCTGCCAGGAACCCGGCATTTCGGTAGTAATTCCTGGGGCTGTACATCATATTGACAGGATCCCAGTGCACGGCCAGCGCCGGGCGGTTCACCGCGTCCAGCAGCTCCAGGTAAGTTTCGATACTGTCCGGGTAAAGCCAGGCGGAAGGCTCGAAGGTATAGAACGTCTTAACCGGTCCTACCGCGTCGATAATTTCCCGTGTGGTCCGCACGATTTCATCAAAGGCCTTCCTGGTAAAGTTCTCCGGATGAGGCCCATACCATACATCCGGGTTATAGGTGCCCGTGATATTTACACAGCATCTGGCTTCGATTTTCTCCGCCAGCAGCAGCTGCCTTTTGGCAAATTCAACCGCTTCTTTTCTGGTATGCGGGTCCGGATGCAGCGGGTTATTCCAGACCCCTACTTCACCGATGACGATATCCGCCTCTGCCGCTGCTTTTTTATATTCCCCGATCACAGCATCCGGGGCGTCAGCTTCCAGCGGGCAGATCGCGGCCCGGTACCCTTTTTCCCGGACTCTCACAGCCCATTCGTACCCGTTGGTGTATGGTTTAAATATCGCTCCGCCCAGTCTCATAATGTCAATTCCATCCGTTCTATGATATGATCCTGATACACTTCATCCAGTTCCACAAAATATCCGCTCCAGCCCCAGACCCGAACGATCAGGTTCTGGTAATCCTTTGGATGTTTTTTCGCATCCAGCAGCGTATCCTTGTTCACCGCGTTGATCTGCATCTGATGCCCGCCCATATCCAGGAAGGATTTGACCAGCATGGCTACTTTCCGGATGCTCTCCCCGTTCTTGAATACGGTATCGTGCAGTTCGATGGTCAGGGGGCCGCCGTTGGCCGTCAGCTTCAGATCCGGTTTGCTGAAGGATTTGACCAGGGACACCGGCCCCTTCAGCCGGCAGAACAGGCTCGGAGAATAGTTACAGGCGAACGCCTCCCCCGCCCGGCGTCCATCCGGGGTAGCCGGAAGATTCTCCGACTGCCAGATATAATACATGGCGGACCCGGTTCCTGCCCGATAGATACCGCCCCGCTCATTGGTAAAGCCTTCCAGCGCCCCGGCAAACCAGGACAGCAGGCGGGCAGCGATTTGATCGGGATCTTCCTCATCATTTCCCATCTTGGGTCCTTCATAGCGCAGCCGGTTCAGTAATCGCTCGTGGCCTTTGTAATCCTGCGCCAATGCATCCAGCAGCTCCTGTTTTTCCACACTCTGTTCGTCGTAGACAAACCGTTTTACAGCAGCCAGGGAATCCACTGCGGTCGACAGGCCGCTGCCATGGATACCGAAATTGTTATATTTATTTCCCAGGGAAATATCCTTCGCCTGTGAAATACATCCTTCCATCATCAAAGACATCACCGGAGACGGCTCCAGATACAGGTTTTTATATTTTGAAACCATCTGCGCACACTGTGCCCGGATCTTCCCATGCACCACCTGCATGAAGTCTTCAAACTTCGTGCAGTCCGTCAGGTGAGACAGGGATTTTACTACTATATCAGCAAAGGAGAGGCCGTCGATATTGGGAATATCCATACCTTTCCCGGGTATGATGAATTCCCAGCAGGCTGCCACCACATACTGATATGCGTCCTCCGGTTCATATCCCCAGCGCAGAAGGGCCGGTATGACCACGTCATCGTTGGAATACTGGGGAAAGCCCAGCCCCTGTTTAGTCATCCGGGTTCCCTTTTCATATAAGCTAAGCGGCGTATTCTTATGCACCCTCAGATTAATCTTCGGATCGATCAGCTTTAATTCCAGGCTGGCGTCCATACACAGATCTGACAGGAGATTATAGCAGTCGCTCCCGTCCTGGGCACAGCCGCCCAGCACCATACTCTGTCCATTGTCCCCCTGCTGCATTCCGGTGTACAGATCGCTGTCCCGGTTAAAACTGATGAAGAACTCCTCCAGCAGTTCAAATGCCTCCTCCTTGGTGAGAATCCCGTTCGCCAGATCTCTCTCCAAATACGGATACATATATTGGTCAAACCTTCCGATCGTATTATGGTAATTAAAGGTGCACCACAGACAGTAGTGAAGAAACCGGAAGAACTGAAGTGCTTCCTCAAAGCTTTGTGCCGCCTGTGCCGGAATTCTGCGGAAAGTCTCTGCAACTTTTAAGTTCCCGGCTTTCTCTGCCGCCTCCCGGTAACGGCGGGCAAATGAGAGCATCTCGTCCGTCATGCAGAGCATTGCTTCCAGATAGGTATACTCCTCCCGCTCCTTTCGTTCTTTGGCTGCCTCCCTTTTTTTCATTTCAGACCGAATTTCTTCCTGTTTTTTTAAGAGACCAGTTCCAATCACCTCAGCATAGCAGGGGTTGATATTGCAGACTTTCCCCTGCTCGTGAATATAGTGCTCCCTGCCAATCGTTTCCTGTTCTTTCGGAGTGTGTATTTCCGGCAGCGTCACTACCGTACGGATCATCGCGATCCGTTCCCAGGGATAGACTACCGGCTGCTCCTTTTCCAGTACATAGGAAAAACGCCGTACTACCCGCTCCAGATCTGAATAACCTTCCTTTTCAAATTCCCCGGCCAGCCGGAACGGATCTTCCTCCTGCCGGCGGAATGCGTGATGTTCCTTGTTCCGTATAAAATAATCCAGCTGCTTCCTGATATTTTCTGTCATAAAGTACCTCCTTTCTTCCTTCTGACTGCCTGATGTCATGGTAACTTACTATTTCCTGTCCATGGATTGGCATCTAGCCATGGGCTGGCATCTAGCCATACCCTGTCACATGATTTTATAGGGAATCCCTCTTTTTTCAAATGGGCCGGTATGACATATTGGCCTCTGTTCCGTCTGGAACCCGGGCTGATAGACTTTTCCCACCATGCCGTATTTTGCACCCGCTGTCTTATGATAGGGGAGCAGTTCCACCCTGACCAGCGGCCCGGCATTCGTAAGCAGAGCGGCTGTCTGCTCCATATTTTTCTCCGTATCATTGACTCCGGGTATCAATGGGACCCGGATCATATACGGGGTATTTCCTGATTTAAGCTGTTCCAGATTAGCCAGAATCTTCCGGTTGCTGACACCGGTATAATAGCGGTGCCTTTCATCGTCCACCAGCTTGATATCCATGATTACAAACTGCAGCAGCCCGACGATCCTTTTGAACCGTTCCCCTTCACAAAATCCACTGGTTTCCACACAGGTATGCAGACCGTTTAACTCACGGATACATGCTTCCAAAAATTCCGGCTGGGCAAATGGTTCCCCGCCGGAGAAAGTCACACCGCCTTCATTTTTCACAAGGAAATCCCGGTCTTTCAGAAGCCGGCCGGCCAGTTCCCGGGGAGTCACCGCCGTGCCGCAGATTTTCCGAAGACGCATGGGGCAGACTTCGATGCATTTACCACAAACCTGGCATTTTGAAGGAGAAGGGCATACCTGTGTACACCGTTTGCAATGCAGGCAGCCGTTCGGACTGGTCATCAGCTCCGGTGCAAAGCTCATGCCCTCCGGATTATGGCACCACATACACTGAAGCGGACAGCCTTTGAAAAAAACAGTGGTACGTATCCCTGGCCCGTCAAATACAGCAAACTCTTTGATATCAAAAATTATCCCGTTCATTCTGTTCTTTTATAATTCCAGAATCCGATGCTCTTCTTCCGGGATCTCCACCTTATGGCAGTCATTAAAATAAGTCCGTTCCGGCAGCAGCACGATCGAAGTCACCGGTTTATCCCCCACCGGCATCTGCGCATAATGCCATACTCCCGCCCGAATCCAGATCATTACGCCACTGGGGATGTAGAACGCCTCCAGTTCATTAAGCGGGATCTGTTCATCCGCCGAAGCCGGTGCAAAAGCCATCACCACATCCCCGTCGAGCATCATGAAAGCCTCTCCTGTATGGGTATGGTATTCCATGATCTTAACTTTCTTCTCTCCTGGAAGCGCCACCCCTGCAGAGATCGAGACCTGTCCCCCGGCCTGGATCTGCATAATATCCCGGTAAAAACAAACGGGATCTTCCTCCGTGCCCAGATGAGGCGTGTCAGGATTCAGAACTTTTGCATAGCTTCCAAATTTATAGAAGCTCTCTAGTGTCAAAGATTTTACCTTAACCGATTTCATTTCGCTCCTTCTTTCCAGTCTTATTCACAGAACCATTCTGCCGAACCCTATCCCAGAATCGCATCGATTCTGGCCAGTTCATCAGCGGTAAATTTCTGGTTCTCCAGCATTTTCACATTTTCGATAATCTGTTCCTTACGGCTGGCGCCTAACAATACGGATGTGACTCCGCCCTCCCTGACATCCCAGGCCAAAGCCATCTGCGGCAGAGACTGGCCGCGTTCCTTTGCCATCTCATTTAACCGTATGACCTTATCCAGAACCTCAGGAGTGATATCCGCGCCATTTAAGAACGGGCAGTTCTGATTGTCAGCCCTGGACCCTTTGGGAATCCCGGCGATATATTTGGTGGTCAGTAACCCCTGCTCCAGCGGGCAGAACGCCACGGAACCGATTCCTTCCTGTTTCAGCACATCGAAGAGGCCTTCCTCCGGAATACGGCAGAACATATTATACCTGGGCTGATGGATCAGCAGTTTTACGCCCATATCCTTAAGCATCCGGGAAGCTTTCCTTGTATCCTCCGCATTATAATTACTGACTCCCACATACAGCGCTTTCCCCTGCCGGACAATATCGGCCAGCGCGCCCATCGTCTCTTCTAACGGAGTATTCTCATCCCGCCTGTGATGATAAAAGATGTCCACATAGTCTAACTGCATCCGTCTCAGACTCTGATCCAGGCTGGCCATCAGGGATTTTCTGGAGCCCCAGTTTCCGTAAGGGCCGTCCCACATCTCATATCCGGCCTTCGTGGTAATCACCAGCTCATCCCGGTACCCCTTCAGGTCCCGCTTCAGTACCTCTCCCAGCACTTCCTCCGCGCTTCCCGGAGGAGGCCCGTAGTTATTAGCCGCATCGATATGATTAATACCCAGATTAAAAGCGGTCAGAATCATTTCCCTGCTGTTCTCGTACGGGTAAGCTTTCCCGAAATTGTTCCAGATACCCAGACAAAGCTTCGGCAGATACAGGCCGCTGTCACCGCATTTTACATAAGACATCGTTTCATAACGGTTTCCCGCGATCATCTATACTCACTCCTCCGTCATTTTCTTATAATCTTCCACAATCCGGATACCGGAACTGGTTCCGATTCTGGAAGCACCGGCATCGATCATAGCCAGCGCCGTCTGTACGTCCCGGATACCGCCGGCTGCCTTCACCTTTAATTTGTCTCCGGCCACGGACTTCATCAGACGAACATGCTCCACTTTAGCCCCGTACTCGCCGAAGCCCGTGGAAGTTTTAATAAAATCAATTCCGATCTCCAAGGCGATCTCAGCCATCTTAACGATTTCCTCCTCCGTCAGATAGCAGTTCTCGAAGATCACTTTCGATGTCACCTGATATTTCCGGCATATCTTAACGATCCCGTCCATTTCTCTGCGGAGGTAGTCATAATTCTTATTCTTAAGTTCCACCAGATTCGCCACATAATCGATCTCACCGGCCCCTTTGCGGATCGCATCCTCCGTCTCGAATACTTTCGTTTCCATCGTGGACTGCCCAAGAGGGAAACCTACGGCGCTGTCCACCAGTACCGGCGAATCCTTCAGCTGTCCGTAGCAGATTTCTGTCGTCGCACAATTAATCGCCACAGTTTTAAAATTGTATTGCTTCGCCTCATCACACAGCTTCACAAACGCCTCATTTGGCACATACTGTTTCAGATTCGTATGATCGATCATGTTCGCCAACTGCTGCCAGGTCAAATTTTTGTCACTCATCCTTTTCTCTCCTTATCCAGATCCTTTTTTCTCTTTATCCCATTACGGATTACAAAGCTTTTTCTATTTTCAAATTCATATGCGGTTCAATTGATGATAAACCTGTTCCAGCGCAGCATACGCCTCATTGAACAGACGGTACATCTTCTCATAAATCTCATAATTCTCCGGCTGTGGTTCAATCACCCGCTCCACCGGATTCAGTGTATGGATCACTCTGAAATCCGGAAACGCGCCGATCCCCACTCCTGCGCATACGGCTGCCCCCATGGAGGTCGCCTCCTCCACATATCTGGGAATCAGAATCCGCTTCTGCCAGATGTCCGCCAGCATCTGTGCCCATACGGTACTGGAAGCTCCGCCGCCGATCAGCGTCAGTTCGCCCGTCGGAAGATTCCTCTCTAAGATATCCAGAATCACCTTCAGATTATAACCCACACCTTCCATAACGGAGCGGATCATATCATCTTTCGTATGAATCGCACCTAATCCGATAAAAGTCCCTCTCGCGTCCAGATTCCATCTCGGACTTCTCTCCCCCAGTAAATAGGGAAGAAACAGCAAACGGTTCGCCCCGGCCGGCCGGGCCGCCGCCCGCTCATTCAGATATTCCGGAAGTTTCCGCCCTTCCCTCTCAGCGAAATCCTTTTCATAATCACAAAGAGTCCTCATCATCCACTGAAACGAATATCCCGCGGCCTGCATGGTCCCACAGGGCGTATATAGGTTCTCATCCAGCGCTGCCCAGTTAAAAGTCCGCATCTCCCCGTCAAATACCGGAACCTTCGTAGCATTGGAAATCCAGGACGAGGACCCCAGCACATTATACATCCGGCCCTCTTCCACCGCGCCTGCGCCTGCCGCCGCACAGCTGCCATCTCCGCCGCCCATGATCACCGGAGTCCCTTCCAGCAGCCCGGTCTGCGCCGCAGCCTCCTTCGTGATTCCCCCGATCTGGTGTGTAGACTTATAAAGCTCCGGCAGCAGATCCATCCGCAAGCCATACGCATCCACCATCCGCCGGGACCATTCTTTTTTCTCCAGATCCAGCAGGTTCGTTCCCGAAGCGTCCGAATAATCCGTAGCGAACTTCCCGGTCAGCCTGCAGATCACATAATCCTTCGCATTGAGCAGTTTAAACGCTTTCTCATAGACCTTGGGTCTTCTGTCCCTGATCCACCGGCATTTAGCCGCAGAATAAGACGCGCTGAGCCGGTGTCCCGTGATCCGGTAAGCCTCACGGCCGTCCACCTGCTCCTCCACCGAAGCCATAAGTCCATCCGCCCGGGTATCCGCCCAGATCAAAGCCGGATGCAGATGCCTGCCTTCCTCATCCACCAGCACGCATCCCATCATCTGTCCGCTGAATGTCACGCAGGCCACCTGTTCTCCCCCGATACCCGCTCGTTCCATCAGCTCCTTCCCCGATCCGCAGACTGCCTTCCACCATTCCCCCGGATCCTGTTCCACGAATCCGTTCTCCGGCGTCTGTGTCTCATAAGGAACCGTTAAACTGGCCGCCAGCCTTCCCTCCAGGTCATACAGCGTAGCCTTATTCCCGCTGGTTCCCAGATCATGGGCCAATATATATTCCCGCATCCCTCACCACTCCTTCCACAACTCTCACTGAATCACAATTCCTCCATCATGCCACCCCAAAAAGCAATAAAGAAGCTCTTATCATCAATCGCTATTCCCTTCCACAGCCCACACAACGCCAGAACCATCATCCTACTTTCGCCCCTTCCCACTCTGCCGGTACCAAAGCAGGCGGGAAATAGGGCGGGCCGAGGGGGGCCAGGGCTGTATGCGGCGAAAAACATTGAGGAGCGGGCTTAGAGCTCTGCGGGTGACGGGAAAAGAATCCCCGTTTTTCGGAGCCTGTCTGAGCGAAGCGAGTTGGCGTAGAAAAATGTAATAAGGGATTCTTTTCCCGTCACCCGCAGAGCTCTTAGTCCGCTCCGAAGTTTTTCGCCGCATACAGCCCTGGCCCCCCTCGGCCCGTCCTATTTCCCGCCGGCCCTCCTATCTCCCTGCAGCCCCGTCAGAAAGTAACCATAACCTTAAACGCCTCCTGGTTCGCAGTCATCGCAAATCCATCCAGGATCTTTTCAAAGGGTACCACATGAGAATAAAATTCCTCCGGATTCAGGATCCCGGTCTGGATCCAGTTCATCACCTGTTGATGTGCCTGTGCCTCTTCCCATTTGGTGGGCCACTGAACGAACTGCAGCTGCCAGTTATACTCTGAATTCGTCCAATCCAGCTCCATCGAATTATTAGGAGAGATTCCGTAGACACAGATCTTACCGTTAAAAGTCACCAGATTCATGGCCTGATTAATGATCTGGCTGCGGCCTACCGCATCCACCACATAATCCACACCCTGAGGGCAGATCTTACGGATCTTTTGGAGTAATTCCGGATCGGTACTGCAGAAGGTTTCATCCGCTCCCAGAGTCCTGGCTTTCTGCATCCGTTCTTCGGTCAGGTCACACACGATAATCGGCCCCAGTCCCAGGATCTTCGCAAACTTGGTAAAGGAAGCCCCCACCGGTCCGCAGCCATAGATCACAATGCTCTTATTAGGCTGTAATGCAAAGGTTTTCATAGCGCTCAAAACTTCCCGGAACGTGATCATCATAGAACCATGGACCGGGTCCATGGTTTTCGGAATCACCTTCTGGGTATACGCGGACACAGGAAAATCCGGGGAATCCTGTGAGACCCCGCTCTTTACCAGCGCTTTCCAGTCCCAGCAGACCGCGTATTCCGCAAATGCGCCCCATCCGGAATGGTAAGGTCCGTTCATTCCCTCCTGGAACGGGCAGAGCACATGATCTCCCAGCTTAAAATTTTCTACATAACGTCCCATCTCCACCACTTCGCCGACACCTTCATGGCCCAAAATGGCCGGATATGTATGAAATCCTTTAAACTTACCATGAATGATTTTGGCATCGGTACCGTTACAAATTCCTCCGGCCAGCATCTTCACTAACACCTGATAATCATTTATTTTCTGTTTTTCTATCTCTACGATGTGAAGCGCACCGTTTTCTTCTACCGATAATGCTTTCATAACCATGCCCTCCAATGCCGCAATTTTACGGCCTGACAATCTATCTGATTTTTCTTGTTCCTATTATTCCGTATAATTCCGGATCACTTCCTCCGGAATATAGGCTGATTCCCGGATCACGATCTTCTGGGGCAGCACCTCATGGGCCGTCCGCTTCTTGCCCTTGATCACACTCTTGAACAGCTGATAGCAGCTGCGTCCCAAAAGTTTTTCATCCTGAGATACCGTTGTCAGAGAAGGATTAAAATATTCCGACACGGTGATATCATCGAATCCCACCACTGCGATATCCTCCGGCACACTGATCCCCATTCTGCGGGCCGCACTCATAAAACCGTGGGCGATCATGTCGTTGGAGGTCAGCACCACCTGAGGCCATTCCTCCCGGGGTATCGAATGCAGGAATTTTTCCAGCAGGGTATAGGAAGTCTGTACTTTTAAATGATGAAGCGTATTGTCCAGAATCGCCGTAGAATCCTTTTCATTGACCCGGCAAAGCTTCAGCCCTTCCAGATAACCGCGGTATCTGGCTTCCAGGTTATCCTGAACCGTAACCGGCTCTCCGGCATATGCGAACCGCCGGTATCCGGCGTCGTACAGCGCGCATACCAGGTTCTTCACCGACTGCTCATTGTCGAATTCCACCGACGGAAGCTCTCCGTGATGCCTGTCTCCTAAGACCACCGGTACATTGGCATCCAGGCAGTCTTTTATAATATCATCATCGTTCCCGCCGCCGATAAAGATCAGGCCGTCCACCCGCCGCTCGATCAGAGCATGGACTCCTTCCCTCACGTTATCGTTGTTAAAGGATGCGTCGCATAAGAGCACCACGTAATTATCTTCCCGGGCCGCTTCCAATATGCTGGCCGCACACCGGGCGTAAAATTCACTGGAGATATCCTGAAGGACCACTCCGATCAGACGAGTTCTCTTCTGCCGCAGCGCCCTGGCCAGCGCGTTGGGTGAATAGTTCAGCCGTTCAATGGCTTCCCACACCCGCTCCTGTGTCTCCGCCGAGATCGGGGCCGTCCCGTTAATCACATGAGATACTGTCGACGGTACTACCTGCGCCAGGCTCGCCACATCCTGAATGGTCGCTTTTTTCTTTTTCATCCCGGTTTTATCCAAATTTGCACTCACATTATCAACTCCATATTTCCTCATTTTCATTTATCCTAATACTAACATATTTCTTCGAATTTTCAAAGTTTACCGGACAAATGCCTGAAGAAATATCATACCGGTTTCATACAATGCTGTTTAACTATGGCAGATCTTCTCTGCTATCAGAATATGCGTCCGCTCCAGTATCTGGGTGCGGGCCTGTTCCATCATCAGAAAATGGGCCTGGCCTTCCACAGACGTCCCGGGATACAGGAAATCAGGAGAGCTGGCACAGTCCATCAAAAGTCCCTGATCCGAAACTTTATATAGTACCGCCTGCCGGATCTGATCCGCCCGGTCCAGATATTCCACAGGGAGATTCTCCTCCCGCACCGCCCGGTAGATAATATAGGCCACCATCTCGGATACTTCGGTTTCCTCAAAGGAGTCCGGCCGGTCCAGAATATCGTGGAACAGATGATTTTCATTTTCCCACAGCAGCATTTCATCCAGAAGTTCTTTAAAGTCCTGGTAAATCTCCCTTTTTTCCTCCCGGCAGCTGTCGGGAAGTTCCAGATAAAGCCGGTACAGGCCTGTCAGAATCCATCCGTTGCCGATTCCCCACAGTACTTTTCTGCGGTATTCGCCGGTGTCCTCACACCATATATGATAATAGAGTTTTTTTTCACAGTTATATAATTTTTTCAGATAACCCTTCATCTGCTCAAAGGCTTCCCTGTAATGTCCGGTACGAGCCAGCGCGGCCGGTGTAAATGCCGCGGAATCTGCCCAGATCTCCTGGGTTCCCAGCATATGGCAGATTACGCCATCCGGTGTCCTGGGCGCATGATACAGCAGATAATCCATATTTTTATCCACTGCCTCTATGTACTTGCTCTGCTGTTCCCGGCTGCCGATCTCCAGTACCGGCAGTACGCAGAAGGTGGAATCCGTGACCGCGGGTGTATTTTCCACATTACAAAGCCTTCCGTCCTCACTCTGTCTTAGTACCATATCCCGAACCAGAAGGCTTAACCGCTCATAATCCCCGGTCTCCAACAGCGCCTGCGCCGTAATCCCCTGTTCCCAGCATTGCCTCGTCATACATAACATTGCTTTCTTAACTTTCAAAACAACACTGTTTTCATTCATATTTCCCTCCATGTGTGCGTTTTCCCGTCTTGCAAACTATTTTCACGCCTTGGATTTGGATGAACGCAGAGCATCGATAAATACGGCGAATATCAATACAAGTCCCTTAACCACCTGCTGCCAGTAAGCCTGCACGTTCAAAAGAGTCATACCGTTGACCAGAACCGCCAGCACCAGAATACCGATCAGGGTACCGCCGACTTTTCCTTTTCCTCCGGCCAGGCCGATACCGCCTAAGATAACAGCAGCGATGCCGTCCATATCATTTCCGTAGCCATGGTTAGGCATAGCGGAGGATGTCTGGCATACGGTGATGATACCGCCCATGACCGCAGTCACACCGGCGATGATGTGGGAAATGAATTTTACCCGGTTTGCGTTGATACCGGCCAGCTTCGCCACCTGAATGTTGCCGCCCACTGCAAATACCTGACGTCCGTATTTGGTGTATTTCAGCAGGTACCACACAATGATGTAGGTGATCAGCATCACCATCAGACAGAACGGGATTCCGAAGATCTTACCGTTGCCGATGAAATAATACACGGGATCGTCAATCCGGATATACCGGCCGTCGGTCAGCAGGAATGCCGCGCCGCGGAAGATGAACTGGGTTCCCATGGTGGCGATGATGGGATTTACCCTCATGATCGTGATGATAAACGCGTTGATACAGCCGCCCAGGATACCAACCAAAATGGTTACGATCAGGGTAATGGGCACGGAAAATCCCGCTTCAATCATCATACCCATGATCATACCGGCCATAGCCGCCAGGGAATACTGGGATACATCCAGGCCTCCCAGCAGCATAGCTACGGTAAGGCCGGCCGCCATGGTACCCATAATGGAAGCATAGGTCCCGATGTTCATGATATTTCGGAAAGTAAAGAAATACTCCGACTGAACTCCAAATATGATACATAACACAATGAGCATAATGACGGTGCTGAGTTCGCTCTTTGAGTTTTTCAATAAATTTTTTACTTTCGACATGGTTAACACTCTCCTATCGCATATTTTAAGAGGCCTTCCTGTGAGTAGTCACCCTTACTGACCTCTCCGGTAATTTTTCCTTCACACAGTACGTAAATGCGGTCACTCAGCGCCATAATCTCAGGAAGCTCCGACGAAATCATGATTACGGCTTTATTCTGGGAGCACAGCTCATTGATCAGATTATAGATCTCTACCTTGGCGCCTACGTCGATCCCTCTGGTCGGTTCGTTCAGAATCATGACACTGGGGTCCGTATTCAGGCTTTTGGCTATAACCAGTTTCTGCTGGTTACCGCCGCTTAGTGTTCCGGCTTCTGTCATCACCGACGGGGTTTTTACGGATAATTTTTTCACCCATTCTTCCGCCAGCTGTGTTTCGTATTTGAGATCCAGTTTGCCTTTTCTTTTTATCTTATCCAGATTAGACAATGTGATATTGTCCCGGACCGGCGCCACCAGGTTGACCCCTTCCGTCTTTCGCTCCGCGGGTACATAGGAGATTCCGCGTTTCAGCGCTTCCAGCGGTGTCGCATTCATGAATTCCTGCCCGTTCATCACCAGCGTTCCCGCATCCGCTTTCTGCGACCCTACCACACAGCGGCATACCTCGGATCTTCCTGCCCCCATCAGCCCGAACAGTCCTACCACTTCTCCCGCGCGGACCTGGAGATTGATGTCTTTTAAATAGGAAGTAGACAGCCCTCTTACCTCAAAAGCCACATCGCCGATCTTACAATCCCTGGACGGGTACATGTCGTTGACTTCCCTTCCAACCATGTAAGCTACGATCTCATCTGTATTTGTCTCTTTTACATTCAGAGTTGTTATGTATTTTCCATCCCGCATGATCTCCACACGGTCCGCGATCTGGAACAGCTCCTCCATACGGTGGGATATATAGATCACGCCCACACCATCTTTTTTGATATCCCGGATCAGTTCGAACAGCTTCTTTGTCTCCACCTCATTAAGCGCGGATGTCGGTTCGTCCATCACCAATATTTTGACGTTTCTGGAAAATGCTCTCGCGATCTCAATGAGCTGCTTTTCCGCAACGGATAATTCCGATACCATATCCGTGGGTTTCCGATACCCTAATCCGACCCGCTCCATGATCCCTTTTGCCTTCTCAAACATATTTTTGTAATCGATCTTCTTTAGGGGGCCGGAGGTCGGGACCTGACCCAGTAATATATTCTCTGCGATCGTCAGGTCGTTCAGATAATTCAATTCCTGATAAATAATTCCGATTCCTAAATCAATTGCTTCCTTCGTGGTAAATTCCTTGTGAGACTTCCCGCCGACAATAATCTCTCCCTCGTCCGCTTTATACATACCGGATAAGATCTTGATCAGTGTCGATTTTCCCGCACCGTTTTCGCCCATCAGCGCCAGAACCTCGCCTCCGTACAGATCCAGATCCACCTTGTCTACCGCCACGACACCGGGAAATGCTTTGTAGATGCCTTTCATTTCCAGTACTTTTTCCACCACTCGTTCACCTGCCTTGTCTTATTTCCTTGTACCAAACCGGAATGGACATGTCCCTAACTGAAATGGACATGTCCCCGGTTAACCTTCTTGCTTATTGCATTGCGGCAATCGCAGCGTCTCTGTCTTTTACGTATTCATTTACATTGTCCAGTGTTACGATCGTCACTTTGGTGTATCCGTTCTGCTCTACTTCTTCTCCGTTCAGGATCTTGGTAGCCATGTCCATGATCTGCTCGCCGTACAGATGGGAGTTGTAGGAAGCGGTAGCCACCCATGCGGTATCTTTGTCCTCCACATGTTTCTGAAGATTTTCAATGGGAGCCGGGTCAGCGTTGTGGGAAACTACGATACAGTCATCTTTTCTGCTCTCGCCTTCTACCGCTGCGTTGGCTGCGTAACCCCTGTCATCATTCTGTCCTACGATTACGATCTTCGTGGCGTCGGGATGGGAGTTGAGCCAGTCTTTTGTCATGGTCTGGGATTTTACATCGTCCTGTTTGGAATCCAGCCATACCACATTGTCATCCGGCACGCCGTATTTCTCCTGAAGGACATTTACCACACCGTCGTTTCTCTTTTTGATCTCATCACCGGAAGCCGCATCGTATACATTTACGATATATTCCAGTTCTCCGCCGAATTTGGAGTCTACATACTCAGCGGCTGTCTGTCCCAGGATCTCACCGGCTTCCAGGTTGTTGACACCGAAGAAGTAAGCTCCGTCATAGATACAGTCTACACTCAGCATCGGGATGTCTTCTTTGGCCAGGTCAGAAGCGATCGCAGAACCTGCTTCAGCCATAACGTTAAAGTCGATGATGATGTCTGCGCCTTTGGTTACCAGTGCTTCAATGTTCTGTTTCATCTTGGTAGCGTCACGGTCGGAAATCGTCGTATTGTATACATATCCGGCATCTTCCGCCGCTTTGTGAATTCCGCCTTCTACCGTAATGAAGAAATCTTCTTTTAACTGCATATTGCTGTAGCCGATATTATAAGCTTTTCCTTCGGCGGAACCTTCGTCACCTCCGGTCGTATCTGCCGGAGCTTCTGTGGCGTCTGCTTTCGGCGCGCTGGTCTCTTCAGCAGGTGCTGCAGCCGGTTCTTCTTTCGATCCGCACCCCGTCATCATGGTAGCCACCATAGCTGCACACAACAATACACTTAATAGTTTTTTCTTCATCTGTTTTGCCTCCCTTGGACTTTTTGTTTGTTTTTCTGTTTTATATTGAATGCATATAGCATTAATACCTATTGTTTGAAATACTAGTTTTTGGGTATCTCCGTCAGTACCGTTTCGTATTCATGTATACCCGCGCCCGCCTCATAGGTCTGTATTCCCTGATCTGAGGGCAAAAGAATCTGTGCCTTTGTATTACCCGGGATCTTACAGGTAAGCTTCAGCCGTCCTTGTTCCCATATCCAATCCACGGCGATCTCGCCGTAATTACTCCAAAGAGCCGCCTGTGCCTGCGTGACTTCCCGGGATGGCCCCGGCTTCACAAGTATCCTCCGGAATCCGGGTGCTGCCGCGTCGATACCAGCCAGACCGCTGATCAGATACTCTCCCACTGTGGTAAAACCGATGTGGCTCCAGGCGTTCATTGGCTGCGGGTGCATCGTCCCGTCCTCAAACAGGGCATCCCAGCGTTCCCACACGGCGGTGGCACCCATGGCAATCATGTAGCCAATGCCTGGATAGCGGACGGAACTTAAAAACTGGTTGGCAATTTCTGTTTTCCCGTATTTTCTCATCACATATAAGAAGTAGGGGCTGGTGGATGTACCGCCTTTCCAGCGTACATAGCCGTCTTTTGTAAGCTCCCGGATCAGATGATCCACTGCCTGATGCTCGTACTCCGGCGGAATCAGTCCCGCTGCCAGCGCCATCACATAGTCTCCCTGGCCGCCTCTCCTCAGCGATCCGTCCCGGGCGATAAAGTTCAGGCTGTATGCCCTGCGGATCTCCTCATAAAGCCTTCCGTAAAACTCAGCCCGTTCCGGCTCTCCCGCGGCTTTTAAAAGCCTCTGCATCATACAGACTGCCACCGCGTAGTGAGCGGTACCGATCATACCGGCCGATCCGTCTCCGTAACCGTGCAGGGTATCTGAGTGGCCGGTATCTTCCAGGATTCCCAGCCAGTCACATCCGGTTGCGAACCGGATATGCCGATCCGCATTTCTTTCCAGAAATTCAAAATATTTTTCTGCCTGGCTCTGATACCTGCGGAAGGTACGGATGTCTCCATACATCTGCCAGAGCGCGTACAGCATGTGAATACCATGATTGGACTGAAGGTCTCCCACGAACTGCTCGATATCCTTCATCATCATCGACGGGGCGATGGCTTCCAGCCCGCCGTCCTCGTGCTGGCCATCCCAGATGTCCGTGGTCCACTTCCGGATAAAGGCTTCCTGATGGCTGAAATAGCTCATGGCATAGGTGAAATGGTTCCCCTCTGTCCCCCAGCCCAGCCTCTCATCCCTGGCGCAGCAGTCCGTAGGCACTTCGAATTCATTGCACAGCTGCGTGTTTTTTATAATCTGAAACACCTGGTTTACGGTCTCATTGGAACAGTGAAATTCCGTAGGCTTTATCAGTTTCGTGCTGATCCTGACCGCACGTACTTCCGTGATCTCTACTCCCGGTGTCAAAATAATCTCGGCATAGCGGAAGCCGTGATAGGTGAAACGGGGCTGACAGCTCTCTTCCCCGGTTCCTTTTAAGATATAGGTGTCCAGGCATCTGGCGGATCGGTTGCCCCGCAGATAGAGCTTCCGGTTCTTATCCAGCATTTCCGCATGCCGGATCGTCACTTTACCGCCCTTCGGACCTTTTAATTTCAGTGCCACGACACCGGTTAATATCTTGCCGAAATCCAGGATCATGCTGTGCTCTTCCGAAACGACAGTCTCTGCCGGAGGGATTCTCTCCTGTTCCACTACCGGAGGACCCGGATGTGCTATCGGATATACGCCCTCGGCCCGCTCATCTCCCGTAACCACCGGTATCCAGCCGCGGTCATCGAATCCCGCTTCTGAGAATCCTGTCAGTTCCCGGTTCGCGTCATAGGTTTCCCCCTGGAAGATGTCACTCTCCAGCAACGCTCCGTAGGAGGCTTTCCAGCTTCCATCGGTCACTATGGTCTTGGCCGTACCATCGCTAAAACACAACTCCAATTGTACCATTGCACGTGGTTTGCTTCCATACCATTCTCTGGAAGTTAACCCCATATACCCGGCATACCAGCCATCCGCCAGGATCACCCCGACTGCGTTTTCCCCTTCGCGGACCAGGTCGGTAACATCATAAGCCCTGTAGTATACCGTGTGCTTGTAGTCTGACAATCCCGGTACGAAGAGGTCCTCTCCCGCTTTCCGGCCATTTATCTGTACTTCCAGAAGTCCCAGTGCGGCCATGTAGATTCTGGCTTTTTTTATCTTCTTATCGGCCCGGAACTCATGCCTCATGTATGGGAGCGGCGGAAGATAATATTGGTTGCTGCCTTTTTCAAAATCGTCCGCGCAGTAAAATGTCCGGCTGGGATCATAGGGGTTCCCGTTATCTTCGTCGCAGCCGATCCAGTCCGCTTTCCATCCTCTTCCCATCAATCCGGTTTCGAACTGTGCCGTATCACTCCACTCCGATTCCTCATCCAACTCATTCCAGAATTTCACTTCAAACCGATATGTACTGAGACATTTAAGCGTCTCTTCCCCCCGATAGGGATTCTGGATACTCTCGCAGCTCTTTGTTTTCCCGGAATCCCAGATCATTCTCCACTCATTCGATTCGGTATCTTCCTGGTATAATCGGATCTGATATGATGACTGTGCCGCCGCATCCTCTGCCGGAAGTTTCCAGCCGAATACCGGAGCCCCGTCTTCGATCTGTATGGAATTCATCTGTCCATTACAAGTCAAATCAAATGCTTTCATTGTGTCTCTCCTTCAATTTCATGAAATCCTTTTTATTAACAAAAAATAAACTTTTTTCATCAATTATGTCTACTTTTTTAGTCTTTTCATGAAATCTATTTCATGACCATTCTTTATCTTTATAGCCATTTTAGGTCAATAATCTATTTTTATATCTTTAAAATCATGAAATGGATTTTATGGCTAAAAAAATATAAATTTTCTGGCCTATTTATTTTTTATAATGAAATGGTTTTCATGATCACATTATAAGATGGTTATTCACGGATGTCAAGAACTTTTTGTAATTTTTTTATATTTATATTGCGGTTCCTGTTCTTAAGCTATCCATATTCACGAAAAACCGGCTATGAATCCGGTCTGCCGTATACACAGTGACCATGTACAGGCCGGTTTGAGACTGTAACAAAGGGGGTAATTGTAATAGACTGCGGTATTCACCAGACAGAAACAGGAACCGCAAACCCGTTCCATCAAAATTCTATCCCCGCTATATCACCGCTCGTGCTAAGCATACATCAGCAGAACTATCAGGCAGCACCGGAGTTTTATCCTAATTCAGCACGTCCCTGATATTCACTTCGGATAATTTTCTCCATCTCTTCGGGACTTTCTTTACAGCCGCCGGCCAGCCACATTTTCACTATCGCATTCAACCCGTTTCTGAAAAACTCCACATGGTATTCAATATGCTGATTATCGAAATGGCGTTTGGCCTGCTGTATATCATAATCCTGAAGTTTGAACTTGCCAAACGCCCATGCCGTTGTATGTTGTATGCCGCATGGTCGTTTGGCACGTACCGCAAACCTGCCGGGTTAATCAGCTTTTACAGTTATAGATTCCTCACGGTATTTCAAAAACTCCACGATTTCTCCTGACGGTCCATAGACGGCTCCCAGATGCATAGGCTCTGGGATATCCACATCTTTGATTTCTCCCTTTAATCTGGCTCCATATTCCAGAGCACGTTCCACCGCGGCTTCTACATCTTCCACGATTAGTGCCAGGTGAATGAAGCAGCCGTTTCGCTCCTCGAAATTTTCAGGAAGATCTTCCCGGCCTTCTCCCAGAACTTCCAGTATCCCTCCTGCGTTCAGCCGGATCATACAGGCAGGAAATCCTTTCGGATGGTTCCATTGGGCATAGCAGGTGCCGCCCACCCCTTCGGTATAGAACGCTTTTGCCGATTCAAAGTCCTTCACCCGGACAGCCAGATGATGGATTCCCATTTTTTGTCCCATGTTGACTTCCTCCTGATCTTTTTGTACCCTAATTTTGACGATCACTTTTTTTACTTCTTGTTTCTCTTTTCCATTCACGTCACATCTGGTTTTATGGCAGTCTTCGGGAGTAAACACCGCATAGTCTCCCTCCTGCAGAATCAAAGCGACCGACTTTGGCGTCTCCTGGTAGAACACGATGTCTTCCTCAGGATGATAAGGGACAGCCTCCTCATGGAAATTTTCAATGTTACTGACGAGAATTTTCTCCGTTCCCTCAATTATGTACTGAACATCCAGATATGCGCGGTGTGCTTCGAATTTTATTTCCTCCTCACCAGAGGTTTTATACTCCTGTACGACTGCAAACATTCGGCTGCCGTCAATTTCCACTCTCCCTGAAGGCAGCGTTTTTAGGTCTGTATTTTTCAGATAGTCCAGCGCTTTGGCAAGCTCCTGACCCATCCAGCCGTATGTTCCGGCAGATTCCAGTTTTTCGATTATCATATTCTCACCTGATGGTTTTATTTAGATTCCTGTTGCTTTCATTTAGACGTCTATTGCTTTCATTTAGGCTTCTGTTGCTTTCATTTAGGCTTCTGTTGCTTTCATTTAGGCTTCTGTTGCTTTCATTTAGGCTTCTGTTGCTTTCATTTAGACTTCCATTGCTTTCATTTAGGCTCTAACTTTAACTACAGCTTTCCTGATCCGGACAGTCTCACCATTTTGGGGAAAGCAGATCATCTTGTGGGCATCCTCCGGAAACAGGATCGCCATTTCTCCCTCTGACAGCCTCACATGGGCAGCATTCTCCCGTGGCTCATAGAACTGTACATCCTGCTCTGTATCATATCTTCCAGTCGGTGTGAGCCCAGACCGGTCCTCTATCAGCAGTTCCAATTCTCCCTTTAATACATATTGGATATCGATGTATTTCCTATGTGTCTCAAATGCCGCATCGATAGGATTTTCGACACGGAAACTCTGCAGCATCATATAGATTTCTTCACCGTCTATTTCATAGGTACCGTCCTCCATGGCACACAAGTTGTGGTCTTTCAGATATCGTACCGCTTTATGGATGCGGGCGGTCAGATATCCATAATCCTTCTCCCTTAAAATACTTCCCGTAATCATAATTACCTCCAGTGCCGCATTAACTGCGGCCAAATTCAGGTATGCGCTTCTGCGCTTTCCTCCTGTGCCGCATTTACTGCGGCTAATTTCAGATATGTAATTTAAATCACCCGGCATTCTTTGGTTCCAGCGCCAGCGGTCCCCACTCTGTCGGCCGCCGCACCAAATGCAGCTCTCTGTGTTCATATATAACGATCTCAGCCAGGTAGATCACACGGCATCCCGGTTCCAGATGGCCGCCCACCGCTTTTTCTTTATCAGAGACCACGGCGTGAATATGGGCTTCCCCATCGGCAATGATACCGGTCATGGATACCAGCTCCAGCGGATAATCCTGCCAGGCCGGGAAATCCTCCTCTGCCGGAAAACGGTCAATGGTATGGATCATGTGCAGAGTACATCTGTCCAGCGTACCGTATCCACAGACGAGCGTACCGTCTTTGATTCCCTGTTCACGAATAACCTGTTCAATGGATTCTCTTAGCAGATCACCTTTGTTCAGACGGATCACAAAAACCCGTCCTCCGCCCTCTGACGCATAACATCTCATAAACATTTCTTCCTTTCTCATAAATTCAACACTTGTAGGGTATCCAAAATAATAAACGAATCCTGTCCGGCCAGAGTCCGACTGGTACCTGATACCGGACCATGAAATGTATCTGGGAAATAAAAGATTGGATTACCATCCGTAAAATATTAGAATCTCAGAGTAGTGATAAAAACGAAAAGTAGATCCACAGCCTTAGCTGTGAGAAGAAATAACAGGCAGCGTTAATATACAGAACAGATCCTGCAGGGATTTACCAGTCAGCCAAATCGTCGAACTCCGCGAAACAGCGGCATGCCGCCAAGCTGCCGGACTTCCTGCAGTGTCACGCCGCAGGGCCCGGAGATATCTCGCGTTAAGCTAACTGTTTTGACAGACCAAATAATGCCGGATCGAGCTTTTGACAGACTCATACTTCTGCCGGATTGAATCTCATACCAGACCAATTCTTATGGCGCATCAGCATTTCTGTCAGATCAATTCTTTCGCCTGGCCCACAATGTTATACAGATCTTCCACGATGCTGTTGATCGTATACTGGAAAATATTCTTCATAGGCCCGGCCAGACCGATCGACGCCAGGATTTGCCGATTGTGATCCAGAGCGGGAACGGCGATACAGGTCTGTCCATCGCTTTCCTGCTCAAGTTCGATTGCGTATCCATTATTTTGTATGGTATTAAACTCTCCGTCTAATGCTTCCCAATCCGTGAGCGTATTCGGCTTGAGCTTGACCAGCGGATGCTTGCGGTATTCCTGCAGAACCGCCTCCTCACTGTAAGCCATCAGGCATTTGCCGAGGGCGCTGGTATGACTGAGTACGATGGCGCCTTCCTCGATGGCATTGCGCGGCACATATTCACTCCGGCATACCTTCAGGGCGATCACATGCTGGGGAATCGCCGGAGACTGGTACGACGGAATCGCCACGTAGACCGTCTCCTGATACTTTTCCGCGATCCTGACAGCCATATTCTGAAATACATTCACCAATGGGATGTTTTCCTTGACGGTCTTGCCGATGGTGTACAAACGCAGGCCAAGACCATACTTCGCATTTTGCTCATTTTGGTAAACATATCCTCTGGCTTTCAGAGTGGAAAGCATGCGGTAAACCGTGCTGCCAAACAGCTCGGTCCCCTCACTGATCTCGCTGATGCTGGCTTCGTGCCCGCAATGGTATAAGAACTCTATGATATCTATGGCTCTGTTTAACGATTGGATAGGTGGATTCGATGACATGGCATTTCCCTTCAATAAGTGCATAAACCCTTATAATATACAGATTATACACTTTTCTGTAATATCTTGTCAACGAGAGCTCCCCCGAATTAAGCGCCTGTTTTACATTCCTTCTCTTCGTTTCTCTTTCTGATTTCCCAGAACAGCGCGTGGGCCGCATCCGGATTATACGGATAGGACAAAAGCACATCCAGCACATAAGGCCAGAATTCAAGCCCCAGCAGCTCCTTCGCAAAACTCATTGCAGCTATCTCACTCAGGCACTGGACGTGCGCTTTATATTCCAGTGCTTTTATTTTCCAAAGCACCACCGTTGTATTTCTTGTTATGATGTCCTGTTGATGAGTCATTTCGATCCAGTGAAAGATCTCATGGGCCAGAAGAATATCGGGAATTTTGTCTATCTCTATAAGCTCATCTATTTTTTCCTGCCGGAATACCTGATCTGCCCTGGTCAGGCAGTCTTGATAAACTTCTATCAGATCCGGCTCGGTAAATTGGGCAAAGAGCACCTGTGTTCCCTTCTCCGGTGTTTCCGGACAGGTAACCTGCAGCCCCAGAGTTTTGGCCAGAGCCTTCGGGTCCGCCGTCTGATACTGTTCCATGAAGCTTTCGGCGTATCCGGCCCCGCAGGCAGCTGCCTGCTTTGCAAGCGTCTCTCTTTGTTCCCCACTCAGGCGGTCCCGCATTTTCTCCCGGGCAAAGGCGTAGGCTCCCCAGGTGGCAGCGGGCACATCCAGCAGATACCGGCACATTTCTTCCAGCGAAAGCCTCTCCATAGCCAGTTCCGGCACTGCCATTTCCTGATATCTCTTCATATAAAAATTCCCGATTTGTTTAAACAATCCTTCTCCCATTATTTCCCTCCATGTGTGCGGTTTGGTACTATAATTGATTTCTCGCGCCCACCAACAGGATCTCATCTTCTTCATCCAAAATAGAAATCTCGATATCCATCAGCATCAGAATCTGGTCCAGATCGTTGGTTCCATTGAAATCCACTACCTTCCCGCCAACGCATATATAATAGTCCGGCCTTAGTATGCTGTCCGCATTGTAGGTCGCTATATTTTCATAATAATTCCTGACCGCATCCTGATAGTCCTTTACCTTGACCGTCATGGCATCCCCGTCAGTCCGCTGAACTTTAATAAAGCCTTTTTTGTCCAGTATCCTGATCGGATTCTTATTTTCCTTCACTCCGCTGTATACATAGAAATGCTCGTTGGAGGTCAGAAGTTTTATGTCTTTTACCTGATCCCCAAAATCCTTCGCTGCGATTTCCCGGGCTTCCTTTTCCGAACACTCCGACATCAGATCTCCAGTCTTTACCTCGGTGGACCCCAGAGCGATGGCCGTCACCTTGGAGGTCTGGGAGTCGATCTCGATATGGACATCCACACTTTCCGGGGTAGCGCCGCTTTCAATAGCTTTGTTTATAGCTTCCAGCTTAATGTTGCGTATATCATTTGCAGACGGGTTCGGAATGATCCGTTCCACCACGTCTCTGACCATGGCCAACGCCACGCCGATAGAGGAAATCACTTCGGCATTCTCAGGTATGCTGTACTGGACTCCCATCTTTTTCGCGAAATAGACGATCAGTGCCGCGGCTCCTCCGCCGACTCCCACCAGGGAAATCTGTTCGGTTTCCACTTTATATTTTTCCGCCAGTTCCAGAATGATCGGCTCGATCTTCCGGTATGACCGCTCCATGATCTGTGCCGCCAGTTCTTCCACCGTGACCCCGAGATACTCTGCCACTGGCGCCATGGCTTTTCGGGCCGCTTCTGCATTTCCATAAGAAAAATATTCCGGGTCTACCAGGCCCAGCACATTCGCCGCGCAGGAATTGGTGATGGTGATCCGTTTGCCATTTTTTAATTGAACAGCCACATAGTCTGCCGGGTCTCCGGGTTTCGGCGAGAACATTTTAAGCTTCGGCTCCTCGATTTCTTTTATATCGGTATAGACCGCATAGTCCAGCCCGGCGATATGGGCGCTTCTGGGACCCACATCGATCACACCTGACTTGTTCAGCCGCACCATACTGCCGCCGGCGCATCCCAACACGCGCACATCCAGGGAACTGATGTAGGTCTTATGGCCGCCAACGATGGAATAATCGATAGCAGGACGCCCGTTCTTGATCACTCCAATATTGGTTGTGGTCCCGCCCACTTCAAAATATATCCCGTTGGATGCCCGCAGATAGATCAGGGAACCCATGACAGAAGCGGCCGGACCGGACAGCATGGTTAGGATAGGGCGTTTTTTCACCTCATTGATCTCCATCACACCGCCGTCTCCGCGCATAATCATAAGCGGGACCTGGACTCCTGCCTGCCGCACGCTTTGTTCGGTACTGGTGGCCGTATTCAGCATTTTCGGCAGGATACTGGCATTGATGGCCGCGGTCCTGGTTCTTCTGGTCAGTCCGTACAGCTTCGTGATATCCGCCGCCGCCGTGGAAGGCAGTTCCATTTCTTTCGCTATATGTTTGATCCGCTTCTCCTGTTCACTGTCATCCACCCCAAAAGCCATGGAAGCCACCATTACCTGGGCTCCCTGTCCCTTCAGGCTGTTCAGCTCTTCTTTGATCTTCTCATCGGTCAGCTCTTTCTTTTTGATAAAGGTATTAAATATTTCAATCACTTTCCCGGCGGCTATATCGATGTCGGCGATTTTCAGCTGTTTTTTCGCCAGCAATCCCTCCAGCCCGCCTCCGGCCACTCCGACGATCCCCACCTTCGCTACATCGCCTTCTACCAAAGCGTTGGTGGCCTGCGTGGTGGAATGGGCTACAAAGATAACCTCCTCCGGCCTGATGTCATTATCAGCCAGACAATTTTGAAACGCCTGAACAACTCCGGCCGCCACACCGGCTTTATCGTCATGGGTCGTCTTGACCGAGGATTTTCCGATGATCTCGTGGGTGGTATTATCGATCGCCACCGCCTTCGTATGCGTCCCCCCCACGTCAATCCCTATTCTTACTAGTCTGTCGCTCATGCTTTCCTCCAGTGCCGCATTTACTGCGGCATTTATTCAGGTATGCGTTCTACGCATTTCCTCCAGTGCCGCATTTACTGCGGCTTTATTCAGGTATACGTTCTACGTATTTCCTCCAGTGCCGCATTTACTGCGGCATATAATTATTTTACCACAGATACCAGGCATTCCGCTTACTGTTTTGACAGCCGGGAAACGGAATGCCCCGGTACGATTCTCTTTGAATCCAATTAGAATGCCATAGATCCAAACATAAAGTATGTAATGACAGCCAGCACAATACAGATAATCCAACCGCACGGTATACTGTGTTTTAAATAATCCTTACTCTCATTTTTCGTGTAATTCAACCCCCACACGATCCAGGACTGGGTAATACAGCAGGATATATTCATGGTCATAGTCGGTGCGTAGAACAGCGGATACAGGATAATCGTGCTGAATCCAAGACCTTTTAAGATTCCCAGCATAGCCGCTCCGGAGCCTGCCAGGGTAAGAGGTCCGCGGAACAGTCCCAGAGGCGCGAATACGGCAAACAGAATACAGATGCCGATGACTGACTTCGGAATCACGCCGCCCAGTACCGCGTGGAAATACGGTGCGCAGATGCTGGCCGCCTTGTTGAACGCCTGGATGAACATCATAAAGCAGAGCAGCGGCGCGGTATCAATCACCCCATCGTTAAAGTTCTTAGTGATCACTCTCGCGGTCTCTGTAAAACTGGTCAGCCTGCCGCAGGCCAACAGCGCCAGAAATGCCGAAACCAGGAAGGCAAAACAGATCGGAATCTTTAAAATAATAACCATAGCTACCGGAAGGAACGGAATCAACAGAGCGATTCCCGGTACCTTCTTCTCCTGCGGAGCTACTGTCTGTGCCGCCCACGCGTGGGATACGGCTTTCTTTTTCTTAGACGCGATAATGGTGTAGACAATGCAGACCACCAGCTGAACGATCAATGCTGCAATACCAAATTTCAGGAACGGTCCGTTGTAGACATAGCTGTCATCCCCATAGTAGATCTGGTATTGGTTAAAGGGCAGGACATTGATATACAGACCTGCGCCGATCGCCAGCATAAAGGAGGTCAGCGCCACCCGCTTGTTGATTCCCAGAGATAACAGGATCGGCAGTACGATTACTCCGATGGCGATTACCGCGCCGGTTCCGAACATACTGCTGAAAATACCTGCAACCACTACGGACAGCAGCACAGAAGTGATAACCGGCTTGTCGCCGCCCAGCTCCACGGTTTTCCGGATCAGTGCCGCCGCGATACCGGTATCCAGCAGAACTCTGCCGAAGAAAGCGCCGAAGAAAAACAGGATCGTATTCGCGCCGTTATTCGTAAACGCGTTCTGGAACACCTCTTCTATAACCGACATGACCGACAGCGACGCAATTCCTTCATTGGCGCTTAAAAATGAATCGCTGGCAAAATAATGTCCCACTGTCGCGAAGATTGCCCACAGGGTGGCCATAACCAGAACACCCAGTGCCATATTGCCGCCCTTGACGGCGTATACTACGAGACACACAAATGTTAAAAGCAGAAGAACCCCAATAACAAATTCCATACTATTCTCCTTTTCTCATTCAAGTTTATGCATGTTTCAAGGAAGCATTGTATTCATCGATCTTTGCCTGACAGGCTTTCACGTGATTCGCGATAAAGTCATATTCCCCGCCCAGATTTATCATGCGGAATCCCCTGGCGATCACATCCGGCACCGCATCCGCGTCCGGTGCGTAAGCACAGCAGATTCCGGTTTCTTTGATAATTTTGGCAACCGCATCATCATTGATCTTTTTGGCTTCCGGATGTTCCGGGTGCCCGTAGTGCCCGTAAGCACTGGCCAGATCCCACATTCCGGTATGTACGACGTCGATGTCTTTCAGTGCGATAATGTGATCCAGATCATCAATGGCCGATACGCACTCCACATCTACCATGATCACGGTGTTATCATTACACCAGTTCAGATAGTCCTCCACGCTCATGCCGTGCATTCCGAAGTGGGCCGCTCTGCTGTTAAAGCAAACTCCCCTCTTCCCGACCGGCGCGAATTTTACCCCGTTGATGACATCCTGGCAGGCCTTCGCATCTTTTACCATGGTGGCAAATATTCCGCTGAGGCCGCAGTCCATGTAATGGGCAATCACATTGGGATCACAGCAGGTGGTTCTTAAAATAGCCGCTTTGCCCAGTGCTGTGATCGCTCTGGCAGTGTTGGAGATCTGTTCTGAGCTGAAGCATCCATGTTCATTATCAATACAGATAATATCACATCCCGCCAATGCCAGCGTCTCTGCCGTACCAGGATGCGTGGATTCCAAAAACACCAGGCTCACAGCTTCTCCATTTCGTAGTTTCTTCTTTAACTCACTTTCCCGCATCATTCCTTTGTCTCCTCCTTTTCTATTTCACAATGCGTAATGATATTACGCTTTTATTATTATACTTTTTTCATATTTTGTCAATAATATTCAGAATTTTTGATATAAACAGCATTTTATACATATTTTTATGTTGTTTTCGTTTGTCCTTGCCTGCATTTTTGTATAATATATACAATATTTTTATATATATGCAAAACATTCTATTTCGCATTATGAAATGAGTTCTTTCTGTTAAATAGATTTGCTTTCTCTTTCTAACATTTTTTCACCTAATTCAATAGTTTTTTGCCATAATTAAATCTTTTAAAGACTTTACTTCCATTTTGGAATTTATAAAAGGGTGTATCTATCGTCTCACCAGTTCATTTCACATTATGTAATATTCAACTTCTATTTTCCGAAAGATCATTCAAGTTTCAAACAATAAAAGTATATATTTGGACATGAGGGTGTCATATTAAATATGTTATACTAAGAAAGATAAGGGAAACCCAAAACAGTACAGAGGAAATTCACACTATGCAGGCGTACCGCCCACATCTTGTCTTATTTCTACATTTTATTCTTTCAGGAGGCAGAACATGAGCTTTATTACGATCAGCAACGAAACTATAGAACAGGAACATCTCTGCTGCGCAATTGCAGACAAAAAACACCAGGCGGGTGTAGACGCAAAAAGAGCCTGGTTAAAAGAACAGCTTTCCGAAGGACATGTTTTCCGGAAGTTAGATGAGAGGGGCAAGGTATTTATCGAATATGCCCCTTTAGAAAAAGCCTGGGTCCCTATCGAAGGGGATCATTATCTTTATATTTATTGCCTGTGGGTTGCCGGTAGTTTCAAAGGAAAAGGATACGGGGCCGGGTTATTGAATTCCTGTCTGGAGGACGCAAGGCAAACCGGCAAGTCCGGCATCTGTGTTGTCAGTTCGAAAAAGAAAAAGCCCTATTTATCCGACAAGCAGTTTTTTGCTAAAAATGGTTTTAAGACCGTGGACACCATCGGTGCAGACTATGAGCTGCTGGCCTTATCCCTTGACGGGACCGTTCCGCGTTTTACTGACAGCGCAAAATCACTGTGTATCGAAAGCAACGCGCTCACCATTTATTACAGCCCCCAATGCCCCTATATACTAAATTGTATCGAGCAGGTCACAGCTTATTGTCAGCAGAACAATCTCCCGCTCAACCTGATCAAAGTAGACACCCTGGAAAAAGCAAAGTCCGTTCCCTGTGTCTTTAATAACTGGGCCGTTTTCTATAACGGCAGATTCAAAACCACACAGCTGCTCAACGAGGGGCAGCTCAAAAAACTATTAGATCTTCCCGGGAAAGCATAGGGCGGCTGTGCAGCAGCTTAGTGAAATCAAAAATCCAGGTTCAGGATGCACGGCAGACTTCACGTCCGACGGGCAAGGGCCTATCCACCGGGAACACATCAGTGTCCCTGGTGAATAGGCCCGGTTCCGGAACCTGGATATTGATTTCATTTAGCTGCAGCCTGCCCAAATATGAGGCAGAACCATTTCTCAATTATCCGGCAGTACCCTTTTTTATATTCCATTCGAGTCAGACATCATGTTCCTCTTCCTGTCCGCTCCAGGCAATCAGCTCCTTTTCGTGAAGCGCATAATTGTTAAACTTGCGCACCACCTTCCCGTCTTCCACTACGACAATCACATCGCAGATACCCGCGACCTCGTGATAATCGTTGGAAATCAGAATAATTCCCCTGCCCCGCATCTTCAATTCGTTCATAATATTGTAAATATCGATCTTGGATACCGTATCAATGTTGTCCGTCGGATTTGCAAATATAAAAACTTCTCCTTCGGATAAGATATTCTTGGCAATCAGGATCTTTTTCTGATGGCCGGTACTGATATGTTCGATTTTATCTTCCGGCTTTGCTTTGATCGAAAGCTTGTCCAGGTAGCTTTGGCAGATCTTCGTCTGTGTTTCCAGATCCCTGCACTTTACACGGATGGCAAACGGAAGCATATTCTCCCTGACCGTCTGTCCGGGGAACAGATACTGGTCAATCACATTGGAATCCAGAAAAATCACTCCGGCTTTCATCGCATCCTGCGGGGTAACCAGGCTTATTTCTTTCTCCCGGAATAAAACATCGCCCCCCTGCTTCGGATGATATTTATCCGAAAAAAGCAGTTCCCCAAAGGAAGCAGGTCCCTCTTTTTCCAGGCCCACCACTCCGACGATTTCCCCTTCCCGTACATACAGAGAAAAGTCGCTGATCACATTATTGCTGATATGCTTCAGTTCCAGGATCTTCGCCTGCGGTTTTACAATCGTTTTGGGAGGATGTTCATTCGTGATCTTGAACATCATATCTATGACATTTTCAGGTTTCATATCGGCGACTTTCACCGTTTCCACCAGATGCGCGTCCATGATCGCACTGATTTCATCGGAGATTTCCATCACCCTTTGAATCTGATGGGAAATATACAGGACGGCCACTCCGTCATCCGCCATATCCCTGATAATTTTCTTAATCCGGTCCCGGAAGAACTCATTCACATTCGCGTCAATTTCATCCACCACCACAACCTTTGGCGAAAACAGCTTGATGCGGAGAAGTTCCAGAATATTGCGCATAGAGTTGGAGACCTGGCTGATCTGCCAATCCATATTACACTCCAGCCCATAATGCTCCAATTCACTTTTGAGTCTTTGGACAATCTTCTTTTTATTGCGTATGACACTTAGCAGATTACCGTCTTTTATGCTGTTCAAACCGTAGAGCATGTTTTCCCGCACAGTCAATTCCGGCAGCAGCGTCGAATGATAGTCCACGATAAACACACCCGACCGCATGGCCCTTCGCACATCCCAGTTGCTGCATTCCATGCGGTCCAGATGCATATGGCCGGAGTCCTTTTGTATTACGCCTCCGACAATTTTCCCTAACGTACTCTTGCCCGCGCCATTATAGCCCAGGATTCCGTGTACTTTACCCCCCTGTAATTCCAGGGATATATTCTCCAATACTATGTTGTCCCCATACTGCTTGCAAATCTCCGAAATTTTAAATACCATGTCCCGCGTCCCTATTCCTACAAATCAAATTTCTGATGCAAACGAATACCATTCTTATAAAAACATCTTTTATAGTCTTCCGGTATGCTGCTGTCCGTCACTACATAATCTCCGCCGCAGATATCATCCACTTTAATCAGTCCTATCTTGTCAAACACTTTGCCTTCCATGATGACAACCATATTTCTGGACTTGCTTTTGATTTCTCTGTAGATCCAGGCATCCTCTTGTTCATTCACCGTCAGGCCATACTCCAGGTCAGCGCCCTGTATATGAAGAAAGGCTTTGTTTACCCGAATATCCGGAAAAGGAATCCCAATACTGCTGTTACTCATTACTTTTTTTACATAATCCACTTCACCGCCGGTCAGAATCACTTTGTTCTTCCGGTCATGCTCCATGATCTGCAGCACCATCAGGCTGTTGGTAAACACAACAACCCCTGTGCGCTCGTATAATCGTTCCGCCAAAGCGCGATTGCTCTCACCACGGCCCAAAAAGATAACATCATAATCTTCCACCAGCGTCAGGCAGATTTCCCCCAGATCCCTGGCAGAATCCGAAATCAGCACAGGCTTCACGGCAGACTGCATTTGCTGCACCTGTCCCGTCTGGGAAGAACTGGCTGAGTCATTGTTCAGAATCGCTCCACCATAGGTTCTTTTCAGAAAACCTTCCGATTCCAGCTTTTCCAGATCACGCCGGATGGTTACTTCCGACACTTTCAGGTAGCTGCTCAGCCAAATGACATCCGCCGATTTCTGTTCCGTGAGTATTTGCTTAATTTTCTCTAATCTCTCTATTTGAAACACCAAAGACACCCTTCCATATTCAGTCCTACATAGTTTCGTTCTTCAGGTACTCTTTTTCAAAATTCAAAACCGCTTCTTTTGTCGGAAGACTGGGGCTCGCCCCCTTCTTTGTCACCGCGATTGCGCCGCACTTGGTCGCGTAATCAATCGCATCTTTTGTACTTTTATTTTCAAGGACACCCACCGCGAAGCCTGCGCTGAAGCTGTCGCCCGCAGCCGTCGTGTCCACCACATTCACTTTATAGCTCTTTTGGCGTATTCGCTCATTCTTGCTGATATAGAGGCAGCCGCTGCCCCCTAATTTCACCAGCACGCATTCCACATCCAATGCCAGAAGTTCTTCCGCCGCTTCCGTGATCTCCTCCTCCGTCTGCACTTTGCGTTCAACCAGTGCCCCCAGCTCCGTCTCATTCGGGCTGATACACCAGGCTCCCCGCAGCTGCTCCGCTTTACATCCACGGATCGGACCTGCATCCACAAATACTTTCACTCCATGTTCTTTACCCAGCTGCACAATCCGTTCCACACATTCCAAAGGAATCTCCAGCTGTGTCAAAATCATATCCAACTCTGGTATCAAAGGAAGGATAACCTGATCAATATCTTCTACCGTCATTTTCTCGTTGGCGCCTGGGGATACCAGAATCCGGTTTTGGCCGTCGCCTTCCACTATAATATAACACTGGCCGCTCCCGCCGTCTTTCACCTTCATATAGCTGGTATCGATACCACTGTGTTTCAATGTATCGATCAGCCGTTTTCCATTCTCATCCTGGCCCACACACCCGAAATACACGGTATCCAGTCCCAGCTTCGCAGTCGCTCCCGCCTGATTCGCACCTTTTCCTCCGCAAATCAGTTCCACATCGTTTACATACACATTCTCTCCACCAACCGGCATATGTTCCACACCAATGACGATATCCATATTAATGCTGCCGATCACAAGCACTTTACCCATGCATGCTCCTCCTTTAACCCGTTTTTATCTTCACCAAACCGCTGAAAACGGTAAAAATTACTCTTCCAAATAATCCGGTCTCTCTTCCAAAGGTCCGGAACTCTCTTCCGCTAACTTCTAAAACTCTTCCTTAAATATTCAGTAACACTTCGACAATCTCATGAAAATTTCGACAAAAACATTCTCTTCTTACTATAATAGAATAAGAGGTGGATTGCAAGAAGCAAATCCACCTCTAGAGATTCATTTCAATAGATCAGCCGCAAGCTGTGTTTCTATTGTTGCAACATGCAGTCACCTTAGAATCTTATTCATTATTTTTTCTCGTAGTCATCCGGAGGCCCCATAACGACGATCTTGTCATTTTCCATTACCAGAGGGCTGTCCCAACCGTCGATGGTAGCGCCGTTGGATAAGGTTTTTCCATCAAGCAGAGCTTTCGCACAAGCAACGGTTAAGTATCCAAGATTCTGGGTATTCCACAGCATACCACAATCCAGAGAGCCATCAGATAATACGTCCTGGCAGTCTTCTTCAACACAGGTACCAACTACAGTAACTTTATCCTGTAATCCTAACTCACGAACAGCCTGAGCGGTTCCGATCGGAGCCGGTGTGGACATACAGATGAATCCTTTCAGATCCGGGTAAGCTTTCATAACGTCTTTTGCAGTAGACAGAGCAACATCCTGTTTCTCGTCTGTCGGGTAAGGATCTGCAACTAATTTCAGGTTCGGGAATTTTTCTTCTGCATATTCTCTTGCATATTTGATCCATGCATTTAAGTTAGCAGCGGAAAGTCCACCGGTGATGATCGCATATTCGCCTTCCTCAGTTCCCATGTACTCAACCAGTTTATCTACGCAGTGCTCGCCAAGTTCTTTATCAGAAATCTGATGAATGGAAGCGTCTACAAGATCTTCGGTTGCAGGTGTATCCCAGTCAAGAACTTTGATGCCGGCTTCTTTTGCTTTTTTCAGAACCGGATCCAGAGCAGCGGGATCGTTAGGAGCTACACAGATAGCGTCTACGCCCTGTGTAATATAATCTTCAAGCATTTTAACCTGCTCTGCAGCATCAGCTGTGGTAGGTCCGTTGTAGATTACGTTAACGCCAAGGTCTTTACCAGCTTTTTCAGCACCCTCACCAGTCTGGTTGAAGTAAGGGATACCAATCAGTTTCGGCATAACTACGATATCATAGCTTTCGCCGGAAGCAGCAGGTGCTTCACTTTCAGCCGGAGCTGCGCTCTCTGCAGGTGCTGCAGGTGCTTCGCTTTCTGCAGGTGCCGGAGTCTCAGCCGGAGCTTCTTCTTTGCTTCCGCATCCTGTTAAGGACATGGTCGCAACCATTGCTGTTACCAGTGTTAAACTAAGTAACTTTTTCAATTTCATTTCTTTTCCTCCTTTTTTTGAATGAAAATTGTTGCTCATTTTATGTAAAGACCGCGGGAGGACTTAGCCTCCCAGCTGGCCTTCGAGCCTGTTCTGTTGGCTTATTTGGCAGCAGCCGCTGCTCTTTCTTTGATCTTTCTGTTATCTTCCATCACTTTGGTGATATAACGAAGTGCCAGAACTACGATCAGGATACCACCGGTTATGATATTGATGATATAGCGGTTTACACCCAGGATATTCAATCCTGTCGAGATAACCTGTACGATGGCGACAGCCAGAACGGTTCCTGCTACTGTACCATGTCCGCCGGAGATACTGGTTCCGCCCAATACTACCGCGGTAACCGCCTGCATCATGTAGGAAGAACCGTAATCCGTCTTCGCTGAATTATATCTGGAAGAAATCAGGATCGATGCAAGACCCGACATAATTCCTGAGTAAATATAAACCTTCATGAGTGTTTTCTTTGTATTGATTCCTGAGAACCGGGTTGCAATCTCATTGCAACCTACCATATATACTTCCGTCCCCCAGGCGCTTCTCTCAATCAGAAGGTAGCTGACGATAATAACCACAATGTAAAGAATGATGGGGAAAGGAATTCCCAGCACCGAACCGTTGCCCAGGAAGGAATATGCTTCCGGGAACCCGGAAATGGAACCGCCCTTTGTAAAGGCGAGGCCCAGGCCTTCAAACAACGTCTTGCTTCCCAGAGTAACCAGCATGGCGGCAACGCCGATATAGGCCACTACATAACCGTTGATCACACCGCAGATCACCGCTACTACCATACAGGCAATAAGTCCTAAGATAATTCCCAGCGCATTGTTGTTCTGGCTGAACTCACTGGACAGAATAAACGCACATACGATACTGGAAAGGGCAGCGCCTGTGGTGATGGAAAGGTTAATCCCGCCGGTCAGAACCGCGATCATCATGGCGATCGCCATAAGGCCGAATTCCGGCATCTGGAACATCATGGTCTTAATATTGTTTCCGGAAAGGAACTTATCCGGCGATAATATACTCATCAGGACAAAGATACCGATAAAGATAATTGCTAATGTCAATTCATTGGAATGTTTGGATCTCAAATTTTTATAAAATTTCATTTTATCAATTCCTCCTATTCCTCAACATCGACACGAACAAGTTTCGCCTGTTCACGTTTCCGGTTAATAACGTCTACAGATACAGCTATAATAATTACGAGACCCATAACAACTTTCTGCCAATAGTTAGGGATTCTGGCCAGGATCAGACCGTTTTTCAGAACTGCCATCAGGATCACACCTAAGGTCGTGCCAAAGACAGTACCCGTACCACCCATAACGCTGGCGCCGCCCAAAACTACGGTGGAGATAACATCCAGTTCATATCCGGTATAAGTATTCGGGTCAACCTGACCTACGATGGAGATATGAGCCGCAGCTCCCAGTCCAGCCATCATACCACAGAAAGCGTAGATAAAAATCAAAATCCGATTTACATTGTATCCGACACGAACTGCGGAAGACTGACTGCCGCCGACCGCGTAGATCCCACGTCCAACCAGTGTAAACTTCAGAATCAGCCATGTAACCAGTCCGGCGAAGATCAGCATAAAGAGCTGTGTCGGAATGATACCAAAGAGCTTAAAGGAGCCAAAGCTTACCCACCACTGGGGCAGCCCGGAAATCCAGGCACCGCCGGTTCCCAGAAGGACCGCACCGTTTACGATCGTCATAACACCCAGCGTCGTAACGATCGGAGGAATATTAAACTTGGTGATAATCAATCCATTGATCACACCTACTGCTGCTCCCACAATCATAGCCACCAGTATTACAATGACCGGATTGGAATTCGGGAATGCCAGCATAAACTTACCTATTACAACAGCGCTAAGTGCGATCGTCGCAGATACCGACAGATCGATACCGGCGGAAATCAATACCGGCAGCATTCCAAATGCCATAATACCATATACGGAATTACTCTTCATAAAGTCCATGATATTGGTTACGGTCAAAAATGCGCTGCTCAAAAATGTCAGAATTACGGATAAGATCACAACAATCAGTATAATACCGAATTCTTTTCTTTTCACAAAATTCTTAGCGAAATTCTTCACGTTTCCTTACCTCCCTATCTTTTCGTTAAACAACGGCCTTACTCATGATCATTTCCTGCGTCAGGTCTTTATTCAGGAATTCTCCTGCAATTCTGCCCTTACGCATGACTAGTATCCGGTCGCTGACAGATAAGATTTCAGGAAGCTCCGAAGAGATAACGATTACCGCCGTGCCCTCACTGGCCAGTTTTCTGATAATCTGGTGAATTTCTGCTTTCGCTCCGACATCGACACCGTTCGTAGGTTCATCTACGATCAGAATCTTTGCCTCGGTAGAAATCCATTTTGCCAGAACTACCTTCTGCTGATTACCACCGGAGAGCTGCATTGCCAGCATATCCGGGTCATTGGGGCGGACATCCAGCATCTCTACCCATTTATCAACGGAAGCGCGCTGAGTCTTACGATCGATTAATCCCATTTTATTTCTGTATTTTTTCAGTACCGGAAGAGTAATATTACTTTCAATTGTCTTCGGCAATACCAGTCCCTGGGTCTGTCTGCTTTCCGGAATATAGGCGATACCATGCTGCAGCGCCTGCGCCGGTGATTTGATATGTACTTCTTTTCCCTGCACGTAAACCTTACCGGAATCCGGAGGATTGATACCAAATATCGCCTGTGCCATCTCACTACGTCCGGCACCTACCAGACCAGTAATACCGATCACTTCACCTTCGTGAAGTTCAAAATTGATATTCTTGAAGTTACCCTTCTTCGAAAGTCCTTCTACCTTCAAGGCAACCGGACCTTTATTTTCCAGGTTCGCGTAGCTCTTGATCTCAACCTTACGGCCAACCATCATGGATACCAGATCATCCTCGGTAACATCTTTGGCGTTCACCGTATCGACATACTGTCCGTCACGGAAAATCGTAAAGCGGTCGGAGACATGGAACAATTCTTCCATTTTATGGCTAACGAACATGATAGCGATGTTCTTTTTCTTCAGATTATCAATGATGCCATATAAGGTTTCTACTTCGTTTCTGGACAAAGCCGATGTGGGCTCATCCAGGATAATCATTTTGGCGTCCTGCGCTACAGCACTGGCGATTGCAACCATCTGCTGTTTTGCCACCGAAAGGTTCTCAACGATTTCCTTCGGATCAATCTCGGCACCTACAATAGCCAGGGCCTTAACTGCTTTCTCGTTGATCTCTTTCCATTTCAGGACCGGGCGGTTTTTCTCGATGATCTCATTGATTCCGATATTTTCCGCAACGGTCAGGTTTCCAAACAAACTGAAATCCTGATATACAACCGATATACCCTGACGGATGGCATCCATAACACCGTTCAACTTTGTTTCTTTTCCCTCGATCACAATCTTGGCTCCCAAATCCGGTTGTTGGAAACCGGACAGGATTTTGATCAATGTCGATTTGCCGGCACCGTTCTCACCAACCAGTGCATGTACCTCACCGGGAACGATGTCAAACTTGACGTTATCAAGCGCCTTCACACCAGGGAAAGTTTTACTTACGTTTGATATTTCCAAAAACTTTTCCTTCACCTTTCCACCTCCGCGAATCATGAACAAACTTTTGCAATTATGTCTAGAATGTGCATTTGCTTTCGTTTGTGATTATTATAATTTCCTTCGGCAGTATTGTCAACAAAATAAATTGCCAAACAGGCTATTTTGCCTATTTGCCCAAAAACGTCTCCCTGTTTTTGTGTATTTTGACAGTCCCATTCCACAAATTCGAACTTTTTCCGGTTTTTTCTTTTTCGCTCAATGATTTATTTAATCTTCCAGCAATTGGATTTTCTCAACATTTTTCCCGTTTTTATTCACAACTCGTTCATATTTTATTTATTTTTTGTTTTGAATCGATCATAGTCGAAACTTTCGAAACGAAATTCTCTATATAAAAATGCCGCACTGTTAAGCAGTACGGCATTGAATATTTTTCCTGAATTCCCGCTTCCATTCACCGGTAAGGGAATATAGCTCCCTCCTGTCATCTTCTCCGGCCTGAGCAAGCACACGTTCCAATTCCCGGCCTTCCGCGCCTGACCGGTTCAGCTCCTGGAGTTCCTGAATCCGCTTCTCCACTTCATCCGCCTGTTGTTTCGTAGCCTGTCCTCTCTGGATCAGCCCGGCGTAAAGCTCTTTTGGAAGCCCCAACCGCAGGGCTGCTGTAAACTCCAGCATCACTTCCGGATCTTTCTTCAGGCGGTAGGAATGCATATAATACTCTGAGGCCTCTTTAAACCGGAACATTCTGGCACAGGCCGTACCCAGGTTATGGTACACCTGAGCATAAAAACCGTCGTAGGCCTCGGCCCCCTCATTCTCAAGGATCTGCCTGTATTCCCTGATCCCAGCTTCATAGCGGTGCAGTTCCACGTAGCGGTCGCCTCTTTTTTTTCGTTTTACACTCTCAGGCTCATTCAAGATCATCCGCAGCATTTTTCCGGCCTTCTGAATCTCCTGGGCATTCAGATATGGGGCGTCTTCGAAGATCCGTTCCATAATATGAATCAGTCCCGTATTCTGCCGGACCATCTCCCGGATATCACCGGCCAGCACCGGAAGTTCCAGGTCCCGGTCCAGCCAGCGCACAAAGTTCTCAGTCAGCATCTCCCGTTCGAACAAGTACAGATTATGATATAAAAAATAGCACAGTTCCTCATAGGAATAGAGTCTGACATCCGCCTGTTCCATATAATAGGGAACCACCGCTGTCTTTCCATGGCATAACCAGATTCCGCCCATCACTGTTTCCTCCTATATCGGGATGTCTTTTTCCCAGCTCAGTCCACTGGGCGCAAAGAATTCGCCGAATCCAATGTCTTCTACCAGCACGTGACAACATCCCACATTTTTGCAGGTAAAGGTAATCTTAAGTCTCGTAGTTCGCTTCGGCCGCCTGGGAAGGCCCGGAATGGGGATGACTTCCTGTCTGGATTCTCCCGTATAAGCCGACTGGACCACCAGGCCGATCTCTTCGGTATCATCCGCCATCACCTCGCACACCACGCGGCAGGTTCTCCAAAAAAGCCCCGCAGGCATCACTTCCCTGCACTCTCTTCCGATCTTCGCTTCGGTCAGTATACCGATAAAGCTCTTCGTATTCCGCTCCCCCAGATAGATAAAGGGCACTTCCCCGCCGCCGGATTCCCTTTTCTCCTTCGCAAATTCCAGGGCCGCATAGCAGGCACCCTTGGAAAACAGATTTTTCCCCTGAAAAACCCTTCTGCCGGCACACAGTACTTTTAAGGAACGTTTCATCCAGTTTCCTTCAAACTCTTCTCCTGACAGGAACACGGAAGACACCAGTTTTTTTCGGAAATAATTCATCGCCAGCTCTGCAAAAGCCTCATCCATACCGTCATTCCCGTCAAAAACCTTTAGCGGCCCCGGATAGACCTGTACCAGGTACGGCCTGGTCTGGCGTTTCATAATCATCTCATAACTTTTCAGCACTCCCTGCTCCAGCGTAAACAGAACTACCGCGTGGTTCCACAATTCCGGCTCCTGATGCACCACAAAGTGCACAAAGCTCTCCAGATGATCCTGCACGCAGATCACCGATTCCGGTATCCCGGCGCTTTGTATTTTCTTAACCCATTCCACTGTAATATCCGAATCGGGATCTTTAGCCGTCAGGACAAAAGCCTGCACTTGTTCCGGCTCACAGGCTCCCGCCACCGCACAGTCCTCTTTTTCATGATTGACCGGTATCGTGACAGTCATAGGTTCCTCATCGTTACCCACAAAGCTAAGCCGGATATCATCTTCCGTGATATTGCATCCAAAATGTCTTCTCTGCTGTTGTGCCAATCGTGTCACCCCGCTATTCCTTCAGCCCAAATAAATGTTCGGTCAGCATATTTACTTCCTGATATTCCTTCATCCTGTCCGCCAGCTTGTCCTGACGCTTCATTCGCAGTCCGTCTGGCTGTATGCCATCCGGCCCCTCCTCTTCTTCCGCCATCAGCACGGCATTCAGCATATCATACTTCATGCCGGCTGCGACGGTGTCCGGTCCGCCCTGCCGGTAGAATCTGGTATCGGATTTGGTCTTTGTCCCGTCACTCCTGATTTCGGTAAAATAGTACTGCAGTGTTTCCCCATAAAACAGGGGGATTCCTATTACAAAAATCCCTTCCAGCATATGCTTCATCTCTTCGCAGAAATACGCTTCCTCCCGGGCATCACCGCTGACTATTTTGTAGGAAAAGATTACGGTGCTTTTTTCCTCCGTCCGGTATTCCAGATAAGTGTTTCTGGACAGTTCCTGGGGCAGCCGGATCTTTTTTTTCAGTTCCTGGTATATGGCAAAATACATATCCCGGTCCGCAAACATCCTTATTATCCCCAGCACCATCTTCTGCTCTTCGTCTGACAGTGCTTCTTTTTCACCGGCCCAGGCCAGAATTGCCAAAAGGCATATATCCGCAAGTCTTTCCTTCTGCCGGTACTCCCTGGCCAGAAGATTCATCACTGAAGCATCCGGCTTCTTTCCCTGCATGATATAGAGCCAGGATTCCCATGCCAGATAAGCCGACTCAAGCCTGTGTTTCGGACCTTTTTGGCAGTAATCGAGAAACATGGCATCCCCCTGTTCACTCATCTGTTCCGTAAACAGGATCTGCATCAGTACCCGTTCTTCAAACTCATAGGTATCGATCTCAAACTTGCGGGCACAGTTCCAAAGCTCAAACAGCTGCTTTTGCGGCCCTTTTAAGCAGGCCAGAAGATACTGAAGGATCACCGTATCATACTTGCTGTTTTCCCATACATATGCACAAAGGCCCAGCAGATACCGGTCCTGTTCATAATCATTCATCATCACCAGCCTGGCACACAGTTTCACCAGCATCCGCAGAGGCACTCTCTCATAACCATAAATATTGACCGCCGTGTAAGCCTCCGGATATCTCCCTCGTTCGATCAGAAGCTCTGTCAGTTTATGGGCTTCTTCTGCCAGGAACATTTCCTCCCTGCAGGTATCCAGAAAGCCATCGGGATCACGGCCTTCCCTGTTTTCATAATAGTAATTCAGGATACCGCTTCGAAGCTGCCGGTAAAATGGCCTGCTGATTCCCGGCTGAACCGACAGTGCTTCATAAAACGCAATCGTTTCATCTTTATAACATAGCGGTCTGCCCTGTTCTTCACACACATGCAAAAGAATCCCCATGTGACCGCCCGCCAGTTCCTTGCATTTTTCAAGGAAATCTGTGTTCTTCATCACGCGGATACATTGTGAAGCGGTTAACGCCTCACACCAGTGTTCCTCCCCATCGTCCAGCAAAACCACTGCATTTTTCGTATACAGCCGGACATAGGCTGTCCCCTGCTGTACAGGCACCCGGCGTTCTTTTTCAAGCCCCGGGTGAAGAACGGTGGCATATTTTACCTTTGTATCCTCTGTGTTCAGCCTGCAGGTAAATAGTACATCCGCCAGCGCCCATGCCAGTTCGGCTGTGAACGGTGTCTCCTTCAGCATTTGCTGGTATACTTCGGCCAGATTCTCATTGATCCGCCTCTCCATCAGCTGTTCCAGGGCAAAGCGCTCCATCAGCGGCACAAACTTCTGATAAACCGGAAGGTTCTGCTCCCGGTATCGGATCACGTTCGCATAGAGCTGCGCCTTCTTCCGGTAGTCCAGCTGGCTGTGATAAGCAAAATATAACAGAATCTGCTGCGGCAGGGGCTGCGCAAAGTCCTGCGGGAGCGCATACATATAGTACTCATACAGCCTGGTAATCTTAAGCTCCTGTTCCACCCCCAGCGCATACCACTCAAATGCGCCGCTATCCGTCACATTCCCTTTGATCAGCAGGGAACAGATCGCCGCTGCCGTGTCCTTCATCCCGAACTCCCGATAACAGTAGACCAGGATACGGTATAGAATCTCCTCATATTTTTTGTATTTGGCCGCCAATAGAGATACCCGCTCCGCGATCTCCCTCGTAACTATCCCATGCTTCACCGCATAGCTTACTATCTGCAGTTCAAAATTCTTAAGTTTATTGAGCCGGCCCGGATTTTTCCGGATCAGATCATAGGCTTCCAGATATATCATAGGGCTTGCACAGCCCTGCGCAAAACGCTGTTCGATCAGTTCCAGTTTTCTCTCCTGATTGCGTTCCAGATTCTCATCCATATAGAGCAAGACCCACAACAGTTTCCAGCTTCCCTGGCACTTGCCGCAGAGCTCCTTGACCTCGAAAGACACTTTATTGATATAGCTTCTGTCCCTGGAATACAGACTCTGCAGATACAGATAATATCCCCTGGCCTCAGGCTGCGCTTTAATTTCCGCATTGCCGTCCAGCTTATTCAGCATATGTCTGGCCTCTTCGTTATTGCGTTCCGCCAGCAGCAGCTGGATCTTTACCAGGACATAGAATACATTTCTGTCGTCAGCCTTTTCCAGCCATTCGATCTCTTCTCTGGAATGGTCCGTCCAGGTCTTTAGCGGTATCTTCCGATGTTTAAAATCCATATACAGCTGCATAAGCCGTACCTGGCGCCGTTTTACTTCCAGCCTGCGTTCTCTTTTGCGGCGGACGTCCTCATACACCGCCTCCGCTACTTCCACTTCATAGGCAAGCTCCTGTCCCGGGGCCTTAAGGGTTATCCTTCCAAAATTCTTACCGCTGTGCAGCAGCCCGGCATCAATCCGGTAATGAAGTTCATATAAGTCATTATGGAACGTTCCGGAATGAATCAGTGATGTGTCAGGAATCAGCCAGGGCACGTCTGCCGATACCCGGACATTCTGGTATCCCGGCACACTTTTTCGGATCGGCAGTACTTTCTCCTCTTTGGTATCCGACTCGTAACAGCGGATTTTATAACTGTCTATGGAAATCCGGGCGTTTGGTTTCAGGCCTGCCGCTACCAGGAAACCTTCCAGGACCTGTTTTTCCGTCGTGGTTTTCAGGCAGCCCCGGTAGATTTCCCGGTACTTCTGATCCCTGCCTTGGAGCAGCTGTTCAAAATCCCTGCGCACAAAAAAACGGTAAGCTTCCTCATAATCCTCTGCCGCCAGTTTCACAAAGGCTTCCAGCGTATCCGCCGGCAGTACCGCCTTGTCCGCAGCCTGCTGTCTCACCGACGCCAGAAACGGCAGTTCATACTCGCCCGCATCAGAAACCACCCAGAAGCTGCCGGCTGCTTCTTCTTTGTCCATCATACCTGCAGCGTCAAATATGTATTCGATCTCAATCGTACTGTCCTTAAATTCCGGGTTCAGGACCTGCATTCTCGGCGAAGAGGAGTACACTTCTCCTTTCACCAGCCGGTCATGTTCCTCTTTCATAGAAAATTTACCCGTATAAGTCTCTGCTTTTTTTAAGACTATTTTTACCGGCTCCTCCGGCATTACAAGCTTCAGGGTTTCATACCGGAACACCCCTCTGGCCATCTGTTCAATTCGTCCGATCATGCAATCACCAAGCCTTACTCCAAGCCTTAGAAACAGTTGCTTTTTTATTAGAATCACGCTATAGTAAATTATACACTTTAAAACAATACCGCGCAACAAAAGATATACCATAGATATGGTATCGTGCGGCCGGAAAGGCAGATGTCATCTATGATAAAACATGTAGATCATTTTCACGGCAGCGATCTGGAAAAAATCGCTTCCGTATACGGAATTCAAAAAGAGGATATTGTAAGCTTCAGCGCCAATGTAAATCCGCTGGGAATATCTCCTAAGCTACGGGAAGCCCTGTCGGAAAAGATCGATGTGATCACCTCTTACCCGGACCGGGAATACACTTCTCTTAGAAAATGTATCGCCCGCTACGCACATACAGACCCCGGTAATATCATCGTAGGCAACGGTTCCACCGAACTGATTTCTCTGTTCATACAGATCGAACACCCCAAAAAAGCGCTTATCATCGGACCGACCTATTCGGAATATGAGCGTGAAGTATCCCTGGGCGGAGGAACCTCTTTATACTATCCGCTGCAGGAGAGCGAAGACTTCAAACTGGATGTGGAGCGTTTCTGCGGTAAATTAAACGAGAGCATTGATCTGTTGATCATCTGCAATCCGAATAATCCCACTTCCACCTCCATCACCCGCTCCGACATGCGCCGGATCCTGGACGTGTGCAAACAGCATGATATCTATGTTATGGTAGATGAAACCTATGTAGAGTTCGCGCCGGACGGCCTGGATGTCACTGCAGTACCACTGACGGAATATTATAACAACATCGTCATCCTGCGGGGCATCTCCAAATTCTACGCCTCTCCGGGCCTGCGTCTGGGCTACGCCATCACCGGCAATGACGATCTGGTCAAAAAGATCAACAACCGCAAAAATCCCTGGACCATCAACGCTTTGGCGGAAGCAGCCGGGGAGCTCATGTTCCAGGACACGGATTATATAAAGGCTACCAGACAGCTGATCTCCACGGAGCGCAGCCGGATCTATCAGGAATTAAGCAGTTGGGATACGCTGAAAGTATACGAACCCACCGCGAATTTTCTTCTGTTCCGGATACTCAGGGATTCTGTTACCGCACAGGATATCTTCGATTCCTGCATCCGCAGCTGCATGATGGTCCGCAACTGTTCCACCTTCCCGTTCCTGAATAATAAGTATGTACGGTTCTGCTTTATGAATCCTGCCCAGAATGACGAGTTGATCCGCTGCATCAAAGGGGTCTTAGATGGAAATGCAGTACTGTAAGTCCCGGCAGAAAAAGCGGCATCATGATTATACTTTATAGAGCAGCTATGCTGCGACTCCGCCCGTTAGGGCATGCATTAAGGGATGCTGTAAAGTATACCTTATAAAGTTATAGTCATACCGACTCCCGTTTCGGTTATTGGGATTGTTTGGTGGATTTTTGCCTTTGCCTTAAATGAGACGCAATGACTGGGATATAAATTTTTAAGCTGCAGGTTTTCCAGATACGTTATTGTACTTTCCAGCTGCCCATCTTCCTGAAACAGATGGAAACCGCCGAGAACGCCTGCTATTCTATGTATTCCCGTTACCTTTCGGGCATGTTCGATCATGTTGCAGATGCCGCTGTGAGAACACCCGGTTATGACGAACAAGCCGTCTTTTCCGATGTAGGCCAGAGCCGAGTCTTCCATTACCAGATCCGGAATGCGCCCCCGGGAAGTATATTTCCAACCAATCTGGCGGCGGGGTTCGAAATCATTGTATGATGGGATCTCTCCTAAAAAAAGCAGATTTGGCGCAAGCCAATAGGGCTCTGCCGTAAAGGTGACGCGGAATCGTTTGCGAAGCTCTTCTTCCCGGTATGGAGCGCCTATGGGTCCGCCGTCGTACTCTTTTTCCCAAAAGGTTTCGGGGTGGGCGATCAGTTCTAACTGGGATGTCTCCATCCATTCGCTCAAATATCTCAAGCCGCCGGTATGATCATTATGTCCGTGTGAAATAACCACCCTGTCAAGCTGTGTCAAATCAATTCCCATACTACAGGCATTCTTAAGAAAGACATTTGAATATCCCGCATCAAACAGGATTTTCTCTTCACCTGCTTCCAGATAAAAACAGGCTGCCGGTTCCCCTAAATAATACTGATCTATAAATGTATTGTTGTCCACCAACACAGTCAATTTCATGCTACACTCCCCCATCATTTTATTGCACTCCATAATTACTACTATCTTTTACCTTACTATTTTTTACCACTAATACCTTATATCACTAATACCTTTTATCACTATTACTTTTTATCACTATTACTTTTTATCGCTATTACTTTTTATCACTATTACCTTTTATCACTACTTCCTAAATATACCATCAGCCCCGAAAATCATCAACTGCGAAAATTCTGCACCAGTGCAGGGACTGGGGGCTGCGGAAGGGATGGGATGGTTAGGGCCCGGGCGGCGGGCATGGCGGAAGCGGCCTGCTGGAAACGGACAGGGGGCTGCCTGCGTCCCGGGAGAAAACGGACCGGTATCCGCGGCATTGGGCGGCCGGACGGCTGCTTAGCAAAAACGGACCGGTGGATTCAGGATGCGTGGCGGCGTTCCCCGCCGACACGCAAGGGGCTCTGAACCGAGAACGCCTCAAGCGTTCTTGGTGAATAGCCCCGGTTCCTGAATCCACCGGTCCGTTTTTGCTTAGCAGCCGCCGGCGCAAGCCCACAGCCGCGGATACCGGTCCGTTTTCTCCCGGGACGCAGGCAGTCCCCTGCCCGTTCCCAGCAGGCCGCTTCCGCCATGCCCGCCGCCCGGGTTCTAACCATCCCACCCCTTCCGCAGCCCTCAGTCCCGGCCCTCGATCCCCACAAACACTTTACCCCCGGAACAAATCGTTAAATGCCTCACTCATAGTAGGATGGGTATAAATCGCATCCCGCAGGACCGTATAGGGAAGTCCTGCGTCCATTGCCAGTTTTATCAGATTGATCATCTCATAGGATTCCTCGCAGAACAGATGGGCGCCCAGAATCTGTCCGGTACTCTGGTCGATAATAGCTTTCAGCAACCCTGTCGGTTTTTGCAGCACCTGGGCTTTGGGGATCGCCATGGCGGGCAGACGGACGATTTTTATCTGATGACCTTTCTCCCTGGCCTCCTTTTCACTCAGACCCACCCGTGAAAACGGCGGATCCAGGAATACGCTGTATGGTACCATTCCCCGGTTATCGGTGGTACGGCTGCCGTCTCCCAGCACAGCTGAACTTACGATCCGGTAATCATCCAGGGATATGTAGGTGAACTGGAGACCTCCGGTTACATCTCCCATGGCCCAGATGTTAGGAGCGGTAGTTCTCAGGTGGATGTCCGTTTTGATTGCCCCTCTTTCCGTCAGTTCCACACCGGCGGCTTCGGGATTCAGTCCGGCTGCGTTCGGCCTTCTGCCGGTGGCGACGAGAATGGCTTCCGCCTGCAGGGTCAACTCTTCCTCCCGGGTGGTTACATTGAGAATCGCATGCTCTTCGGTATCAGTGATTTTGGTCGTTTTAGAGGATAGCAGTACCCTCACGCCTCTGTCTCTTAGGCTTTGCAGAACGGCCGCTGCGATTTCTTCGTCCTCACGAGGCAGGAAAACCGGGCCATCCTGGATAACAGTGACCTGGGAACCAAAATTCTGATACATGGATGCGAATTCCATTCCGATGTAGCCTCCGCCTATAATCACCAGCCGTTTGGGCAGCTGTTCCAGATCCAGAAGCGTTTCGCTCAGATAGGCATATTTACTCTCTTTGAGGCCCGGAATCGGGGGTACGAAAGGGCTCGCCCCTGTATTCAGGAAGATCAGGTCTGTTTTCAGTTCTTCTTTGGTTCCCGCTCTTTCTACTATGACAGTATGTGCATCCTGCAGGCTTCCCCTGCCTACGTAGATTTCAACATTGGGCAGATCATCCAGCTTCTTATAATTTTTTTGTCTGAGTTTTGCCGTCAGCTTGTTTTTTTCCGCCACCGCCTGCTCATAACGCTGCGCTTTTTCTGTAAAGCTGCCGCCCATATTCCAGGATAACGCCGCACTATGGACCAGAGATTTGGATGGAATACATCCCACATTGATACATGTTCCGCCAAACATTTTCTCAGACCGCTCAATCAATGCCACATTTTTCCCGGCATCGGCCAGCTCCTGTGCCAGCGTTTTTCCCCCTTTACCAAATCCAATGATTACCGCATCATATTTTTTCATTTTCGCTTCCCCTTTTCCCTAACTGTATATTTATTAGTTTCAGTTCTATTTGTAATTATAATAGTTACAGTTTGGTTTGTCAATAGTTTCTGGAAAATTTTACACGAACCATCCTGACGGAACACTCTGCTATTCCTTATAACATTTGAAAATGATTTCGATGAAACCGGATTTTACCTTCATTTTGAAGTTTTCCCAGTTCACTGGATAAAGCGCTCCGGTCCACAGCCAGATAATCAGCCAGTTCCTGTCGATTAAAAGGCAGATCAAAACTACTGCCGTTTCGAAGCGCCTGCATAGACAGATAGGCCAGTACTTTTTCCCGTATGGACCTTTGGGTTACAATCTCGATCTTCCGATTCATCTCTATCGTCTTTCGGGCCAAAATCTGTACCATATTCCGGATCAGCCTGCTGTGATGTCCACAGGATGCCGGACAGGTGGTCATCACTCTCCCATAATCCAACAGTAGTATCCCGCTGTCCTCAGCCGCCAGTATATTGACCGGAATCTCTTTGATCCCTCCGCAGACGAATGCCTCTGCAAAAAGCTCCCCCGGCCCAAGCTGTGCCATAATCAACCGGTTTCCCCAGAAATCTTCCTTAAGAATCTGCAATTTTCCTTCCAGCAGCACCCCTATGCTACGAATTTCATCTCCTGCTGTAAAAACCATATCATTTTTGGAAAAATTCTTCTTTTCTACCCGCAGACATCTTAACAGTTCTGCTATTTCATCAGGTTTAATATTTTCAAACAGGGAACATTTCATCAGAATCTCTTCCATAATCATTTCTTCCTTTCCGCCGCTGTCCCATGCCGCGAAGGCTTTTATTCAACTGAACGCACCAGCTATTGAAAAAGCCGCCGGATCTCCTCTGCGGAAACCCAACGGCCTTCTTCAAATAAAAAAAGCGCGAGACGGGATTCGAACCCGCGACCCTCGCCTTGGCAAGGCGATACTCCACCACTGAGCCACTCGCGCATTTCACATCCAGCACTGCCGGACGCAATATTTAATATACTATAGGATAACAATTTTGTCAACAATTTTTCAAAATTTTTCCCTGATTTTTTCCATAGGTTCTTTACAATCTTGCCGCCTTCCTGTTCTCCGTTCTCTTAGCTCCTTAGTACGCCCTATCAAAAACTATTTCCCCAGCAATACACTAATCACATACTCATTGTTAGGCACAGTCTTATGAGTGATATTCTCCAGCCGGTTCATCACAGCGTCTATCCAAAGGTCATCAATGGCAATCATCAGGTGTGCAAGGACTATTCCCATGTCCACCCGTTCCCACTTCCTGCTTCTGTAGGACAAACGCCCCGATTTTCTCATAAATACATGGATCCGGTTCCTATACACCACAAATCTCCATGGCTGCCCATTCATGGCGGACGGTGCCAAACGGGCAGCCTCCAGCAGCTGCTTTTCGCTGAGGCCGGGTTCTTCTTTGTACACACACAGATCCTGCAGGTCCAGTCTTTTGGCATCGGAGGGTTTCCTGCGAAGTTCGCCTTTGGCCTGACCGAAGGCGATCACCAGCGCCAGAATCCGGCCCTGTTCGTCAACTTCACCTTCAGCTAATCTGGCCATTCCCTGATAGCAGCTGCCGATTCCCCTGGAAAACAGGTATAATACCATCTGCTGCGCCATATAGCCCGCGTTCAGCAGGTACCCTTCCTGTTCTTCGGAATAAAACAGCAGATAATAAGGAGCCTTTACTGTAAACATGCCCTTGATACCGGCCTGCTTGTCTAAATTGGAAATGATCTCAATATTCGTATCAATTTCCGCAAAAAGCGGAATCAGCTCTTCTTTATATCGGCTGATTCCGCTCATACTCTTTTCATTCAATGGGTCCATCCGGAAATTTCGGACAGATCTCCGTTCAAATATACTTTCATACAGAGTCATGCACTTTCACCACCGTCATAATTCTGTAATTATTATACTACAAAAATCACAAACATTATGACAAAAATGCAATGGAATTTAAAGAAATTCTTATTGATTTTCTCCCTCAGCATCGAGCCCACTCATATAGTCATCCACAGCAGTCAAATCTACATAGGCAGTTTCCACAGGCTGTTTCTGAACGATATCGTAAACGGAAAAGCCAACCCAGCCCAGAGCCGCGACCATAACGACAACCGCAACTACCTTTAAGACTATCCGCTCCACTTTTTGTTTTTTTAATATTTTCTGTCTGTTCGCCTTTTCTTTCTTATAGCGATCCACTTTTTCCTGGCTCATTCGTATTTCTCTCCTTGTGCATAAGTTCCAACCGCTTCGGCTGTTTATCTCGTATCAGTATACACTATTCGGGGGAATCTGTCCAGATTCTCGTGTAAAATTCAGATGTGGGAACTCATGTAAAATTCAGGTTCGGAAATGCTGCAGACCGGTTGGGATCTGTATGTACTGCTTCCTTCATCTTTTACTCTTCAGAGAACAATTCTTTGCCCACACCACAGATCGGGCAGACCCAGTCATCCGGAAGATCTTCAAAAGCTGTTCCGGGCTCAATTCCATTATCCGGGTCCCCTGCTTCCGGATCGTAAATATAACCACATGGATCACATACATATTTTTTCATGTTAAATCCTCCTGTTTTCTCTAAGTTTAATATCAGTAACTATTACTGTTATTATGATACCATATTTTTCTTTATTGTCAAGTGTATTCTGTAAATTTTTAATTTATTCACAGCCGGCTGGGAGGGTACTGTCCCCGGATTCCGGTCTGTTCGAAGAAATAAAGAGCCTGTTTCTCCGGAGGTGGACTATTCCAGTCAACATCCGGGGACAGGCCCCTTTCTCCACATAGTTGCTTGATGATTTGGCGTTGCTGCCGAAAGATGCCAGTCCCCTCCCGGTCGGCGGACTCAGACGGCTATAATGATACCTCCGTCATTTGCGTACAAACTGCTGATGCCGGCTGTGTCTACCACAAAGATACCTTTGGGCATATAGCGGGCAATGATCTCCTTTTTCACTTCCAACGCCCGTTCCGGACAGTTACAGTGGGCGATTCCCAGTACCCTGTTCTTAATATCCGGTGTTTTTTCTCCGATCTGTTCTACCATCTTCATCAGGGCTTTGCGCACCCCGCGGGCCTGGCCCAGCTGATAGATCGTTCCCTCATCCGTGGCTCCCATAACCGGTTTGATATTCAGAGCGCTTGCTACCAGCGCTTTGACACCGGTCAGCCGGCCGTTTTTGCGGAGAGTCTCCAGGGACTCCAATACGAAAAAGGTATTCATGGAATCCAGATAAGCCTCCACGGTTTTTACCACCTTTTCAAATGGCATCCCCGCTTCCTCACACTGCTGTATCTTCATGGCGGTCAGGGTCTCTCCAACGGACGCGGAACGGGAATTGAATATCCATATTTTCTTGTCGTCGTGTTCTTCTTTATATAATTTCTTAGCCAGCACCGCGCTATTGTGGGAACCGGATAGTTCTGCGGACAGGGTCACCGCGTAGACATGCTCCGCTTCTCCTTCGTAGGCTTCCACATATCTCTTGGGAGAAGGGCAGGAAGACTTGGGGCAGTTCGGGCTGGCCGCTACTTTTTTCAAAAAATCGGCCTGGTCAAATGTCTCGTCATCTACTATATGATACTCATCCACATCCATAGACAGGGATACCGTCTCAAAATGCGGATCTTTCTTTAAATTTTCAGGTAATTCCCCGCAGCTGTCGACAACAATTTTATAACTCATAAATTTCCTCCAAAATAATTACCATGATATGTAGTTTTCAATACCACATAATAGTAACATAGATGGCACTTTTTGAAAAGGGGGAAACTTAATTAAATCCAAAGAAATGCTGCGTGACTTTATAAGCCGCGATCGAAAGCTTTCGTCCACCCTTTCCCGGAAGATTACAGGCTCTTCCCAAAAGGCCGAATCTCAGTTTGATATACAGCCTGAGATTTTGCTGTTTTAAATATTTCCACAAATCATTTTTCTTATTCAGATTTTCTTCCGTTCCGGAACGGATCAGCATAATAGAAGATACCGTCATCATGATCTCCAGATAATTGATCATATATTTTCTGAGTTTCCGGTTGGGGATGCGGAATACGTCATAGGCGTCGATCATCAGCTGGTTGACTAAAAGCTGCTGGTCGATCCTGCGGATCATGACCTCCTCATTTACAGACTGGTCGTCCCTGCCGATAAAATAGCGGTAGAAATTCACGTCCAGGTAATACATCGTCTTTACATAGGGCAGCGGCTGGTATACAAAAATGTTATCCACATAAAAGGTATGTTTCGGCAGCTCTAATCCACATTCCCTCAACAGCTGTGTGCGGTAAATGACCGAGTGCATCAGAATATACTGGCCTCTGTGAAGATGCATCACGTCCTTCCAGCCAAACAGCTCGTCCACCGGAAAGGCCGTCTTATATCGCATGACCTTCTTGTGAACCGCGCCCTGTTTTTCGTAGACAAAATTACTGATCAGCATATCAAGCGTAGTTCTGCCTCCCGCCATCTGGTGAAGAACACTTAATATTTTCTTATAAGCAGCTTCATTTACCCAGTCGTCACTGTCCACCACTTTAAAATACAGACCGGTGGCATTCCTAAGACCGCTGTTCACCGCTTCGCCATGTCCCCCGTTCTCCTGGTGGATCGCTTTTACGATACCCGGGAACTGCTTCTGGTATTCGTCCGCGATCTGTGCGGTTTTGTCCGTAGACCCGTCATCCACGATCAGTATTTCGATCTCCTCTCCGCCGACTAACAGGGAATCAATACATCGTTTCATATATCCGTCAGAGTTATAGCAGGGTACTGTGATCGATAATAATTTCATTTTTTCATTATCCCCCTATGCATTCATTTAGTTGATCCATACTAACTGCATTATAAAGGCTTTTATCCGATATTCCAATGGACTTTTCCAAAAATTAATGAACATTCATATTTGTTTAAAGAATTCTTCCGTTATACGTCCTGCTTTGTCTCTTTTGGCGCCTCATACAGAAGCTCCCCTTCTTTTAATGTGGCCAGGACCCGTATCCTGCGGATCGCATCCGGTTCCGTCTTAAGGGGATTTTCAGACAATACGACCATATCGGCCAGTTTTCCCGGGCTTAGCGTGCCCTTCTCGTCCTCTTCAAAATACTGCCGGGCCGCATGGCAGGTTACCGCCTGCAAAGCCTCATACGGAGTAACCGCATATTCCGCTCCCAGGCTTTGGCCGCTTCTGGTTTTCCGATTGACCGCACACCAGACCGTCTCCAGCATATCCGGCTCGATTACCGGCGTGTCCTGGTGAAAGGTATAAGTCATATTCAGATCCGCAGCTTCCTTTGCAGGGCTGATTCTTTCTGCCCGGGCATCGCCCAGGTTTTTCCTGTGGATCTCACCCCAGTGGTAGACGTGGGCGACAAAAAAGGATGGGATAATCCCCAGCTCTTTCATCCGCACCAGTTGATCCCTGCGGACAGTCTGCGCGTGAATCATGACCGGACGCAGTTTGGCAGGCTTTTGGTAGGCCCTGATCATCTGCTCCGCCGCGGCATCCCCGTTGCAGTGAACCAAAAGCTGCCGGCCTTCCTCCTCAGACCGCGCCGCATAGGCATCCACCTGTTCCTGGGTATAGACCGGATATCCGCTGTATCCGTCCTGCGCTCCCTCATAGGGTTTGGACAGCCACGCGGTCCGTCCCTGGGGGGAACCGTCCAGAATAATCTTATATCCGCCGATTTTCAGATGCCGGTTATAATGCCGGTCATATTCCGGTTCTTTTTGAACCAGTCCCGGTGATTTTAAAAGATCCGCGTAGCAGACGATATCCGTCTTTAACCGGCCGGCCATGGCCGCCTCTTTTAATAGGGTAAATGAGGCTTCTTCGGTCAAACCGTCCTGAATCGTGGTAATTCCATAGCTTACGTACAGATCCTGCGCTTTTTCAAGGGCGTCTGCCGCGGAATCCGAAGAGGGCCTGGGTATCTTTGAAGAAAATGTCATAAAGGCTTTTTCTTCCAGATAGCCATCCGGCGTCTCCCCGTCCGCTTCCCGGCCGATCCGCCCGCCCGGCACTTCCGGTGTCTTAGCGTCGATTCCAAGCGTTAAGAGGGCTGCTGTATTAAGCACCGCCATGTGTCCGGATGCGTGGACCGCTATCACCGGTACGGTCTCGCTGACCCGGTCCAGCACGTCTCTGGTCGGATGCCGGCCCTCTTCCAGGCTGTTGTGGTCATAGCCAAACCCCATGAGGAATTCTCCGGGCGCCAAAGACCGCTCTTCCAGGAACTTCTTCAGGCAGCCGACCAGCTCATCAAAATTAGACGCGCTGCCGAGCCTGGCCTGGCTCAATATCTGGGCGTAGGCCGTAATATGGCTGTGCGGGTCCAGGAAAGAGGGCATTAGCGTCCTTCCCTGTAAATTCAAAAGCTTCGTATCCTTGCCCACAAGCTTTGTCATCTCACTTTTGGTTCCGGCAGCCAGAATCCTTCCATCTCTTACGAACAGAGCTTCCACATAGCGGGGTTCGTCGCCCTCCATAGTCAGAATATCTCCGTTAAAACAGATCGCATCACTCACAGATATCACTCCTTTTTTCTTCTAATTATTATCCAATCCCCATTTAATATTCATGTATTTGGTATAGGCTCCAAAGGCCGCCGGTATCGGATAATCCCTCCTGGTATCCTGGGGTTCGATAAAAATCCAGTCAGAGGTATCCATATCCTCCAACTCTTCCACCCGGACTACATAACCGATCATATGCCATTCGATATGGCTGAATATGTGCTTGGAGGGTTCTAACTTCTGAATCCGGATCGGAGACAGCTTCCTTCCTTTTAAAAAATCCAGCACCTCGCCGTCCGACAAAAACCCCTCCAGATTGGGGAATTCATACAAACCGGCCAGCAGTCCTTTCGGAGGCCTTCTGTGTATGGCCACCTTTTCACCGTCCCGGACAACCAATATTGTCCTGTCCTCAAGCTTTCTGGCTTTTTTCGGGGCTTTTTGGGGAAGTTCCATGACAATTCCCTGTTTTCTGGCCTCGCAGAGTTCCCGGAGCGGACAGCTGTCACATCTGGCCATGCCGTTCGGTACACATATCATTGCCCCCAGCTCCATCAGAGCCTGATTAAAAGCTCCCGGCCGTTCAGCAGGAATCACATCTCCCACCTGTAGTTCCATCCTCTTCTTTACAGACTGTTTCCATATGTCATCCCGGCTGGCCGTCAAACGGGAGACTACCCGCAGAACATTGCCGTCCACTGCCGGTACACAGATTTGATAGGCAATGGAAGCGATCGCTCCTGCTGTATAAGAACCGATCCCAGGAAGGGCCAGCAGCTGCTGATAGTCCGCAGGAAGCTCGCCTGCGCACTCATTTACCACCTTTTTCGCCGCCTTCTGCATATTGCGGACCCGGTTATAATATCCCAACCCTTCCCATAGTTTCAGCAGTCTGTCCTCCGGTACCCGTGCCAGAGCCTGCACATCCGGGAGTTCCCTGGTAAACCGTTCAAAATAAGGTTTGACCGCTTCCACGCGGGTCTGCTGCAGCATAATCTCGGAAACCCATACCCGGTAGGGGGTTGCATCCTCCCGCCAGGGCAGGACTCTGGCATTGCCGTCATACCACGCAAGCAGCGGCTTTACAATATCCGTTAATTCCATAGCATCTCCATTCTATCGCTTAAAAAAATAGTAACGTTTGAAAAGCCCCGCTGACTATTTTCCATGCATCGCACGTAAGTAATGAGGGTGTCCCGTTTTGCCAGCCCAAGACACCCCCATACCTGTTCACAGATCCGGTGGCAGCTGTATTTCCACCTCATCCCGGATTTTCAGTGTATCCACAGTAACCACACAGTCCCGGGCCATCAGACGCACTCCGGCCTTTTGGGCTCTCACCAGCGCTTGTCCGAACTCCGGCGCTGTCGCCATGTTCGGGATAAAACAGGCTGCTCCCTTCATCTGTATCACGAAAAGCACATAAGCCTCGTAGCCCTCCCGGATGCAGTCGCAGAGCTCATTCAGATGTTTGATACCGCGTTCTGTGGGTGCATCCGGGAACATGGCGGTCCCGCCCTGTTCCAGCGTCACCCCTTTTACCTCCAGGAAGATTTTTCTTCCCATTTCTTCTATATATAAATCAAACCGGGAGTTGTGATATTTCATTTCCCTTCGTACAAGGGACGCGGCGGGAAACAGCCCGCCTTCCCGGATCCACTCTTCCGCCACCTGATTAGGCGCCTGAGAATCCATATTGATCAGCCGCTCTCCCTTATAGACCCCGATCAGATCCAGCGCTGTCTTACGCTTTGGATTATCCCACCTCTGCACCAGAATATCAGCCCCTGGAATCAACAGTTCGGCACACCGCCCCGTATTCTTCACATGGCAGATCTCCCGGCCCGTATGGGTCTGAACATAGGCTACAAACCGGTTCGGCCGCTCCAGGAATATGGCCGGCTCCATTCTATCGTATTTCATCTTGCCCTCCATACGCACATTTATCCGGATACGGGGTATTCTGATTGCACAGGCATCTGGAATCTCTATTATTCAATATCAGACTCCCCGGAACGTCCAGCCGGGCAGCCACTCCAGCGCATCGGAATAAGCTGTGGAGCATTCCACCCCGGATATCACAGGGAAGAACAGAATAAACAGCGCCAGGGCCAGACCCATCCAGGCCCATTTCACCCAGGCCAGCTTCGGATATTTTTTCTCCAGTTCAAACAGCAGGCAGACTGTCGCCAGCAGGATGAACGGCACTGTGGCGAAGAAATGGTAGATAAAGATACAGCGGCGGATCAGCAGCCACGGCACAAAATTGGAGGCTATGCCCACCAAAGACAGAAAGATCGCCGGGTTTCCTTTTATTTTCCGCAGGCATAAAGCCACGATCAGCACAATGGTACCTGTGGAACAGATCCACCAGACCGCGGGATTACCCATGACAGAGATCGTAGCCACCGAGCCTTCCGGCTCAAAAGTCCCCATAAAATACCAGACCGGACGCAATATATAGGGCCACTCGACAGCCAGCGACTGGTACGGATGCGTCGCCTCCAATGTGGAATGATAGCTGTACATGGTCACCTGACAGTCCCAGATTCCCTTCAGATCATACCCGATATTAAAATACGGAATATAAGCCAGCAGATATACCCCAATGGGCAGCGCGATAAAGAAAATGACACACCATCCGATCAAAATCCAGGCATTCTTTTTAAAGATCCGCCCCACTTCCCGCGCGGTCTCATCCCCGGCGATCTTAAGCCGCCGGTATTTCAGATACCGCTGTACCAGCGAAGTGAAGAACATCACCGCCAGTCCGGCGCCCGCATAGATTCCGATCCATTTTACCGCCACCCCGATCGCAAAAAACACTCCCGAAAGCGCCAGGGGCCGCAGTGTCTTCTTTAAGCCGTCCCGGTAAAAATCCATCGTATAATATTCATACATAAAATAGAACATCAGCAGTATAAAAAATACCGCGAACACATCCAGGGTGGCGATCCTGGACTGTGTATAATGCATAAAGTCAAAGGTAAATAAAAAGGAAGCCAGCAGCGCGTATTCGGATTTCTTAAACAGCCTTTTACCGAATACATACATGACCGGTACCATAAAGATGCCGAACATCACTCCCATAATCCGCCATCCAAACGGATTCATGCCGAACATACGGATTCCAAAGGATATCAGCACCTTCCCAAGCGGCGGATGCACCGTCTCATAGGGTTCCATCCCATGAATATACTCATATCCCGTTCTGGCATGGTACAGCTCGTCAAAATACATCCCGTCCGTAAACGTAGGGCGCTCAGGCACATGGTCCGATTCATCCAGCAGGTTCTTTGCCTCCGGTTCCCCGGCCGCCAGGTAGCCCCTGATCTGATTTCCCTGAGTGTCCCGGAACACGATCTCCAGAATTTCCAGATCCCCGGATTCTGAAGAGAATGTCAGCTGTTTTGTATGAAAATCCCCGCCAATATCCACATAACGGTACATCTTTCCAAACTTCTGCTCGTAAACAAGCTCCTGTCCGTCCTCGGAAGTCACCTTCAGATTTCCTTCCGAGATGCCGGAATATACCCAGATCTGCGCGATATCCTCTTCCTGTTCAAATCCAATCACCGCAGGCGCTCCGTCCTGTTTCAGGGTATAGCCGTTCTCCGGCGTTTTATTGGAACCTACATTGGTCAGGGCAATACAGGCGTACAAAAGCGTCAGAGCGATACAAAAAATCCAGTCTTTCTTCGTAAATGTCAATATCATCAACTCCACTTTCTCGTTGGTATTCTGTTCCATTGTACCACATTTTCACTGGGTGGCAAGGGGGAATAAAGAGGGAACGAAATGGATGCCGGGCTTCAGCGGGCGACTGGCTGGGGTTTTGCAGCTGCGGGTTTGCCGGCCGGGGCGGGGGAGGGATTGCTCATGCGGAAAAAGACAACCTCATGGACAGCTCCGGGAGCCTCTGAAAGCAGTAAAAACGGAGGCGTGGGAGCCTCCATTTTTACTTGAGTCTCCCTCCGCTATTCGGCCATGTCTTTTTTCCGCATGAGCAATCCCTCCCCCGCCCCGGCCGGCAAACCCGCAGCTGCAAAACCCCAGCCAGTCGCCCGCTGAAGCCCGGCATCCATTTCGTTCCTTCTATCGCTAGACGGTGGTGCTTTTGGGGAGGTGTTTGGGAGGGCGGTTTTATAGAGTTATGTATTCTTGGTTTTTTCTCCTGAAGGGCCTGCATTTTTTGTTTTCATTCGTATTGTTACATTTATTAAATTATTGTTCTTCGTCGATTTTTAAACGGTGGTAGAAGGCGTAGAATTGGACAAACAGATAGGATATTACAAAGGGTAAGAGGATTTTGGGTGATACGCCCATGAAAGCGTATACAAGTAAGAGGGCTGAGAATACGTATGTCATCATGGTGAAGCCCTTCGCTTTTGATATGTTGGCGTGTTGGATGTTTCTTTCATCGTTTGCTTCTATATCTTTTTGTTTTGCCAGTATCGGGTCTCTTTCAAGGGCTTTTTTGTTGATTATATTACTTATGCCATGGCCGAACATTCCGCAGCCGATGCCGATACACACATAGGGCAGTGTCTGCATGAACCATTGAGGTTCTGTGGACAGCTTTACCAGGCAGAAGCCTGTAATCAGTAATATGATGCCTGAAATTAAGATGACGTATTGGTTTGCTTTTTTCATCTTTACCTCCTTGTGTGCGTTTTTCGTTTTTACGCACATTATGGGTGAATCTCCTTTTGTTCCATTATTTCTTCCTCATATAGGAAGATCTCTTCAATGCTCCTGTCAAAATACCGGGCGATCTTAAAGGCTAACAGTATGGACGGATTATATCGCCCATTTTCCAGGGAACTGATCGTCTGCCTGGAAACCTCAAGCTCAGCCGCCAGTTCTTCCTGTTTGATCCCCCTCTCCTTTCGGATTTCTTCCAAACGGTTTTTCAACTTGCTTTCCTCCTTTTGGAGATCTTTTGGAAAGTTTGCTTTCCATTTTAATTATAATGCTATTTTGCAAAATGTCAAGCTGACTTTCCATATTGTATTGGATTTTATGTTACGATTCACGGCCAACTTTGGTAAATGATTTTGTGGACTAAGGTCCGGGAAGGGAGGGAGGTGGTCCGGCCTTTGGAACCGGGCGGCGAATCCCGTGGGGCCAAATCACTTCGGCCGGACCTAAGAATGGCTAACTCCGAAGGCGGGAGAACCTCTTATTGGCAGGGCCCGGAACAAACTC